>JAYVRN010000071.1:0-32955 GCA_043776275.1 Myxococcales bacterium | reverse complement strand
CAGCCGCCCCGCGTGAACCCGGCCGCCGAGCACCTGCGCGCCGCCGAGGATGCGCTCCGCCAGAACAACCGGCTCCGCCAGCTCGCGGAGGCCGACCTCGCACTGAAGGCGGATCCGCGCAACGTGCGGGCGAAGTATTTACTCGCGGATGCGCTGATCAAGGGAGGTGATCTCGACCGAGGTTGCGCGTACTTACGCGGCCTCGGCAGGAATCCGCTGGCGCAGGCCCGGGCGACTGTTGCGAACTGTCCACCATAGGGCTGGGCCGATTGATTCCGAGGGGGCCCACCCCTATTCTAGCGGTCTGGCAATGGGGGCTGCTCGTCGATGACTGCGGTTGGAACCACGTCGGGAACCCACGCCACGCATGCGAGCGGTGCCCGCCTGCAGCCGGGCTTTCAGCTCGGTGAGTATCGCGTCGGCCAGCCACTCTGGCCGCTACGGATCGCGGATGCCTACAAGGCGGAAGGGCCCAAGGGACCGGCGACGATCTACGTGATCCACGCGAAGATCTCGTCGAACCCGACCGTCCGCGATCAGATCGTCGCAGGCACCCGCGTCGCGGCCGCCCTGCCCGAGCACAAGCACCTGGTGCGCACGCTCGCGGCGGGCCTCACCGGCGACATCCTGTGGATCGCCACCGAGGACCTCGAGGGTTCGCTGGTCAAGGACCTCCTTCAGAAGAAGCGCATGGGCAGCGGGCGCGCCGGCAACGCGGGCCTCGGCACCCGCGCCACCGGCAACCTCGTCGTCGGTGTCGCGGCGGCGCTCGGCGACGTCCACCATGGCGCCCTCGCGGACGAATCGATCGTCGTCAACCGTGCGGGCCGCGTTCGCGTGATCGATCTCGCCCTCGGCGCGGGGACGATTGCCGCGATGACGGCGGGACTCATCCCGCAGGACAGCGCGGTGGCGCCGGAGGTGCTCGCTGGTGGAGCCCCGAGCGGTCCCGGTGACGTCTACAGCATCGGGGCGCTGCTCTACGAGTGCCTCGTCGGTGCGCCACTCGAGCGAGGTGGCCCCCGCCCCTCGGAGGTGGTCCAGGGCGTCAACTCGCAGATCGATGATCTGGTGGCGCGTGCGTGCCACAAGGATCCGGACAAGCGCTTCGGACGTGCCGACGTCCTCGGCGAGGTGGTCGGCGAGGCGCTCAACAAGGGCGGCGCGATGATGACCTCGGCCGTACCGACGCTGTCGAGCGCGCCCTCGCTGGGCGAACAGCAGGTCAGCCTCGCGGCCGAGCTCGCGACCGCCGCGGCCTCTGGCTCGATGAACGCGGCGACCACCGTGGATCGCGCGCTCGCCACGGCGCTCGCGGACTCCAACGAGAAGTGGCTGATCAGCAAGGGCAAGCTCGACTACGGCCCGTTCTCGCTCGCCGACGTGATCGCCCAGATCGAGAAGGGCGAGATCGTCGCGGGCAACGTCATCATGGACAAGGACAGCGGCGCCCGCGTCGATGTCGGGACCCACCCGCTGCTCGGGCCGATGGTCGATCAGGCGCGCCAGCGCATCGACGATGCGCGCCGTGCGCAGGCCGAGGTCGCCGTGCAGAGCCGCGACAAGAAGAAGGGCGTCGCGCTCTACGCCACGATCGGGCTCGGGGTGCTCGGTGCGGCGGTCGCCGTCTACTTCATCATCAGCGCGGTCCGCGGTGATGAGGCCGCCAAGAAGGTCGCCGGCATCGAGAAGGTCGATGGCGCATCGCTCAACGTCAAGGTCACGATGCCCAAGGCGCCTGCCAAGCGCGCGAGTGGGCACCGATCCGGAGGCGGCGGGAATCGCACCGGCGGCGGGAGCTACACCAAGGGCAGCGAGGACATGTCGCTCGACATGAGCGACGAGGATGATGGCGGCGGCTCGAGCACGCTCGACATGGGCACCGTCTACAGCGTGTACTCGCACTTCGGTGGGCAGCTCGGCGGCTGTCTCCAGCGCACGGGTGCCGGATCAGCGAGCATCGGCATCATCATCGATGGCCCCTCCGGGCGCGTCACGTTCGTGAAGGTCGACGGCAAGCAAGGCGGCGCGACCTGGTCCTGCCTCAATGGTGTGCTGCGCGGCATGAAGTTCCCCACGCTGAAGAGTGGTCGAACCCGCGCCGAGTTCGACATTGGAATCTAGGGCTTGAATGGCGGACGGACCGAGCTCGACGCTGCTAGGACCTGATGGCCCGGTCCCGCAGCGTTCGCTGTCGTCGCTGCGGGCGCCGACCAACGGCCCGCGCAGTGAGCTCGCGAAGGTGATCCCGCGCAGGCCCCGCGTCAGCTGGTGGCTCGGCATGGTGTTCGCGTTCGCCTTCGCGCTGCTCGCCACCCCGACGATCACCGCGGATCGGTGGCTCGCCTCGCTCGGTGCCGGCGCCGTCAGGGACAAGCACATCGCGGCGGTCACCGTGCGCGTCCCGGCGTTCTCCGGGTTCGATATCGAAGACCGGCATATCGGCAACGGCGGCATCCTGATCGCGCGCGGTCAGGAGGCGACCGCCGACGACGAACGCAACGCCCGTGCGCTGCTCGAGGCGGCTCCCCACGGCGCGCTGCCCTATGTGGCGATGTTCCTCCTCGCATTCGTGCTCGCCGCGATCTTCACCCACCACATGCGGCGATCCCCGCGCGGGCGCCTGGTCCGCGTGCAGGTGGTCAGCCTGGTCACGCTCGCGATGCTCGCGATCGCCGTCAAGGTCATGTTGTTGACGACCTCGATCAGCACGCTCGTGGTCCCGGTGGCGCTGCTCTCGATGATCCCGACCCTGGCGCTCGATCGGATCGTCGGGCTCGCGACCGGCGTGCTCGGCGCGTTGCTCGTCGCCTTGCTCGGGCCGTTCGATGTCGGGGTCGCGATCCTGATGCTTGTCCAGGCCGCGGTCGCCGGCCTCGTGGTCGCGGAGCAGCCCAAGGCTCGGGTCCGCGCGGTCCTCACCGCGGGGCTGGTCACGACGCTGTTCACCGCGGCCACCCTCGTGCTGCTCACCTACCTGACCACCGGGCGGTTGCCGGCGTTGCGGGATCCATTGCACTCGGCGTGGTTCGCCGCCGCACTCGGTCCCGCGATCGCGACCGTGCTCGCGGTGCCGCTCCTGCCGATCTACCAGATGCTCGTCGGCGAGATCACGCGAGGGAAGTTGATCGAGCTCGAGGACCTCTCGAACCCGCTGCTCCGCCAGATCGCCGAGAGATCGCCCGGGACGTGGCAGCACAGCCTGATGATGGCGAACATGGCCGAGATCGCGGCGAACGCGATCGGAGCGAGCGGCCGGCTCGTGCGCGTGGGCGCCTACTATCACGACCTCGGCAAGTCGCTGCAGCCGAAGTACTTCATCGAGAACCTCGAGCCCGGCGAGACCAGCCCCCACGATCAGCTGCCGCCCGAGGTCAGCTGCGACGCGATCTTCGCGCACGTCACCGAGGGCATCGTGACCGCGCGCAAGGCGGGCTTGCACGAGCGGATCGTCGACTTCATGCACATGCACCACGGCAACGGGGTGCTCGAGTACTTCTGGGGCAAGACCAAGGAGCAAGGGAACCCCAAGGGCTTCTCGATCGAGCAGTTCCGTTATCCGGGGCACCCACCGCAGAGCCGCGAGACCGCGATCCTCGCGATCTGCGATGCCGTGGAAGCCGCGAGCCGCACCCTCAAGAAGCCGGACGCGCAATCGATCGATTCGCTGGTCCAGCGCATCGTCTACGGCAAGCTCCACCTCGGTCAGCTCGACGAATCCGGGCTTTCGATGAGCGATCTGCGACGGATCAGCGATTCGCTGCGCGAGACGATCCGACACGCCAACCATGGCCGGATCGAGTACCCGTGGCAGAAGGCGCAGCAGGATGCGAGCGCGAGCAAGGAAGCGCAGGAGCCGACGTCCACGAGCCCGCGTCTCGACTCGCTCGATCGCAGCCCCGCCCGGCGCGAGACCACCGTCAAGGCTGACCCCGCCACGGCGTCGAGCACAGGTCAGACCACGACCAACCAGGTCGCCCTCGCGGCCACGGCCGATATCCGGCACCCGGACGCCAAGCCCGAGAGTGAGATCGATCCGGCGATCCTCGCGACGGCGCCCGCCCTGCCCGCCGCACCCGCCGCACCGCAGACCAAGCCCGGCATCATGCCCGTGAAGGTGTCCCCCGAGGACACCCACCGGCGACGCCGCTCGTCCGCGCCGCCGTTCGATCCGATCCGCGGCGGGAAGCCACCGACGCAGCCGCCGATCAGTACACGCGCGGCCAGCGAGCCGCCGATCGAGCTGACCAAGCCCGTCCGCCGCGACAGCGAGCCACCTGCGCCCGTCGCGCGCCGTCCACAGACCCAACCGCCGCTGCTCGAGGCGCTGATGCCTTCGCGCCGCGGGGCGACGCAGCAGCCCCCCGAGGCGGTGATCACGCCGGCCCAGTTCGGAGATCAAGCGCCGGCCGCGCGGAAGCGCGCCGCGACCTTGCCGCCGACCCCGATCCGTCGCGCTCCCACCGTCCCTCCGCCTGCCGTACCCGGGCGGCGCGCGCCGACGATCCCGCCGTTCGAGCCCCGGACCGCGGGGCCGCCGCTGCGCAGTGAGCTCGACGCCGCGATCACCAACCCACCACCGCTGCGCGGCGCGCCCTCGCCGATCCATCGGCTACCCGCGTTCATGATCGACGAGCGCCCGACCCGCACGCCCCACGAGGACGTGACGATGCCGGCGATGAAGCTCGATGCGCACGAGCTGGCAGACGACGCTCGGATCACCGGTCAGCGTCGCGCCGTGAGCGCCTCGGAGGCCGTCGGCGACGACGATGCGCGCAGGACGCAGCCGAGCATCCCCGCGGTCGAGGATGCCGGCCGCACGGAGCCCTCGATGCAGCGCTTCGAGCTGCCGCTCCAGCCACCACCCACCTCGTCTCCAGCGATCAAGCCGCCGCCACCGCCGCCGAAAGCGCTGACGCCCGGCCTCGCGGCGCGGATCGACGCAGCGATCGATGGCGACGAGTGGGGCACCGAGACGCCGATCCGGGCGCCGAGCCCCGCCGAGCTGCGCGCGTTGCTCGGCCAGCCCGATCCGACGAAGCAGCAATCGCTCGACGAGCTCGAGCGGCTCCACGCCGAGAGCCAGGCGCACGCGCAGGCGGAAGAGGACGCGCGTCCGGAGATCTTCATTCGGCGCGCGCCGATGCCGACCTCCGAGGTCGACGACGACGACATCGAGGCTGCGATCGAGGTCGCGCCTCCCGCTCGCCGCAAGACGACCTCGGTCGCCGTGGCCAAGCCCAAGAAAGCGGAATGAGCGGCGGCCCTGCGCGCGCAGGTCGCGGCCTGCACGCGATCGCCGCACTCGCGTTCGTGTTCTCGCTGGCAATGGCATGTGGATCGCCGCCACCGCCGCGCGCACCCAGCGATGTCGTCCGCACCGAGATCCAGGCGGCCGAGACGGCGGAGCGTGCGCGCCAGCACGACGTCGCCCGCGGCCACTACCAGCGTGCGGTGGCCCAGGCCAAGGACCCGCCGAGCATCAGCTTCGCGCGTCGCGAGTACGCGGAGACCCTGATCAGCTGGGGCGAGATCCCCGAGGCGATCGCGCAGCTCGAGGGTGCCGTCGTCGCGCGACCCGACGACGCCGCCGCCTGGCACGACCTCGGGATCTTGCGGCACAACCAGGGAGACGACGTCCGTGCGCTGGCAGCGCTCGAGCACGCCCGCGATGCGAGCCCGCAAGATCCACGGCCGCGCGTCGCGCTCGCGGCCCTTCGCTGGAGCCGCGGCGACCGTGCGGGGGCCAGCACCGAGTACCGCGCCTTGCTCGAGCTCGACCTGCCCGATCGCCTCCGCGACAAGGTGAAGTGGGCCCTGACCGAGCTGGCGAAGCCCCACCCGTGAGGCATACTCGTCGGTGATGAAGCGGTTGGCCGCCGGTCTCGCACTCGCGCTCGGGCTCTCGGTTGGAGCACCTCGTACGGCGGCGGCGTGGACGTTTGACTGGGCGGGCCACGTCGAGGTCGACGCGGAGAACCTTCAGAGCGACGATCCGGCGAAGCGCCTCGAGGCGGTGATCGAGCTCGCCAAGTACGACGTCGCGTTGACGCAGACCCATCTGATCCGCGCGCTCGCGGATGACGACGAGAAGGTCCGGCATCAGGCCGCAAAGGCGCTCGGCCAAGGAGGCGCCCTCGCCGCGGTGCCGATCATGATCGAGTGGCTCGGAGATCAATCAGCGCAGACCAAGGCGGTCGCCGCCGAAGCGCTGGGCGACATCGGTGGGGTCGATGCGACCGCCGCGCTGATCCGCTCGCTCGGCGATCCGGAAGCGCTGGTCCGCCAGCGTGCCGTCAAGGCGCTGGGGACGATCGGCAAGAAGGGCAACGCCAACGTCGTGATCGCGCTGATCCCGCGGCTCGAGGATCCGAAGCCCGAGGTCAAGAACGCCACGATCCAGCAGCTCGAGGAGCTCGGTGACAAGCGCGCCGTGATCCCGCTGGTCGCCAAGTTCGGCGAGACCGCGCGCGAGACGCGTCGGCTGGCGGTCCGTGCGGTGGGCAAGCTTGGAGATCCCTCGGCGGTGCCAGCCCTCACCCGCCTCCTCGGCGATCTCGACGAGGAGGTCCGCACGGCCGCGGTCGGCTCGCTCGGATCACTCGGCGCGGTGGATGCGATCGACGCACTCACCGAGCAGCTCTCGGGCCCGAGCGACACGTACCGCGCGAAGGTCGCGTACTCGCTCGGCCAGATCGCTGCCACGCCGAAGGCCGGGAAGGCCGGCGAAGATGCGATGCGCACGCTGGTGGTAAACCTCGCCCAGGCTCAGCAGCGGCAGGGTTCGCGAGAAGCGCTCCGGGTCGCGGGCAAGGCGTCCGTGCCCGCACTCGTCGAGCACCTGCAGGGGCGGATCGCCGGGGATCCGGGGACCGCGGTCGCGCTGCTCGCCGAGGTCGGCGATCCCCGAGCGACGGCCACCCTCGCCGCCGAGCTCGAGCGTGGACGCGTGGCGATGCCTCTCGTGCTCCGTGCGCTCGGCGCCACCGGGGATCCAGCCGCGCTGGTGCCCGTGCTCGGCGCTCTATCGAGCAAGGACGCAGCGATCCGGCTCGCGGCGATGGAGGCGTTGCGTCCGCTGATCGGCAGCGATGCGCGCGCCGGCGACGTCTTGATGGAGCACCTCGCAGATGAGGACCTCGAGGTCCGTGTGCTCGCGGCCGAATACCTCGGGCTCCTCAAGATCACCGCCGCCGGCCCCAAGCTGATCTCGCTCGCGGGCCCAGGCAATCCCTCCCGCCTCCGCGCCGCCGCGATCGATGCGCTCGGCGCCATCGCACGCCCCGAGGCGACGAAGGCGCTGCTCGACGTGCTGCGCGAAGGGCCGACCGAGCTGCATCGCTCCGCAGCCACCGCGCTCAGCTACATCGGCGACCCCACGGCGATCGCGGCGCTGATCACGCAGGCTCAGGGCGATCGCGGACCGACCCGTCACGAGGTCGTTCGCGCGCTCGGCTCCACCCTGCGCGGCCGTCCCGATCCGGCGGCGCGCAAGCTCCTCCGTCAGCTCGCGCTCGATGGGAGCGTCAAGGTCAGCCTCGCCGCGATCGCTGGGCTCGCCGCGGCCAAGGATCCGAGCGATGCGCCGTTCTTGCGCACGCTCGTCGACCAGGCCGCCGCAGATCGTCGTCGCGCGGCAGCGTGGGCGCTCGGCGAGCTCCACGACCTTGGAGCGATCGAGACGCTCGGTGAGGGTCTGTCGAGCAAGGACGATCGGTTCGTCGCCGACGCGGCGTGGGCACTCGGCGAGATCCTCGCCAGCAACCCGAAGGACAAGGCCGCGGCCCCCGCGGCGCAACGCTTTTTGTACGTTTCGAAGCACGGCGGCTGGGCGGCGGCGATCAACGGTGCCGGTAGCCTCGCACGCCTGCTGTGGGCCACGCCGCGAGAGGCGCGCGCCGACGTGCTCGGTACCAGCGGCAAGCAGGCCCTGGCCGCGCTCGCGTTCCACAAGTCGAGGCTCGTGAGGATCAACGTGGCGCACGCGCTGGCGAGCTTCTCCGGCGACGACGAGGCCGCCAGGATCCTCGCGCAGCTGCTCCGCGATGATCCGAGCCAGCACACCCGGATCGCCGCGGCGCACGCGCTCGTGCGCGTGGGCGGTGCGAAGGCGACGGCTGCGCTCAAGCTCGCCGAGAGCGATAGCGATCCGGAGATCAAAGCGGCGGCCCGCGCCGCGGCTTCCCCGATCCCCGCGCGCGACGAATGGCGGTTGTTCTACGTGGTCGACGCGAGCGCCGATGACGCCCCCGTCCGCCAGGAGCCGTACTTCGTGCACACTCCGGACGAGCTGGTGTGGGCGACCTACACCGATGCGCGCGGGGAGCTCGCGAGCGAGCACATCCCGGGCGGCGATGCGACGGCATCGGCGGCCTCGCGCGAAGCCGAGTACTGACCCGCCACCGTCGGTTCGTGGATCGAGTATCGTCCCGCCATGGGCTTCCTCGACAAGGTGAAGGCGTTCACGGGTGGCAAGAACATGGCGAAGGTCACCATCCCGATCATCGAGCGTCAGCCGTCGGAGACGGCGACGTTCCCGGTGACCGACTCCGTGCTCAAGGGCACGATGGTGATCGAGGCGCAGCAGGCGTGCACCCTGCTCGCCACCAAGTACGAGCTCTGGCTCTACATCGCGGCCAGCCCGGGCGATGCGACCGGCACGCCGAACCTCGTGGTGCAGGCCAAGGATCCGGACCCGAATACCAGCTACTCGGACGACTGCCTGAAGATGCCGTGCGATCTCACGGCGGGTCAGGTGATCACCCAGCCGTGGATGGTCTCCGACGTCGACCTCGCGAAGATCCTGCAGAAGAACGGCTACAGCGAGCCGCAGGAGGCGATCGGTGACGGCCGCGTCCGCCTCGTCGTGAAGTGCATCGCGGATGTGAAGGGCTCGCCGTTCGATCCCTCGGCCGAGGTCAACGTCACGCTCACGGCGTAGCGTCGGTCAGGGCGGCGCGCTGTTGATGACCCTCAGGCAGCGCGCTTGATCCCGTAGTCCTTCGCTGCGAAGCCGGCGAGCTCGGTCTCGAGCACGCGGCGCGCGCGGAACAGGCGCGACATCACGGTGCCGATCGGGACGTGGAGCGCGTCGGCGATGTCCTTGTACTTCTCGCCGCGCAGGTCCGCGCGCTCGACCACGTCGCGATACTCCGGGCCGAGCCGATCGAGGGCCGACTTGACCTCATCGCACAGCTCGTCCTCCACCAGCGTCTCCTCGAGGTCATCGGTGCGGTCCTGATCCCGACCGTAGAGCGCGATCAGCGCGTCGCCCGGGCGCTCGGTCGCGAACTTCTGGTGCCGGCGGCGCTTGCGATAGCCGTTGATGAACGCGTTGGTCAGGATGCGGAACAGCCAGGCGCGGAGGTTCGAGCCGGTCTGGAAGCTGTCCCACGCACACATCGCACGGAGCAGCGTCTCCTGGACCAGATCCTTGGCGGTGTCCGGGTCGCGGCAGATCCGCATCGCCACCCCGAACAGCTCCTGCTGGTGCGGGATGCACGCGAGCTCGAAGGCGGTGTGGGGCGAGGCCTTCGCGGTCTCGTTCGGACCGACGACCCGGAGGGTTCGACCCACCGGCGTGGCGGCGGGGCGGACCATGCGGGAAGAGGACGGAACGCTGGAGACCGGCTGGCTGTTCTTCGAACGCGACATACCCTGACCAAAAGCACCCCTCGTGCCACGGTCAACCCACTGAAACTCCACCGTGTTCTTGGATGCGAGGGCGTGGAGACACAGAGCGCGTCTCAAGGCGGACGCGAGATCACTCCCGGACAGCGCGAGTGGGACATCATCCGACATGCTTGGTCACCTGTGGATCCGGACGTCACTCCGGATCGCCCAGTCGCATTGTGCGTCGCGCGCATGGCCTTTCCCGGTCCTGCCGTCCGGAGATTCCGCGAGCGCAACGCGCTTAGATCCGGAGGCCACGCGCACGACGGATATCGCTTCTCCGTCCCCGCGGGGCTTGAACACCGTAGAGCCTCCTGCCGTCCGGATCTTCCGCGCGCGCAACACGCCAGATCCGGCCCCACCGCTCAGGTCCGGCAGATGTCGGAAGGTCGTCGCTCAGCGCGCGAGCTGGGCGATCACCGACGCGATGGCGATCCCGAGATCGGCCGACACCGCACCACGTCCGTGCACCGCGTCGAGCCGCTCTCCTGCACGTCCGTGGACGAACACCCCGGCCCGCGCTGCATCCGCCGCCGCCAGGCCCTGGGCGAGCAGACCACCGATCACACCTGCCAGCACGTCGCCGCTGCCACCGGTGGCGAGCGCCGGGCTGCCCGTCGGGTTGATCGCGCAGTGATCGTCACCGAGCGTGCCATCGCACACGATCGTCCGTGCGCCCTTCAGGACGACGACGGCGCGCGTGGTGGCCGCGAGCGCCCGCGCCGCGGCCAGGCGATCGCCCTCGAGATCCTTGGCGCTGATCCCGAGCAGCCGCGCAGCCTCGCCAGGATGCGGCGTGATGACGATCGGACCTGCGGCGCGAGCGAGTACGCTCGGATCGGAGGCCACGAGGTTGAGTGCGTCGGCATCGAGCACCGCGGCGATGCCCGCCGCCAGCACCTCGGTCAACCAGGCGCGTGCCTCCTCGCTCTGGCCAAGGCCGCAGCCGATGACCACGGCGTCCTTGGCCGCAAGGACTGCGGCGAGCGAGCCAGAGACGGCGTGCGTCATCACTGAATCGGGCGCCGTGAGATCATCGCCGCCGGCCGCCGCGAGCGTTGACAGGCCGGCGCCCGCGCGAAGGGCCGCCGCGGCGGCGAGCCGCCCTGCCCCTCGCATGCCCGGCGAGCCGCCGATGATGAGCGCGTGGCCCCGCGTGCCCTTGTGATCGAGCACGCCCTGCGCGGGCAGCCAGCGCCGAACATCGGCCTCCTCGACGAGCCCGGCGCGAATCGTGGCCGTCGCGACCACGCCGGCCGGGACCCCGATGTCCGCGACCTCGAGCTCACCGCAGTGCGAGAACCCGGGCGCGCTGACCAGGGCGACCTTGTGAGCGGCCATCGCGACCGTGCGGTGCGCATCGACCACCGCGCCGTCGACCCGACCGGTATCGCTGTCGAGCCCCGAAGGAACGTCAACCGCGATCCGGTGGCGCGCACGGTTGATCGCACCGACCACCTGCGCGAGGTGCCCCTCGATCGGCCGCACGGGCCCGATCCCGAATAGGGCATCAACGCAGACCTCGGCGCCCACGATCACAGACGCCAGCTCCGCGAGCTCTTCGGGTGTCGCGATCATCCGCACGACCCCACCGGCGCGCTCGAGGATCGCGAGGTGCGTGGCCGCGTGGCCCCTGACCACGGCGCGCGGGACGGCGAGATAGGCGACCGCATCGATGCCCTGATCGCGCAGCACGCGCGCGACCACGAAGCCATCCCCACCGTTGTTGCCCGGCCCGCACACCACGGCGACGTGACCCTGCCGCATCAGCGCTCGCACCACCGCACCGGCGACCGCGCGCCCGGCGGTCTCCATCAGCGTCAACGCCGGCAAGCCGACGTCCTCGATCGTCGAGCGATCGAGCGCCCGCATCTCCTCCGCGGTGACCACCGGCAACACGCCGGCAGCGTACCCTACGCGCGGCAGCTCTTCGCGAGCTCGGCCGTGATCTGCTCCGCCCAGCCCTGGATCTGGGCCTGGTCCATGCCCTCGATCATGACGCGGACCTTGCTCTCGGTGCCGCTGTAGCGGACGAGCACGCGGCCATCGTCGCCGAGCTGGCGCTCGATGTCCTTGATCATGCTCTGCACGGCCGGCAGCTGATCGAGCGGGACCTTCTTCTCGACCGCGCTGTTGATCAGCACCTGCGGCGTGCGGGTCATGACCTGCACGAGCTCGGACAGCGGCTTCTGCTCGCGCACCATGATCGCGAGCACGTGGAGCGCGGCGACGATGCCATCTCCGGTGGTGGCGTGATCGAGGAACACCAGGTGGCCGGACTGCTCGCCGCCCAGGTTGTACCCGTGCTTGCGCATCTCCTCCACGACGTAGCGATCGCCGACCTGCGTGCGCACGACGTGGCCACCGGCGCCCTTGATCGCACGCTCGAGCCCGATGTTCGACATCACGGTGGTCACCAGCGTCTGCTTGACCAGCCGGTTCTGCTTGAGCATCCGGGTAGCACACAGCGCCATCACCGCATCACCATCGACGATCACACCGTGCTCGTCGCACAGTACGAGGCGATCGGCGTCGCCATCGAACGCGATCCCGAGGTGCGCCTCGTGATTCTTGACCGCCTCGGCCATCGTCTGCGGATGCAGCGCACCGGCGCGGGCGTTGATGTTCTTGCCGTTGGGGTTGGTGTGGATCGCGATCACCTGCGCGCCCAGCTCCTCGAACACGGCCGGGCCGACGCGGTACGCGGCACCGTTCGCACCATCGACGACGATCCGTAGGCCATCGAGGGTGAGCTCGCTCGGGAACGTGGCCTTGCAGTAGACGACGTAGCGGCCGCGAGAATCCTCGATCTTGCGGGAATATCCGATGTCGGCCGGCGCGGCGCGCTGCGCATCGAGCCCGGGCGAGGCCATCAGGGTCTCCATCTCCGCCTCGACGTGATCCGGCAGCTTGTAGCCATCGCGTGCGAACACCTTGATGCCGTTGTCCTCGAACGGGTTGTGCGAGGCGGAGATCACCACGCCGGCGTCACAGCGCATCGACGAGGTGATGAACGCGATACCGGGCGTCGGCAGCGGTCCGGTCAGCCAGACATCGGCGCCCATCGCGACGATGCCGGCGGCGAGGGCCGACTCGAACATGTAGCCCGAGAGGCGGGTGTCCTTGCCGATCACGATCCGGGTGTGTCGGCCGGGCTGCCGCAGCCGCGCCGCGATCGCCATCCCGAGGCGCATCACCGTGGCACTGGTCATCGGCTCGAGGTTCGCGACCCCTCGCATGCCGTCGGTGCCAAACAGAGAACGACCGTTGCTCATCGTCAACGTTGGTAGCACGCAAGCCCGCTGCCAGGCGGCTCCGGTGGTGAGGAGGACGCGAGGAGGCTACTTGATGGGAGCGATCTTCACGCGCTCCGGAGAGATCCGGACGCCGACGCCGGGCGGCAGACCCTCGATCGTCACCTCCCCCTCGCGCGCCTTGTCGGTCGCCGTGACCCGGACCACGGGCGTCATCGCGCCCTTGGTCTTCTCGACCGCCAGCAGAGCACCGGTCAGCGTGACCTCGACCTGGCGCGGGCGGATCGTCCACTTGCTGGGATCCACACCCTCGCCCTTCACCGCAACCGCGACGTCGGGGACCTTGCGCGTCACCAGCTCCTCATCGATCTGGATGTGGATGGAGACCGAGTCCGCGCCGACCACTTCGATCCCGTCGGGCGGCACCAGCTGTGCGGGCGTGGCGAACGTCTCGGTGCGGCCCTCGAGGCTGATCTCGCGCGTGCGCACGCCGGTCAGGGCCGCGATCAGCTTCTCGGCGCCGCGGACCTTCACGGTCAGCGGCGAGGTCTTGATCTCGAGCGCGATGTACCCGTGTTGCGGTCGCCCGGCGATCGCCGGCAGGACCTCGACCAGCTTCTCGGTGCGCTTGTCGAAGGCGACGCGCATCGACCGCGGGCTGATCGACGCGATCGAGACCCCAGCCGGCGCCTGCACCATATCGGGCGTGATCGCGATCTCGCCGTTCGAAGCGTTGCGCAGATCGATGCTGATCCGCCCGAGCTCCTTCTCGTCGAACTTGCGGAGCCGGCGCCACGGTCCCTTGATCGTGACCTTGACCTCCTCGATCCGCTCGCTGACCAGGACTCGATCGTCTGGCAGCGAGTAGGCGACCGGTACCCGCACCGTGATCTCCCGCGCCTTGTCGTCGTTGACGAGCAGGAACACGGTGACGGCGAGCACCATCGACAGGAACTTGAGCCCGAGGTTCTCGGCGAACGCGCCGTGGAGCCAGCGCCTGATCGCGCCCTTCTCGGGTGGCGGCGGGGCCGCCGAGGGAGATCGCATGTCCTGCCCCAGCGACGGCGCGCGGCTCGGGCGAGCGGGGACGCGCCCGAGGGTCCCGATGGTCTGGCTGCGCGGCCTCACGGCGCGGCCTCCAGCGGCGTGCTCGCAGGCGTGGGGTCGACGCGTGGCTCGGCGATGCTCGCGAGCGCCTTGCCGACCTCGGCGGCCGCCTCGGCCTCCTCCGCCATGACGTCGGTGGCGTGCCCACCGGCGAACAGGCCGACCAGCGCACGGCGGAGGATCACCGGCTCGAGATCGCGGGCGATCGAGCCCTTGAAGCACAGCGAGATCTCGCCGCGTTCCTCGGAGACCACGACCACGACCGCATCGGTGTCCTCGGTGATCCCGAGCGCCGCGCGGTGACGGGTACCGAACTCGGGGCCGAGGTCGGTGGCCTTGGACAGCGGGAGCAGCGCCCGCGCCAGCTCGATCCGGTGGCTCTTGCCGATCACGACCGCGCCGTCGTGGAGCTCGTTGTCCCGGACCGGCACAAACAGGGCGACCAGTAGCTGGCGGGTCAGGATGCCGTCGACGCGCGTCGCATCGTCCACGAACTCCTCGAGGGCGGCCTCGCGCTCGAACACCACGATGGCGCCCATCCGGGCCCGGGCGAGCTGGGCTACCGCGGCCACCACCTCGTCGACGATCTGGCTGGTCTCCTGCTTGCGGCCGAACGGCATCATGCTCTGGCCGAGCCGGCCCAGGGCGCGGCGGATGTCGGCCTGGAACACGACAATGATGAGGATGATGAAGTAGGAGATGAAGTTGTCGAGCAGCCACGACACGGTGGACAGCTCGATGCGCTCCGCGACGAAGAACGCCGCACCGACCAGGACGATGCCGACCACCATCTGGGCGGCGCGGGTGCCCCGGATCGTGAGCAGCAGGCGATAGATCAGGTAGTAGACCAGCGCCACATCGACCACCGTCGTGGCGACGGAGGCGACGGTCAGGGTGGAGATGAACTCCTTCAGCGACGCGGTCATGGCTGCGAGTGCGCCGCCCAGTTCATGGATCGCGACGCCCTACAATTTGGTGTACACCGCGAGAGCCGCTCTGAGCAACGCAACGTTGTGGGCTCGCACCACGAGAGCGCCGGCACGCGCGGCACCGAGACACGCTGCGATGGAGGCGACATCGAGGGCGAGCGGGTCCGCCGCCTGCCACTCCGGTAGGAGCTTGCGCAGGAACCGCTTCCGGCTCGGCCCGACGACCACCGGCCGGCCGAGCTCCCGGCCGAGGTCCCCGGCGTGGCGGATCAGCTCGAGGTTCCCCTCGGGGTCCGAGCCCTTGCCGAAGCCGAGGCCCGGGTCCACCCACGTGTGCTCGCGGACGGTCTCGGAGAACGTCGCGAGCCGGTCCGCCAGCTCGGCGGCGACCCGGCGCCAGCCCACCGGCGCCTCCGCCGCGAACACCTCCGCCAGCGTGCGACCCCGGAGGTGACCTGCGATGTAGGTGACCCCGCCGCCAGCCATCAACGAGTTCATGGTCGAGCCCATGTCGGGGTCGAACAGCCCGCCCGAGACGTCGTTGACGATGCTCGCGCCGGCGTCCACGGCCGCCCGCGCGACCGCGGCCTTGGTGGTGTCGACCGAGATCCGTAGGCCGGCGGCAGCGAGCCGGCGGATCACCGGGAGCACGCGGGCCAGCTCGTCCTCGAGCGGCACCGAGGCCGCATGGGGGTTCGTCGCCTCGCCGCCGACGTCGATCAGGTCGGCACCCTGAGCCGCCAGCTCGAGGCCGCGGTCCACAGCCGCAGCCTCATCGAGAAACTTGCCACCGTCCGAGAACGAATCGGGCGTGACGTTGACCACACCCATCACCAGCACCACGCGGCCCGACAGGCCGGGCATCGGTGGCGTGGTCACGCTGGGGCCTGGTTCAGGCCGGCTCGGGCGACGGGGTCTTCTTGCCGAGCGGCGGGAGGATCGGGGCGCGCTTCGCCTTGTCCTCGGCCTCGGCCGCAGCAGCCGCCTCGGCCTTCTTCTTCTGGACCGGCAGGGGGCGGTCGAGCTTCTCGCCACGCAGCAGAGAATCGATGTCCACGCCATCCAGGGTCTCGTACTCGAGCAGCGCCTCGGAGATCATCTCGAGCTCCGCGCGGTGCTCGGTGAGGATCGTCGTGGCCCGGGAGTACTGGGTGGTGACGATGCGGCGGATCTCGGCGTCGATCCGCTTCGCCGTGTCCTCGCTGAGCGTGGAGCCGCTGGAGAAGTCCCGGCCGAGGAACACCTCCTGTTTGCCCGACGAGAAGTTCAGCGGGCCGAACTCCTCACTCATGCCCCACTCGGTCACCATCGACCGGGCGAGCTCGGTGGCTCGCTCGATGTCGTTGCCGGCGCCGGTGGTCTTGTGTGCGAACACGATCTCTTCGGCGACCCGCCCACCCATCAGGATGGCGATCTGGTTGGTCGCGAACTCGGCCGTCATGTTGAGGCGATCCTCGGGCGGCAGCTGCTGGGTGACGCCCAGGGCGCGGCCACGCGGGATGATCGTCACCTTGTGGACCGGATCCGCCTGGTCCCCACCGGGGCCCGCGACGAACCGAGCGACCAGGACGTGCCCGGCCTCGTGGACGGCCGTGGTGCGCTTCTCCTTGTCCGAGATGAACATCGAGCGGCGCTCGGCGCCCATCAGGACCTTGTCCTTGGCGTCCTCAAAGTCCTCCATCTCGACCTTGTCCTTGTCGCGGCGGGCCGCGATCAGGGCGGCCTCGTTGACGAGGAACTCGAGGTCGGCGCCGGAGAACCCGGGCGTGCTGCGGGCGATCACCTCGAGGTCGACGCCCTGGATCGGGACCTTGCGCGTGTGGACGGCGAGGATGCCCATGCGGCCCCGTAGATCGGGGCGCGGGACGACGATCCGGCGATCGAACCGACCCGGGCGCAGGAGCGCAGGATCAAGGACGTCGGGGCGGTTGGTCGCGGCAATGATGATCACGCCATCGTTGGACTCGAAGCCGTCCATCTCGACGAGCAGCTGGTTCAGCGTCTGCTCGCGCTCGTCATGGCCACCGCCGAGCCCGGCGCCACGGTGGCGACCGACGGCATCGATCTCGTCGATGAAGATGATGCACGGGGCGTTCTTCTTGCCCTGCTCGAACAGGTCACGGACGCGGCTCGCGCCGACGCCGACGAACATTTCGACGAAGTCCGAGCCGCTGATCGAGAAGAACGGAACCCCGGCCTCGCCGGCGATCGCACGCGCCAGCAAGGTCTTGCCGGTGCCGGGCGAGCCCATCATCAGCACGCCCTTCGGGATCCGACCGCCGAGGCGGGTGAACTTCTTTGGATCCTTCAGGAACGCGATGATCTCCTCGACCTCGTCCTTGGCCTCCTCGATCCCGGCGACGTCCTTGAACGTGACGCGGTTCTGGTGGTCAGACAGGAGCTTGGCCTTGGACTTCCCGAAGCTCATCGCCTTGCCGCCGCCCGACTGGAGCTGGCGCATGAACAGGAAGAAGATGCCGACGAGCAGCAGCATCGGGAGCCACCACACGAGCACCTGCGGCCAGATGCTCGAATCGTCCTTCGACTTCACGTTGTACGAGATGCCGGCCTCGTAGATGTCCTTGGTGATCGTGCCGGGGAACTCGGCGTAGACGACCCGCTTCACCTGGTCGTTCTTCATGGTGACGACGTACCGAGCGTCGTCATGGCCACGCGGCTCGACCTTGATGCTCTCGATCTTGCTCGCCTCTTCCTTGTTCGCGAGCTGGCCGCGGAACGCGGTGACGTCGAGCTCCTTCTCCTTGCTCGAGCTGTCCGTGAACATCGAATAGATGCTCACGAACATGAGGATCAGGATCGCCCAGATCAGGATGGTCTTATGGGATTGGCGCAACGAAAAACCCGTGGTTCAGAGGGACTTGCCCACTAGCATGGAGCCTTTGAGGGGACTTGCAAAGGCGAAATCTCTCGAAAAGCTCCCGTACTTTCAGGCGGGTTTCGGCACGACCTCGGGAGGTTCGCCGAAGGCGAGTCCGAGATGTTCGGCCCAGACGATCTCGGCGTCCGTGGTCCGCACGCACACCTGAACCCCTGCCCGCGCCGATCGCGGGACCTTGGCATCGACGAGCAGGTCCGACAGCTTCCGCGACTTGCCCCCGAGCCGAGCCGGCTTCATCCGATCGCCTGGTTGCCAGATCCTGACGACATAGGGTCCGTCGGGTGGGCGCAAGGCGTGCAGAATGGCGGCGATCGCAGCGAGCGCCAGCAGATCATACGAGCGGACGACGCGCCCACCCGGCACGTCGAGCGCGATCTCACCGTGCGCCGGCCGGAGCACGAGGGCGTCGAGCTGCTCGAGATGAACGGCGTCGTGATCGAGGTCCGCCGCCTCGAGTGCCCGCCCGAGGGCGCGCTTGCGGATCGCCGCTGGCTGCCGTGCGAGCGCCGGGCAATCGATCGGGAACCGGGAGAACGGCGCGGCGAGCTGGTCGATGACCTCTAGCCACTCGCCGGCGCTCGCCGCGAGGCGGACCAGCGCGCCATCGAGCTGGGGGTTCTCACGGCGGAGCTGCGGCAACAGGTCCGAGCGCATCCGCACCCGCGCCAGGCGGACATCCTCGTTCATCGGATCGGCGGAGATCGGCAGGCCGTGGCGGGTCACGTAGTCGTCGATCGCGGTCCGTGGCAGCGCCAGCAGGGGGCGCACGAACCGGCCGCGGGTCGCGGGGATCCCGACCAGGCCCGCGGGGCCGGTGCCGCGCACGATCCGCATGAGGATGGTCTCGGCCTGATCGCGCGCGGTGTGGCCGAGGAATACCGCCCGGAGCCCGAGCTCGTCGGCGATCTCCTCGAGCGCGGCGTACCGCGCGTCCCGGGCAGCGGCCTCGATGGAGGCCCGTGGCGCGACGTCGACGCCGCGAACCACCGCGGTGGCCCCCTGCTCGATCGCCCACGCTGCCACACCGTCGGCGACCGTGCCGCTGCCGGGCTGCAGACGATGATCGATCGAGATCACGACGACGTGAGCCGCCCCTGCCGCGGCGATCGTCGCGTGGGCCAGCGAGATCGAGTCCGCGCCCCCCGAGCAGGCCACCCCATACGGCCCGGGCCCGACCCGCCCGATCGCGGCGTTGACCGCGGCGGGTACGGGATCTACGGGGGCCGTGCTAGTCATGCACCCCGACCTTACCCCGATGGCCGACCACGATTCACCACCACCCGGCTCCCCGCCCGGCTCTCCTCCCACCGCTCACCTCGCGCGCCTCCGCGCTCAGCTGGCAGGTCCGCGCGGGTATCGCCGGATCGATGCGCTGCTGTCGTCCGAGGATGCCCCGGCGGCGGTCGCTGCGCTGACCCCGAACGAGGTGTTCGAGCTGGTCCACGAGGTCGGGTTCGAGGATGCGCAGCCACTGCTCGAGCTCGTGACGCCGGCCCAGTACCAGGGCTGCTTCGATCTCGAGGGCTGGCAGAAGGACGAGCTCGAGGTCGTCCCGCTCAAGCCCTGGCTCGCGTCGCTGATGGAGACCGGCTTCGAGAAGGTCGGCGAGGTGTGGGGCGCGCTCGATGCGGAGCTGCGCGCGCTGATCCTGCAGCGTCAGGTCCGGATCTGGGACGTCTCGCTCGGCGAGGAGCCCGAGGAAGACAATGACAACCCGATCATGGCCACGCCGGATCGGTTCTTCATGATCGAGCTGAAGGGCGATGACGATACCCAGCGGCTGATCCAGCACCTCGTCGAGGATCTGTATCGCGCCGACGCCGACCTCGCGCGGCACACGATCATGTCCGCGCGCTCCGAGCCCCCGGCCGAGCTCGAGGAGCAGAGCTATCGCTGGCGATCCGCCCGCCTCGCGGACCTCGGCTACGTCGACTTCTACGATGCGCTCGATCTGTTCCGGCCGCTCGATGCCGACAAGGTCCAGATCGGCGAAGGCACCCAGGACAACATCGCGGCCGAGGAATCGCGGCTGCCGCTGGTGGTCGCCGAGGAGGTGCTCGGCCGCAGCTTCCTCGCGCGGGCGATCGGTTCGATCGACGATCCGGTGATCGCGGAGCGGATCGAGGCGGCGCTGATGGTGCTGGTCAACAAGGTGCTCGCGGCCGGTCGCGCCAAGCCCGGCCAGGGCGAGGTCCTGCGACGGGGGGCGCTGTACGCGACGGCGACCCTCTCGCTCGGGCTCGAGACCATCGCCCGCGCCGATCTCGGGCGCGCGCGCGACGCCCTCCGCACGATCTCGCTGCAGCGGATGTTCCGCGTCGGCTACACGGTGACGACCAAGGTCGCGCGGCTCGCGCAGGCCCTCGCCGCTCGCTCGGTCACCTCCGGCTCACCTGCAAGAGAGCTGGTCGCCGGGCTGTGCTCGCCGCGCCCGCTGTTCTCTCGCGCCGCCGACGAGCCTTCGATCGCCGGGATGCGCCCGTTCGAGTCGACCGCGGATCTGCGCCGTGCCGGAGAGATCCTCGCCGGGTTGACCCTGCGGATCGCCCTGGTCGAGGGCCTCGGCGTCGACGTGCTCGCGATGGGCCAGGCGCCGGAGCCGCGGCCCAGCCTCGACGATCACATCCGCACCGCGCTGGTCCGCGCCGTGGTCGGCGGCGAGCTACGCGGTCAGGCGCTGTCGCAGGCCGAGCTGACCACGCTGCGCGACCGCGGCATGCACGAAGGCATGCTCACGCCCACGGCACGCAAGGCTGGTCACGACGCCGTGCGGGCACGGCTCGGCGCGGCACAGCTCACGGCCTCGGTGGGCGTCCTCGAGAAGCTCGTCGATGGCTGGCTGTTCGAGCTCGATGGGATCCTCGGCGGCGTCAAGGACGCGCAGATCGATCCGCGGTTCGTCGAGGGCCTGCTCGTCGAAGTCCGCCGTAGCTGATCCCGCCCAAGGCACGAACGACGACGAACGAGCCGCACCAAGCGTCGGCGATCGAGCTGTGGTAACGCATCCGGGTCGTGTCCGATCAAGCCGCTCACTCCACGGTTCCCGCCGCCTCGGCCTACCGCGCCGGGATGGCCACCGGCCTCGGTGTCGTCCTCTGCGCCGGCCTGATCCTCGGGATCGTCGACGTGTTCCACACCGGCGGAGGCGTCGGGTTCGCGCCCGCGCTGCTCGGGCTGTGGGCGCTGATCGCGCTGCCGTTCGCGGCGTTCGTCGGCCTCGTCCTCGGCGCCGGGAACGCGCAGTGGGGCACCGGGTGGATCCGGCGCTGGTTCGGCAAGCTGGTCGAAGATCGCGAGCTCGATCGCTCGGTCTACGCCGCGCTGTACACGGCGGTCGTGCTGTCCGCGATCCTCGCGGTGGCGATCGCGATCCTCTCCCTCGGCCTGGTCGCCGAGGTCCAGCGCAAGCCCGTCGGTGCGATGATCCTGGGTGGCGTGGTGGTCGCCATCCTGCCGATGTTCGTGTTCGGGGCGCTGCCGCTGTATCGAGGCATCCGGTTCGCCAACAAGATCCCGTGGACCTGGTTCGCGGGGCCCGCGGCGGTCGCCGCGATCGGCGCGACGCTCAGGTTCGGCACCTGGGCCGGCGCGGCCACGCTGGGCGGCCTCGCGGCGCTGCGCGTCCAGCCCATCGCGAAGTTCTCCCGCGTCCTGCTCGCACTGGTGGTGCCTCCGCTCGCGTTCGCGCTCGTCGGACCGAGGCTGATCACCAAGCGGATCGATCTCGATTGGGAGGCGCTGAACCTGTGGTCGTTGATCATGCCCGCGCTGTTGCCCGTGGTCGCGATCGCGATCGGGGTGGTGGCGTTCGGGCCCCTCGCCAAGCTTCGAGAGCGGATCCCCTCGCGCGGTGTCGTCGCGCTCGGCGGGGCGCTGCTCGCGGCGGTGTTGCCGATCCTGTGCCTGCGTGGCCCCTCGGTGGAGACCCAGACCGCAGTGACCGAGCGCTCGTTCATCGGGTCCCGCCTGGTCGGCGTGCTGCGCAAGCTGATCGATCGCGACCACGACGGGTACTCCGCGTTCTTCGGCGGCCCCGACTGCGATGACCACGACGCGGCGATCCACCCCGGCGCGACCGAGATCCCCGGTAACGGCAAGGACGACAACTGCGTCGGCGGCGACGCCAAGATCGAGGCCGTCACGCCGCCCCCGCCCACGCCCACCGACGCCGGGGTGCCGGCCGCACCGGCGCTGTCTGGCGGCAAGAACGTGCTCGTGATCTTCGTCGACACCCTGCGCTACGACCGCCTCGGCGTGTCGGGCTATCAGCGCGACGGCAAGTCCCTGACGCCGCGGATCGATGCGTTCGCGAAGCAGGCCGTGGTGTTTGACAAGGCGTTCGCCCAGGCACCGAACACGCCACGGTCGGTGCCTTCGTTCCTGACCTCGCGCTATCCGTCGCAGGTCAAGGTCGACAAGGTGTTCAAGGCGTACCCCAGCGTCCTCGATGACAACGACACGCTGTTCGAGGCGATGAAGGGCGCCGGGTTCTCCACGCTCGGCGAGAGCTCGCACTTCTACTTCTGCGATCGAAAGAAGTATCCGGACACCTGCAGCGATGTCGTGAGCTGGATGAATAGCAACATCACGCAGGGTACGGACGCGTGGGACAACAGCGGCGCGGAGAACATCCCTGGCTCCAATCACGACATCGCCGGCCCCCGGATCGTCAAGAAGACGCTCACCAAGCTCGACGAGCTCGCGACCAGCAACCAGAAGTTCGCGATGCTCGTACACCTGTTCGAGCCGCACTCCACGTACATGGAGCACAAGGGCTTCGAGATCACGGAGAAGGGCTCGGCGTCGCTGGCGCAGAAGTACGACTACGAGATCGCATTCGAGGATGCGCTGATCGGCGAGCTCCTCGACCACCTCGAGAAGACCGGCCTCGCGAAGACCACCACGGTCGTGCTGATGGCCGATCACGGCGAGGCGTTCGGTGTGCACAAGTTCGCCGGCGAGCAGATGTACTTCCACGGCCAGACCCTCTATCGCGAGCTGATCCATGTGCCCCTGATGTTCCGCGTGCCCGGCGCGACGCCGCGGATCGCACACGACGTGGTGCAGCTCATCGATCTCGCGCCGACGATCACCGCGCTGTTCGGCGTGCCCGCTCCGGCGAGCTGGATCGGCCGCAGCCTGGTGCCCGCGCTGGCGAACCAGCCTCTCGAGCCGAGGCCTGCATACTCCGAGCTGCTCCGCGCACCCGATTGGGACCACGAGGGCAAGTCGATGGTCAGCGCCGATGGCAAGCGCCACGTGTTCTTCCGGATCAGTGACTCGCGCTGGGAGATCTACGATCTCGACGCCGATCCGGACGAGAAGACCAACCTCGCCGACTCCGATCCCAAGGCCAAGGAGCTCGAGGATCAGCTCGCCGGATGGATCGAGGGACCTCTGGCCGCAGGAGCAGCGAAGTGAGCAGCAAGACCGAGTACCGGAACCCGACGCCCACCGTCGACATGCTGATCGAGCTCGAGGGTCACCCCGGCGAGCTGGTGTTCATCGAGCGCGGCAACGAGCCCAAGGGCTTCGCGCTCCCGGGTGGGTTCGTCGACGAGGGCGAGTGGATCGCGGACGCCGCGATCCGCGAGGCCAAGGAGGAGACCGAGCTCGATGTCACGATCATCGAGATGTTCCACGTCTACTCGGACCCTTCGCGCGACCCGCGCAAGCACACCGTGTCGACGGTGTTCATCGGTACCGCGCGCGGCACGCCGAAGGGCAGCGACGACGCGGTGCGCGCGATCGTGTGCCGGCCCGACGCCCTCCCCGGCCCGCTCGTGTTCGACCACGCCACGATCGTCGCGGACTACCTCGCGTACAAGCAGACCGGCGTGCGGCCTCCCGCCCGCCGGTAGCCTGCACTCAACGCGGAGAGGCGAGCGCGCCCACGGAGGCGCGGCCCACGGCCGGATCCGGATCTCCCGCCAGGCCGACCAGCTCGGCGACCAAGCTCGCACGGCGCGGATCGTCCGGACCGATCGCCTCGAGCAGCGCGGCACGGACCGCGACGCCGCGCGGGTTCCAGCGCGACGCGACCCACATCCGCGCGACGCGGGCGACGGTAGGCGTGCGGCGATAGGCGGCGACCGCGGCGGTGGCGTCGGTCGGATCCTCGACGTCGCGATCGACGTGCACGGGGACGGCGACCTGGCGACGACGCTCGATCAAGGCGAGGACCTGGGCGTCACGGCCGAGCGCGCGGCTGGCGCTGATCGCCACATCGAGGGCTGGACCGATCGTCTCGGGACCGGCGAGATCGATCGCGGAGCGTGCGGCCTCGAGCGCGTGGACGTGCCGACCGACGCCATCGAGTGCGCGCGCAAGGCTGACCCACACGACCGCCGGATCGCCGGAGGCGGCGGCTGCAGCGGTGCCATGGATCAGGGCGGCGTCTGGATCGTTCGCGCGCGCCATCGCCTCCGCGAGGCCCGCGACGAACGCCGGCTCCGAGCTCGCGTCCACCGCGGCCTGCCACGCGGCACGCGCGCGCGCTGGATCACCGAGTAGATCGAACAGCGCCCCGAGAGAGGCCTGTGCGAGCGCCGGGTCCACGGCCTCCGCGACGGCATCCGCCGCGAGCCGATCGGCGCGGCTCGGGATCGCGCGATACGCCGCCACGAGCTGCGCGACCGGGAGCGTGCCCTGGTGCCGCGCGCGCTGGTAGCTCACGAGCGCCGCGGCGAGTGGATCGCGGAACGCGACAGGCGGCACCGGCTCCACCACGCGCAGGAGTGCGACGCCCTCGGGCTGCGCTTCGAGCGGGCCGAGCGCTGCGCGGACCGCGGCCGCGGCTTCGCCATCGAGCACCCGTCCGGCGGCGACCACCAGCCGTTCCTGCGGACGCAGGGTGGCGAGCTCGGAGTCCGAGACGCCCTGGTCGCGCTTGCCGTACAGCCGCGCGGCGGCCGCGCGCGCGAACGGTGCGAGGGCACCGCCCGATGCGGTGCGAAGCTCCGGGCGTAGATCGACGCGGAGTGAGATCAGCTCGCCCCAGCCGTCCTGGCCACGCAGGGCGGGTCCGAGCGACAGCGCCATCCAGCTCGCGGCATCGCCCTCGCTACCAAGCGTGGGGACCGGAGCCTCGAGCAGCGCGGCCGCCGCCGCAGGATCGGCGAGCACGTCGCGCGGGCTACAGACCCCCGCGAACCGACAGCGCTCCGGGCCGACGAGCGCGGTGGTCGGCGGCGGCGGAAGATCGATCGGCGTCCACCACGCGAGCGCACGCAGGTACGCATCGTGGAGCGGGCCGCCTGCCGCGCTCGTCGTTGCGGCGTAGTCCCGCAGCGCCTCGAACGCAGCACGCCGCGCTCCGTGCTCCCACAGCCACACCCCCCACAGCCCGCGATCGCGCGGGACGGGCTGCTGCTTGGCACCGAGCCAGCTCGTGTCCGCTACGGTCGAGCCGGATAGCGCGGCGAGCGTCGCCTGCCCCTTCGCGCGGACCTTCGCATCGACGTGCCGTAGCTCCGCGAGCGCGGCGGCGGCACGCGCTTGCTCGAGCTCGCGCGGATCGATCGTCGCTCCGTGGCTGCGTGCGCGCGTCAGATCGTCGAGCGCGGAGCCCGCACCACGCGCGAGCCGTGCCCGTCCTCGTCCCGCGAGCAGGCCCGCGAACCGCGCTTCGTCATCCGCGTGCCACCGAGTCCCGAGCGGCCCTCCGATCCGGATCACGGTCTCGAGCTCGGCGAGGGCCTGCCCCGGCCGTTTCGCGTCGGATGCGAGCCGCGCCAGCGCGAGGTGGAGCTGGACGTCGCGCGGATCGCTCTGCAGCGCGACCTC
Organism: Myxococcales bacterium; assembly: GCA_043776275.1. Taxonomy (GTDB): domain Bacteria; phylum Myxococcota_A; class Polyangia; order Haliangiales; family Haliangiaceae; genus JABFXX01. The sequence goes on along the minus strand of JAYVRN010000071.1, from coordinate 7,309 downwards.
GAGATCCTGGCGCGCGATCACCGCACCCTTGGCCTTCACGAGCGCCGCGACATCCAGTGGTCGCGGCGCGCTGACACACCCGGCCGTGAGGCACGCGAGCAACACGGCGCTCACCTGCGCACGACGGGGCACGCCGCATCTTGGCCCGCCGCTCGTCGGCTAGCAATTGACCTTCGCAACGCCTTCGCGTTGCTGCGCGCCCCACGTTCGTGGGGCTTGCAATTGCCAGCTCGACGAACCCAAGCTACCCGATGACGGTTGCGCGATTGATCCGGGCGCGCTCGTCGGCGACCGCTCGGCCCAGGTCGGGCGCGCCCGCCAGCCGGTCCGCGATCCGCTCGGCGGCGACATACGCGGCCTGCGCTGCGGGGTCATGCCAGAGTGCCCACGGCGGCGCGACGGCGATCGCTGCCCCCGGGACCTCACCGCGCTCCACAGCCGCCAGCGCCTGGGCGAGCTGCACGCGCCGCGCGCGCGCGCCAACGGCGAGCGGCACCGTGTGCTCGAGGTCTCGCGCGATCAGCGAGGCGACGGCCTCGTCAATGACACGCGGCAGCCCGCCGCCGACCAGGAGATTTGCCACGCCGTGTCCAAGCTCGTGCATCACGGCGAACTGTGCCGCACGCGTGGTCGGCCGTGCCGGGACGACGACCTGCACCTCGCGACCTGGCACCACCACGAAGCATCGCGGTCGCACCTCGGCACGCACGATCGTCAGCTCGCCGGGCACCCGATGACGCTCGACCAGCGTACGCCAGATCGCCTCGACCCCAACCTCACCCTCCTGTTCCGCCGACCAGCCCTCGAGCGGCCCAGGCAACTCGGCCGGCCCCGGATCGTCCGCGCCGTGCAGCAGCTGCAACATGGTCCGCGCGTCGCGACCGAACCGCGCGTTCGCGACCGCATCGCGCGCCGAGACCAGGGCGGCATACGTCGCCCAGCTCGGCGTCGCCGCACGTGCCGCCGAGACCCCACCATCCCGCTCGACCACGATCGGCGCGACGATGCGAAGCAGCGCGAGGCCACGATCGGCCAGCTCGGGATGCGCGATCGCACGCCGCCCGATCGACGCCGTCGAGGCACGGCCCGCGAGATCCGGTGCGGCGGGCGCCGGAGCCCCCGCAGCGTAGGCCCGCGCGAACGCACGTACGTGCGCCGGGAGTTCCGCGGCGAGCTGCGCCTCCACGCGATCGAGCGCGAGCTCGACCGCGTGGAGGTTGCACGGCGCCTCGCCCATCGCTCAGCCGCGCGTCGGCTGGACGCCGATCCGCTCGAGCTCGGCCATCACCAGCTTGAGGTCGCTCCAGGTCTCGCGCTTCTTGTCGGGCTCGCGGAGCAGATACGCCGGGTGAAACGTGGGCATCACCTTCACGCCGTGACGATCGTGGAACGCGCCGCGCAGCGTGCTGATCGGTGCATCGACTCCGAGCAGCTGGTTCGCGGCGGGCCGCCCGAGCGCGACGATGATCCGCGGCGCGACCGACGCGATCTGCGCCTTCAGGAAGGGCATGCACTGCTCGAGCTCGTCGGGCTGCGGGTTGCGATTGCCCGGCGGCCGGCACTTCGTGGTGTTCGCGATGTACACGCTCGCGCGCGACCACCCCATCGCTTCGATCATCTTGTCGAGCAGCTCGCCGGCGGGGCCGACGAACGGTTCGCCCCGGCGGTCTTCCTGTTCCCCAGGGGCCTCGCCGACGAACATCAGCGCCGCATCCTCCGCGCCGACGCCGAACACGATCGAGTGCCGCGTCGTGTGGAGCTTGCACCGCGTGCAATCCCCGAGCTCGGCGCGGATCTGGGCGAGCGTACGGCGGCCGTGCGCGCTCGGGAGATCGTCGCCTACAAGGATGACCTCCGGCGCGGCATCGTCGGGCCCGAGCACCGGGCGCGCCGTCAGCCCACCTGGAGCCGCCCACGCCCCGAGGGATGCGTGGCGGCGGAGCTGCCCGCGGAGCTGCCCGGCGAGCGCCAGGAGCTCGTCCGCCAGCTCGTCATCCGGCGTGCTATCCATGAACCCGGTATGCCACTAGTCGCCCGGCTCGCTCAATCCAAACTGAACGCCTTGTCGGTGGCGTTGATCGCCTTCGCGATCACCCTGGCCGGGTGCAAGAAGCACGAGCCCGGGCCCGAGGGGGACATCCTCGAGACGCTGCGGGCGCCTACGGTCGCGGGCGTCGCGTTCGATCCGCACACGCTGCGTGGCAAGCCTTCGCTCGTGCTGTTCGTCAGCCCCACGTGCCCGCACTGCGTGGAGGAGCTCCCCGCCGCGCAGAAGGCTGCGCGCGCCGCGGACGCCAACCTCGTCGCGGTGTTCATCGTCGGCAAGGCCGAGAACGCGAAGGGCGTCCTCGAGCACACGAAGTTCGAGGGCACGGCGCTGATCGACGACGGGACGCTGCGCCGGCGCTACGGAGTTCGCAGCGTGCCGTACACGCTCGTACTCGGCGCAGATGGCCGCGCGCGCGAGCAGTTCCATGGCGGTCAGGGCGAAGCGACGCTGTCGGACGCGATCGCCGACGCGCGCTGACTTAGTTCTCCGGATCGGACTTCGTGGCGGCGTCGGCGGTGCCCTCTGGGAACGTCAGGTACGCGTAGTACATCCCATCCGGCTCGGTCTTCGTCGTCAGCGATGCGGCGCGCGCATCCTTGGGGTTCTTGAACTTGATCCGGACCTCGACGCCGGCCGGGTGCGCCGCCTTGTCCTTGGTCGCCCGTGCCGCACGGACGGCCCGCGCGGTGACCCCCGATAAGGGGTTATCGAAGAACCGCGTGTCGACCTGCCGCCACGTGTTCGCACCCATCCGCTGGAGCATGAGGTGGACCACCAGCGTGGAGCCCTCGAGCTGCTGGCTGGTCTCGAACGCGCCCGGTGACTGGAAGAACAGCTGCGCTCCGCCGTTCTTGGCCTCGAAGCCGATCCACGACAGCGTCCCCTTCGACGGGGATCGCTTTCCCTTGGGGTTGTCGGGCTTCTGCCCCGGGCTCACCCCACCGTAGTCCCCTTCCTTGTGCGGAGCCTTGGTGTCGGCGACGGCCGGCCCCGTGAGGACGAACATCAATGCCAGGGCGATCACACGACGCATGCCAAGATCGTACGGGGCCAGAGCGGGGTGCGCAAATTCGCAGGGATTTATGTATATGGTCCCCCCATGAAGCGAACCATCGGTCTCCTCGTGTTCCTGGCGGCGTGCGGTACCAATGGCGCGCCCGGCGACGACTACTTCGGTACCTGGATGTACAACGCCGGCTCGACGACGACGGTCACGTGCCCGAACGGCCCCCAGACCACGCCCAGCACCGGCTCGTTCACGGTCACTGAGGGAACGGCCTCCGACATCATCGTGGTCCCGCCGGCCGGCGACAAATGCCCGCCGCAGAAGTTCGATGTCAGCGGCAAGACCGCGACGATCGTCACGGGGCAGACCTGCATGTACACCGAGAACGACCCCCAGCTCGGCTCGGTGATGACGAGCATCTCGTACGCGACCGGAACGTTCACGCTCGGCGCCGACAAGAAGACCGTGATGGGCCAAGGCGCCGGCTCGGTGGTGTTCACCGCCGCGAGCGGCACCGCGACGTGCTCGTTCACGACCGTCTTGACGGCGACCAAGGTCGGCAACTAACTACATCGGGGTGCCGCACGATGCGGCAGGCAGCCGGTTCGCGTGCACACTATAGTGTTCCCCGATGCGCCAGGTCCGCGGCGTCCTGTTCCTCGACTACGTGAAGATGGTGCGCACCTTCAAGGGTGACACCATCGATCCCTATCTCGGCGACGACGAGATCCGCCACCTCGCGCTGCGGATCGATCCGAACGCCTGGTACCCGATGTCCGTGTTCGAGAAGCTCGGCGTCGCGATCCTCGCGACGGTCGCCCGCGGCGAGCTGTTCCCGGTCCAGCTCTGGGGCCGGTACTCAGCCGAGCAGCTCCACAAGGCGTATCCGACGCTGCTCGAGCCCAAGCATCCCGTGGAGACGCTGCGGCGGTTCCACGTCCTCCGGCAGACGTTCTTCGACTTCGAGGCGTTGACCGTCCCGTCGATCCACGACGGCGAGGCCCAGATCACGATCAACTACTTCATGGGCGAGCTGGCCGAGCAGGCCGCGTCCTACCAGGCGCTCGGGTTCTTCGAGGGGCTCCTCGAGCTGGCCGGCGCCAAGGACATCCGCGGCGAGTTCCGTTCGTGGGCGTGGAAGGGTGATCCGCGCTCGTTGCTCGTCATGCGCTGGACGGAGCCGGATCGCTGAGGGCGATCGGATCCGCAGCCACACCCATCAGCGTCTTCCGCGCTTCGCCGACGAGGAACAGCGAGCCCGCGATCACGATCAGATCACCGTGGTCAGTCGCGGTGGCGAGCGCACTCGCCAGATCGGGGGCGGCCTCGACCGCGATCCCCGGGTGGACCTCGCGGACCACCGCGGCGAGCGCTGCGGGATCGAGCGACCGATCCTGCTGATAGCGCGTGGCGATCACGTAGCTCGCCTGCGCGACCAGCTGCGCGACCAGCTCGCGAACATCCTTGTCGGCGGACACCGCGATGATCATCACGATCCGGCGCGCCGAGAGCTCACGCAGGAGGGCATCGAGGGTGGCCGCGCCGTCCGGGTTGTGCGCACCGTCGAGGATCACCTCGGGATCCCCATCGAGCCACTCGAACCGTCCGGGGTGCTGCACGCACTCGAGCGCCGCCGCGCGCGTCACCGGCGGGACCTTCACCACGCCGAGCGCCTCGAGCTGATCGAGCGCCGCGAGGGCGGCCGCCGCGTTGCGCCGCTGGTGCACCCCCGAGAGGGATAGCGGGGGCACACGGTCGATCGCATCCCAGTCGAGCCGCGTGACCGTGGCCACCCCTGCCCGCTCCGCGGCGGCGAGCAGCACCGGCGTCGCAGCGGGATCCCCCGAGCGACTGAGCACCACGTGCTGGCCGGCCTTGAAGATCCCCGCCTTCTCGGCGGCGATCGCAGCGATCGTCGAGCCAAGGATCGCCTCGTGATCGAGCGCGATCCCCGTGATGACGGAGATCGGCGCATCGACGACGTTGGTCGCATCGAGCCGCCCGCCGAGTCCGACCTCGAGCACCGTGACGTCGACCTGCGCCGCGGCGATCGCGACAAAAGCGATCGCCGTCAGCTGCTCGAAGAACGTCAGCTCGTCGCCGCCAGCCGCCGAGACCTCCGCGGCCGCCGCGACGAACGCCGCCTCGGTGATCATCTCACCGGCGATCACGATCCGCTCGCGGACCGTGGACAGGTGCGGCGACGTGTACGACGCGACCTTCACGCCGCCTGCTGCCGCGAGCGCGGCGAGCATCGCCACCGTCGAACCCTTGCCGTTGGTCCCACCCACGTGGACCACGGTCCCGAGCCTTCGGTCGGGCGCGCCGAGCTTGTCGAGCAGCGCGCGCATCCGATCGAGCCCGAGGACGATCCCGAATCGCCGCGCCGCGAACAGCCTGCCGAGCAGCTCGACGTACGCCCGCGCAGGGTGAACCGCCATCGTCAGTCGGTCGCCGGAAGCTCGGACTCGTCGAGCACCAGACCCGTACGGCGCTCCGGGTGCCGACCGCGCTCGAACCAGCGCAGCGTGCGCTCGAGCGTGGACTTCATGTCCTTGCGCGAGACCACCATGTCGACCATGCCGTGCTCGAGCAGGAACTCCGAGCGCTGGAACCCCGGCGGGAGCTGCTGGCGGATCGTCTGTTCGATCACGCGCGGCCCCGCGAACCCGATCAGGGCGTCCGGCTCGGCGATGATCACGTCGCCGAGCATCGCGACGGACGCGGCGACGCCGCCGGTCGTGGGGTGCAGGAGGACCGCGATGTACGGGACTTTGGCCTCGCGCAAGCGCGACCGCGCGGCCGACGTCTTCGCCATCTGCATGAGGGACAGCACGCCCTCTTGCATGCGAGCACCGCCCGACGCACAGAACATGATCGCGGGACGGCGAAGCGCGACCGACCGCTCGAACTGCCGCGCGATCTTCTCGCCGACCACCGAGCCCATGGACCCGCCCATGAACTCGAACACGAAGAACCCGGCCTCGACCGGGATACCGCCGACCGTGGCCGAACCAGCGCGATACGCATCGCCCGGGCCGACCTTGCGCATCGCGGACTTCACCTGGTCGACGTACTTCTTGCCATCGACCCGGAACCCCAGCGGGTCCCCGCTCTCGAGGCTACGGTCGTGCTCCTGCCAGGTCCCCGGATCGATCGAGATCGCGATCCGACCCTCGGTCGGCATCCGGAAGTGGTGATTGCAGCTCGTGCAGACCCGGGCGTTGTCGTCCAGATCCGCTTCGTAGAGGGTGGCGTTGCAGCGCTCGCACTTGGTCCAGATCCCCTTGGGGACTGACTTTTTCGGCTGCTCGACGATCCCTTGAGTACGCGACCACCAGGCCATGGAGGCGCTGAATACCAGGGATACCACCCCCGGTAAAGGCGATCTCGGAAGTCCGCGAAACCGGGACAAATTGCGTACAATGCTCTCGCGGGGTTCGGTCAAACCTAGTAAACAGCTCCATCACTGCGAAAACGCTGAGGTCGCGATGTCTTCGATCCTTGTCGTCCATGAAATCAGCACGGAGCGCGAAGAGATCGTCCGTGCACTAGAGGGTGAAGGGTTCACGGTCGTCCAGGCGCCTTCGGCCGCGGAAGCCGTGAAAGAGATCTGGGGTGGTTCGTTCCTGGTCGCGATCATCTCGACGCTCCTGACCGGAACCACCAGCGCCTCGCTCCAGCAGCAGCTGAAGCAGATGGCACCCGAGATCGAGACCTTGATTCATGCCAAGAACGACGAGCTGCCCAAGCTCGTCCGCAAGGTGATCCAGATCCGCGACGGCGAAGCCGCGGCCTGACCGCAGGCCTCCGCGGCCTCCGCGGCCTCCGCGGCCTCCACGGACCTCCACGGACCTCCACCTTCAGGTCGCGCCGAACCGATCTTTCAGGTTCAGGAACTCGAGGAACTCGAGCAGGCGGCCGACCTCGGGGACGATGAAGCCATCGCCTTCGATGCCGGCATCCTCTGCCATCAGCACGAGCCGCGCCGCGCGCAGGCGATCGACGACCTCGATCACCTCGTGGACCGGCAGGCCGACCCGCGTGGCGACGTCCTCGATCCGCTTGGGGACCAAGATCGCGCTGCCGTGCGTGGCGTGGGTCCCGGCCAGCGCGAGCTGCTCGTCGGCCATGTGGCGGAGGCACTGCACGACGCGGTGATTCGGCGTGGGCAGGAGCAGGAGCTCGATGTGCTGGTTCGCGCTCTCGAGCCGCGTGGCGAGCGCCTTGATGATCCGCAGGGCGATCTCGGG
>JAYVRN010000070.1:0-2583 GCA_043776275.1 Myxococcales bacterium | reverse complement strand
AGGCGGACTTCTAGCGATGGCCGACTGGGTGTTCGCCGTGGAGCGTGCCTACGTGGCCGCCGCGACCGGCGCGGCACCCACGGCGGTCGACGAGCCCTCGCCGCCTTCTCTCCACGACGAGCTGCTCCCGAAGGCGTACGCCGCCGCGGGCGCGGTCGCCTCGCGGTATCTCGCGGTCGGTACGCCGCGGAGCCTCGGGCTCGTGATCAACGGCGCGGCGTCTGCCGAGGCCGGCGCGCTGTCGCACGCGGCGCACGCCACCTGGTTTCTGCCCCGCGACGTGCGGGTCAGCGGTCTCGGTGCGGACACCCTCGCCCACTCCCTCGGGGGCCACGTGGTCCCGCTCGAGGAGGCGCTCGCGTGCGACATCGTCTGCGTCCACGCACCGATCTCGATCGCGGCCGCGCAGCTCCGTCGCGGCACCCACATCAACGTGCTCGCGGATGCCACGCTCGATCGCGATCTGACGACGCTCGCCACGGTCACGCGTGAGGTCCCGGGCCTTGGCGAGCTCGCGGCCGGGCTGGTCGATGGCCGTCAGCTCGACGAGCTCACGGTGTTCGTGATCGGCGACGGCGGCATCGCGCTGCGCGCCCTCTACTCGATCTAGCCTCGCAGAATCAGGCCGGCCAGCCGTTCGCCCGCAGCCACTGCTCGAGGCGCGCCGCGAAGATCAGATCGATCACGGTCAGCGCCTGCGCGTCATGCGTGTGGATCGAGAGCGTCAGGCCCGCGTACTCGAGCAGGATCGTCGGATGGTGATCGATCTCATCGGCCAGCGCGCCCGCGTGCGCCGCGACCATGCCCGTCCTCGTCATCGGCCCGGGGAGCACGAGCCGCAGGTCCGGCAGGACCACGGTCCAGCGGCTGCCGAGCGCCGCCAGCTCGCGCGCCAGCTCCTCCGGAGACAGCCCGCTCTTGCTGATCGTGTGGTTCGCGAGCGTCTCCAGGTCACGGGGCGGCATCGCTCGACGCTATCACTTCAGCTAGGCTTCGCCCCATGAACGTCTACGACCTCACCGTCCCGCAGCTCGTGAAGATGCTGAAGAACGTGGATCGCTGGCTCGAGGCGGCGATCTCGCACGCCGAGAAGAGGAAGTTCGACGTCAACAACCTCGTCAAGTTCCGCCTCGCACCGGACCAGCTCGCGTTCGATCGCCAGATCCAGACGATGTGCGACAACGCGAAGTTCATCGCGGGTCGCCTCACCGGTAAGGAGTGGCCGAACCACCCCGACACCGAGACCACGTTCGAGCAGCTGCGCTCGCGGATCGCGCTCGTCATCACCTACCTCGACACGTTCACCGCCGAGGACTTCGTCGGCGCCGAGGATCGCAAGATCTCGTTGCCCTGGATGGAAGGCAAGTGGATGCGCGGCGACGAGTACGTCACCCAGTTCGCCCTCGCGAACTTCTATTTCCACGCCGTCACCGCGTACTCGATCCTGCGCAATAACGGGGTCGAGCTCGGGAAGCGGGACTATATCGGCAGCGTTCCCATGCGCAGCTAGTCCTCGAAGGGGCTATGCTCACCCGGGCGAATGGCGGTCGCGCCCGGTCTACGCGTCGGTCGATACGAGGTCCAGCGGAAGCTCGGACAGGGTGGCTTTGGCATCCTGTACGTCGGCCGGGACCTGGAGCTCGATCGCGAGGTCGCGCTCAAGTTCCTACGCCCCGAACACGTCACGCGCCCCGACGTGGTGATGCGCTTCCTCCAGGAGGCGCGCTCCGCCGCCAAGATCAACCACCCCGGCATCGTGACCGTGTTCGAGTGCGGTCAGGTCACCGGCACCAACACGCGCGCCGATGGCACCGTGTACATCGCGATGGAGCTGCTCGCCGGCGAGAGCCTCGCGGCGCGGCTCAAGCGCGAGATGCTCCTGCCTCCTGCGACCGCGATCGCGATCACGCGCCAGCTGTGCGCCGCACTCTCCGCGGCGCACCTCGCGGGCATCGTCCACCGGGACCTCAAGCCCGACAACATCTTCCTGGTTCCGGATCCAGCGATGCGCGACGGCACGCGGGTCAAGATCCTCGACTTCGGCGTCGCGAAGCTCGCCGACGGCCAGTTCAACGGCGGCGTGCGCACACACTCCGCGATGGTGCTCGGCACGCCGACGTACATGTCGCCCGAGCAATGCAAGTCGAGCGCGAAGGTCGATCACCGGAGCGACATCTATGCGCTCGGCTGCATCCTCTACGAGCTGCTGTGTGGCTCGCGGCCGTACGAGGGCGACGCGGGCGAGCAGATCGCCAAGCATCAGCTCGCACCTGTGCCCGTCGCCCGCGCGGTCAACCCAGAGATCCCACCCGAGCTCGATCAGCTGGTGTCGCAGATGCTCGCGAAGGCGCCCGACGATCGGCCGGGCTCGATGGAGTTCGTCGACGAGGCGCTCGCGGTGTTCGAGCGCGCTCCCACGAACGCGACCGCTGCCGCGAAGCCGGTCGCCCTTGCGCGCCCCGGCTCGCTCCCTCCGCCCCCCGTGCAGCCCACCGGGATGCCGACGATGTTCGAGGCCGAGCACGCTCCGACCAAGGTCACCGGCGCGACCCGCTCGCGCTGGCCGCTGGTGGGGGCCGCCGC
>JAYVRN010000069.1:0-8536 GCA_043776275.1 Myxococcales bacterium | reverse complement strand
ATCGGTCAACGGATCCACGACGCCCTCGACGGCGCGCGGTTCGAGCGCGTGGTGTGGAGCCTGCTCCTGGTCGCGGGCCTCGCGCTGGCGATCCGCTCGGCGCTCAGCTAAGCGGAGACCAGCGGCGACCACGCGTCCGGCGTGAGCAGCCACAGCCAGTCACGCGCGCGCGTGGCTGCGACGTACAGTGAACGCGCGAGCTCCGGCGCCTGCGGATAGAACGCGGGTGTGAGGTCCGGAATCACCACGCAGTCGAACTCGAGGCCGGAGACCGCCGCGGCCGTGGTCACGATCAGGCCCGGCTCGAAGCGGAAGTCTCCGTCGAGGACCAGCAACGGATCGAGCCCGCGCTGCAGCTCGGCGCACAGCCTGCGCGCGTGTTCGGGGGTACGCGCGATCACCGCGATCTGGCGCCACGGATCGCGCGTGATCAACGCATCGAGGTGCCAGCACAGCGCGGCGGCCTGGGCGAGTGCGGACCCACACGCGCTCGCCCACACCGATGGATCTGCGGGTGGCTCGGCCGGAACGGTCGCCGTGCCGGTGGTGATCGCGCGGCCGAGGTCGCTGATCGAGGGCACCGAGCGATAGGTGATCGCGAGGGTGCTCTCCTCCCAGTGTTCGCGGCGCAGCTCGGCGCGCGCGGCCGTCCAGCCGGCGAACCAAGCGCTCTCGTCGGTGGCTTGGCGGTGATCTCCGGCGAGGGTGATGGTGCCGTGCGGCGCGATCGCATCGCCGATCGCCGCGAGCTCCATCGGCGCACGCAGCTGGGCCTCGTCGACCACGATGTGATCGTAGAGCGGGAGCTTGCTCGCGGGGAGGGCGCCACGCCGCACCAGCTCGAACAGCACCGGGACATCCTCGGCGTCGATCGTGTGGGCATCCTCGGCGGGCGTGCCGGCATCGAGCGATCTCCCGTCGAGGGCGACCAGCCGCGCGGCGTCGACGTGGCGGTGCGCCTTCTCGGTGGTGGTCTCGAACTGGGCGCGCGTGTGGGCGATCACGGCGGCGATCGCGCGGTCGGGGAGGGCGCCCTGCGAGGCGGTGATGATCCGCTCGAGGCGATCGCGATCTCCGAACAGGTGCAGCAGCCGCGAGCGCGAGCGGGCGAGCTTCTCGTCGTCCTTGGGCGGCCTCCACCCCACGAAGGCATCGAGCTCCGTGCGCACGGCCGGATGTCGCTTGAGCCCGATCACCTGCGCACGCGCACTGTCGCTCAGCCGCTTCGGCAGCCCGGGGAACGCGGTGTGCGCGCGCTCGACCAGCCAGTCGTCGAACACCGTGATCTCGAGCTTCTCGATCCCGAGACGCTCGGCGAGCAAGCGTACGAGGCGGCGGAGGCCCTCCGTCGGCACCAGCACCAGCGCGCGGAACCGCTCGCCTCGCTGCTTCGCGCGTCGGTCGAGAGCGGCCACCCGGTAGAGCGCGACCAACGTCTTTCCCACGCCGGCCTCGCCGTCGAGGATCAGCGACGTATCGGCCGGCAGATCCACCGCTTCCTGCTGCTCGGGATCGAGGACGATCACCGCATCTCGATCCCTCGCCGGCGCGGGCATGGGCTGGGGGCGTGCGCGGAGGTGCTCGCCGTCCACGCGCACGCTGCGGTGATCGCCGAACAGGGCCTCGAGCGCGAGGCCGCGGCGGGCGATCACCCAGCGTTCGACCACGCGACCCTCGGTGGCGCGGTCGCCGGTCTCGATCTCGTACGTCTCGCCGGGGGCGTGGCGGAAGAACACCGCGGCGAGGGGCGCGGTCCGCCAGTCGAGCATCGGGATCTCCGCATCGAGCACGGTCTTCGGACCGAGGACGTACTGCCGCTCGCCCCGCATCGTGGTGACCGCGAGGTAGCCCTGAGCCGCCGGTGCCTGGGTGAGGACGCGTGCGAGGTCGTCGAACGTCACGGAGCCCATCCTTTCCATCGGCGCGAACAAGACAAGCTGTTCTGGAACGCTGGGTTGCGCTATTGTCGCTGCACGGTCGAAGCGGATGGCCTCTGGCCTGCGGATCGAGTAGAAGTCCGGCATGACCGAGGTGGTCCGTCGGCTCGAGCAGCGTCTCTATCGGGACGTCAAGGACACCAGCGAGCGCTATCAGCTCATGGCCTCCGGCGATCGGATCATGGTCGCGATGTCGGGTGGCAAGGACAGCTACGTGCTGTTTCACCTCCTGAGCAAGCTCGTCCCGCGGCTCCCGTTCTCGGTCGAGATCATCGCGGTGCACCTCGATCAGGCACAGCCCGGCTATGACGGCGCGGGGCTGCGCGCGTTCCTCGAAGCCTCGGGCCAGCGCTTCGAGATCCTCCGCGAGGACACCTACTCGGTGGTCACCTCGCACCTCCCCGAGACCGCCACGTACTGCTCACTGTGTTCGCGCCTGCGTCGCGGCATCCTGTACACGGCGGCCGAGCGGCTCGGCTGCAACAAGATCGCCCTCGGTCATCATCGAGATGACGCGCTCGAGACGTTCCTCTTGAACCTGTTCTACTCGGGCAAGCTCCAGGCGATGCCGGCGAGCTATCGCACCGACGATGGCCGGTTCGAGGTGATCCGCCCGCTGATCGAGTGCGCCGAGACCGACATCGCAGAGTACGCCGCGCAGCTCGCGTTCCCGATCATCCCGTGCAACCTCTGCGGCTCGCAGGAAGGCCTCAAGCGTGATGCGATGACGGAGCTCCTGGTGAAGCTCGAGGCCGACCATCCACACGTGCGGTCGGTGATGGCGAACGCGCTCCGCAACGTGCGGCCCTCGCACCTGCTCGATCGCGAAGTCGCACGCGCCTGGGCCGAGCGCGCGCCCGACATTCGCCCCACCACGTTGAGCACACCGCGCAAGGCGTACGCCGCCGCGCTGCCCGTCGTCTCCGGCGGTATCGACCCACGCCGGCGTCTGCCGGTCGTCGACTGAGCATCGCGCGGTGGCCTCGTCGGCGATCATCGTCGAAGGTGGTGCGATGCGTGGCATCTTCGCGGCCGGCGTCCTCGACGTGTTGCTCGAGCACGGCACCGGTCCGTTCGATCTCGCCGTGGGGAGCTCCGCCGGCGCCTGCAACCTCGCCTCGCACCTGGCGGGGCAGCACGGTCGCAATCGTCGCTGCTACCTCACGCAGATGCGGCGTCGCGAGTTCTCCGACGGCCGGCGATTCCTGCGCGGTGGTCACTGGTTCGACATCGACTACCTGTGGGACGCGTTCGGCCGTGAGGATCCGCTCGATGTGGTGGCGGCCACGGCCCATGGCACCAAGCTGGTCGTCGGCACCACCTCGGTCGAGCGCGGCTCCGCGGAGTTCTTCGAGCCAACCGCGGATGATCTGGTCGAGGTGTTGCGCGCGTCCTCTGCGGTCCCGCTGCTCTATCGCAAGTTCGTCGAGCTTCACGGACAGCGGTTCACCGACGGTGGCGTCGCGGCACCGATCCCTGCCGCCGAGGCGTATCGGCGCGGCGCACGACGCTTGCTCGTGATCCGGTCCCGGCCGGCCGAGTTTCCCGGGCCCTCGCGGCTCGAGTGCTCGGTGGTCGCTGCCGCGCTCCGCGCCCACGGCAAGCTGCCGCACGCATTCCTCCGCTATCGCGCGGTCTACGGTCGCGCGGTGGAGTTCCTGCGCTCGCCGCCGCGAGACTGCACGGTCGTCCATGTGGCGCCGGAGCGGCAGCTCCGCACCACACGGATGACGCGCGATGCGGCCACGCTCGAGCACGACTACGCACGTGGCCGCGCGGCGGGTCTCCTCGCCGTGCGTGCGTGGGGTGCGGGCACGAGCGCGCGCGTCCCGGGGTAGAACGGAGATCCAGCTTCCCGAGAAGGAGAGCGGCGCGTTGCGATGTCTCGGATCGGTTCTTCGTCAGAACCGCTCGCCGGGCAGCGCCGGGACCGCGAACAGATCACCCGCCCACAGCTGCTGCGTGGCGAGGACGTGCCCCGGGTTGGTGACGTTCACCGCGGTGGCGGTGATGCCCGGGCGGAACACGTGGACTCGCTCCGGCGGCCCCCCGCCCTCGGTCGGCACGCGCCACAGCTCCTGACCGTTGAAGCCGATCGCGACCGCGATCCAGGCACCGTCGGGCGAGGTCGTCATTGCCTTGATGTAGCCCGCTGGGCGGATCGGACCCGGGCGCTCGGCGCCAGTCGTCACGTCGAGCCACCGGAGCGAGCTGGTCTCGGGCTCGCCGGTGTCGACGAGGAGCTCGTTGCCTCGACTGCCGTAGACGCTGCGCGTCCCGGGGACCAGCTGCCGCGCGGGGGTGCCGTCGGCGGCGGCCACGAAGGCGTGGTTGGTGGTGGCATCCGCGCGGTGGAAGCCGATCGCGCCGCTCGTGGTCCACACGGGCGTCTGATCGGCGCCGTTGTTCGTCACCTCGTGGGGCGCACCCGGGTTCGAGATCCGGAGCGTATGGATGCCTGGGTTCGGGACGCTCGCGCCGAACGCGATCCGCGTGCCATCGGGCGAGAATGCCGGGGCGCGCACGGAGCCGAACGTGGGATCGGTGAGCTGGAGCTCGCGTCCATCGGGCATGCGTGCGACCAGCGTCTGGATGCCGCGCACGTCCTTGACCCACGCCACCACGCCGGTCGCCGAGACCACGGCCTGCGTCGCATCGCCATCGACGATGACCTTCGGTGGCGTGACGCTGACATCGACGACACTCGTGACGCCGCGACACGTCGAATAGACCAGCGTTCCCCCATCCGGGGCGACCGCGACGCCGCCTTCGACCCAGACGTCGGGCAGGAACGTCGTCTCTGCACCCGTGACGAGGTCGCGGCGATGCAGCCCATCGGTCGCGGCGAAGTAGAGGCTGTTCCCGTCGGCGCCGAACGCCAGGCGGCCATCGGTGGACTGCGTGGGCAGGCAGGTGACCACGGAGGTCGCCACGTCGACGACACACGGGTGCGTGGGGCCATCGTTGGTCGTGATCTCGGTCATCGCGAGCCGATCGCCGGCGGGCGACGCGGTGAGCAACATGTACGAGTGCGCCGGCGGCGGATCGAGGTACGGCAGATCCTTGTGATCGACGATGCGCCGGATCCCGCTCGGCTCGTCGGGCGAGTAGGCGAGCGTGGCACCGAGCGTGACCGCATCCCAGGCGTAGTTCTCGAACGCCGTGGTCTCCGCGCCCGTCGCGAGATCGAGGTACGCGAGCTTCGCCACGGTATCGGTCTTCGCATCGTGGACGAGGTGGACGATCTCGCCGGGGCGCCGCCCGGTGTTGGGTCGCCACTCCCAGGTCGGCGCCGAGGTCAGCTGCTTCACGGGGCCGCCCGCGAGGGGCACCGAATAGAGGTCGACCTCGTCGCGGATGGTCCGCCCGAACACCACGACGCCACTCGCATCGATCACCGGCGAGTCATCGCAGGCTCCCTTGGTGAGCTGGCGCTGGTGCACCACGTCGGCGCCCCGCCAGACCACTGGCGCCGCAGGGCGGGTGAGCGCCCAGATCGCGAGGCTCACCGCCGCGAGCCCCAGCACACCGATCGCGAGGATCGCGGCCGTGCGCCGGCGCGGTGCGTGCTGGAGCGCTGCGAGCAACGCCTCCATCGACGGGAACCGCGCGGCCGGATCGGGATCGAGCCCGCGGGTGAGCGCGGTGGCCACGTGGGGCGGGATCCGGTTCGAGCGGGGGAGCTCGCGGCGCTGGCCTCGCGCGGCCGCCAGATCGAGCACGTGGAGCGAGGAGTCCGCGAACGGGCGCTCGCCGGCGAGGAGCTCCCAGAGCGAGACGCAGAACGCGAACTGGTCCGCCGCCGCCGTCGCGTGCCCATCGAACTGCTCGGGAGCCATGTACGCCGGCGTCCCGGCGATGCTGATCATCGATTGCGAGGCGATCTCATCGTGGGACGGCGTCTCCGCATCCCGGGTGGTCCGCGCGAGCCCGAAATCCGAGACCCGCACCACGCCCTGGCGATCGACGAGCACGTTCGCCGGCTTGAAGTCGCAGTGCACGAGCCCAGCGGCGTGCGCGGCGGCCAGGCCCTGACCGGCCTGGGTCATCATCGCCAGGATCTCGCGTGTGCTCGCCGAACGCGCGGCGACCCAGCGATCGAGCGTCTCGCCTTCCACGAGCTGCATCACCAGGAACACGGCGCCATCGGCGATCCCGACATCGTGCACGGTGACCACGTGAGGGTGGACGAGGCGCCCCAGCGCCTGCGCCTCGCCACGCAGCGCCTCCGCATCGCTGTCGCGATCGTCGCGGAGCACCTTGATCGCCACGCGTCGCCCCACCTCCGGATCCTCGGCCTCGTACACCGCACCCACGCCGCCACGCCCGAGCAGCTTGGTCACCGTGTAGCGGCCGAGCTTGGTCGGGATCGATGGTCGCGATGTCCGCTCACTGCGCGCGGCGCCCGACGCCGGCGTGTGGGTCTGGACGGTCTCGTCGTTGCGGTCGTCGCGGTCGTTCGGCATCGCCGCGCGCCGAACTACAGGCGGCCGCTCGCGCCGATGGCGGGGATCAACGCGGCCTTGATGATGTTGTCCTCGGGATTGAGCATGACCTCGACCCCGACCTCGGCGATCAGCGAGACGTGGCGCGTGATCACGATCTCTGCGCCACCGGCGCCGCGCACGCCGACGCGCGCACCGTTGGAGAAGAAGATCGGCATGCCGGCCGCGGCGTACGGGCGCAGCTTGCCATCGAGGAACGCGAAGGTTGCCCCGGCGTAGGCGCCGTAGGTCGGGCCGAGGACCGCGGCGCCCTGGACGGTCAAGGCACCCGAGATGTCGAACGAGAGGCCGACGAGCGCGGCCGCACCTCCGCGCGGAATGTCGAGGTGCGCGATCGCGATACCTGCGAGGTGCGATCGCTCCTCCTCGGGCTCCTGACCTTGCTCGATGCCAAGGCGGTCCGTCGTCGTGCCGGTGCTGGCCGTGAACACCGCGGTCTGTTGCGGCGCCGGCGTGAGGCTGATCCCGATCGCCGCCTTCTCGCCGGTGGAGATGTTCGCGGACTTCGCTTCGCCGCCGAACTTGTCCTTGCGCGCACGCACGGTGAACTGCCCCGCCGCGAGGCGGAGCACGTGGGCGCTCGCTGCGGGGATCCACTCGCCGTCGTTGACCTGCACCTCCGCATCCGCTGGCGTCACCGAGATCTCGAGCTTACCGACGGCCTTGTCGAGCTCGAACAGCGCCGTGGTCACGTCGGACTGCTTGGTGGGATCGGCATCGGGCGAGTCGAGGTAGCGCTGATACGCGTTCGCGGCGTCGACCTTGCGATCGAGCAGCTTGTACGTGGTGCCGATGTTGAGGAGGATCTTCGCGCTCGGGAACCGCGCGTACGCATCCTTGAACACCGCGAGGGCGCCCAGGTAGTCCTTGGTCTCGAGCAGCTTCACGCCTGATTGCATGAGCGACTTGGCGTCGACCTTGTCGGCGTGCTGCGGCTGGGCCACGGCGAGCCCTTCGCCGAACAGGCAGATGGCCACGAGGAGCGAGGGAGGAGGGCGAATCATCTAGAGGTCGTTCTCGAGGAGCGGGGGCTGTGGAGATGGCGGGGCCGGGGGTGGTGCGGGTGCCGTTGGAGGAGGTGATGCCGCGGGGGGCACCACCTTGACCTGCGCCCTCACGGGTAGCTTCGCCGGTTTCTGAGGTGGATCGGTAGCCTTCACGGTCTCGATCACCGGCGCCGCGGTGGGGCGTGGCACCGGGGTGGCGACCGCGGGTGCTGCGCTCGTGACCTGCGAATGCGCGTTGCTCGTGGGCTGCGCCAAGACGGTGCCCGTGGGTTGCGCCAACGCGTTGCCCGTGGGCTGCGCCAACACGGTGCTCGGTCGCGGCGCGGGCGCGCTGGCGGCCGGTGCGGGCGGCGCCGCTTCCACGGCGGAGGACGCGCGGTGAGGAGAGAACTGCAGCTGGATGATCGCGACCGCACCACCGGAGATCACCGCGGCGGCCGCCATCGCGAGCCCGAGGCGCATCCGAGCCCGGCGCGGGCGGTCCACGCTCGTCGCGGCAGGCAGGTCCGACACGGAGGGGACCGTCAGGTCGGAGTCGGAAGGGACACCTGAAGGTAGATCGACGGTCGTCGGGAGGGAGGCCGCCGGGTTCAGCGACTCCAGCGATCGTGCGGTGGTACCCGTCGGGCTGGTCTGGGTGAGCCAACCCTGGTGCTGCGCGATCTCCGTCAAGCGCTGTGCGAGCTCGCGTGCGTCGGACGGGCGATCCTCCGGTCGCTTCGCGAGCAGCGCCATGATCAGCGCCTCGGTCTCGGTCGAGAGCTCAGGCAGATAGGTCCGCGGCGAGTCCGGTGTGACGTAGAGGTGTGCGCCGATCAGCTCGCCCGGACCGCGGTTGGTGAACGGTGGCCGGCCGGTGACGAGCTCGTAGAGCACGCATCCGAGCGAGTACAGATCCGCGCGGTGATCGATCACGCTCGACCCGCTGCACTGCTCAGGGGACATGTACGTCGGCGTGCCCATCACGGAGCCAGCCCTGGTGGCGCCAGCGACGCCCACCTCGGTCAGCTTGGCGATCCCGAAATCGAGGAGCTTCGGCCGCGCGCCTGTGGCCGTCTCGGGATCCGTCACGAGGAAGATGTTGTCG
>JAYVRN010000068.1:0-8540 GCA_043776275.1 Myxococcales bacterium | reverse complement strand
GCGGCGCAGTGCGAGGGCAAGGGCTCGCCGCACGTGCCGGAGCTCGACGTCGATGGCTGGCTCGGACCGCTGCACGGAGAGCCGCCGGCGACCACGCTCACCGCGAAGGCCGGCAACGCCTCGCCGAGCGAGCTCGATGCGCTGGTCCGCGCGGTCGATGTGGCGGAGGGCGATGCGGTGGCGCGCGCGCGGCGGGCGGTGCACGATGTGGTGGACACCCGGCTCGGTGGCGACGAAGCGCTCGTCGCCTACGCCGCCGTCCAGCAGGGTCTGGCGCGCGCGGCAGAGCAGGCTCGTGCCGCCGCCAAGCCGATCGGCGCGTGGATCCCGTCGGCGGAGACCGTGGCGCAGGCCGAGGCCGAGGATGCCGCCGAGGCGGTCGCGGAGGTCGCGGCGCCTCCCGCGGAGCAGGTCGCGGCCACGCCACCATCACCGGTGCTCACCGGGCTCCTGCTCGGGCTATGCGCGGGCGCGGCGACCGCCGCGATCTCCGCCGTCGCGTCGCTGCGCGCGACGGTGACGAGCGGAGGTGGCGGAGCGAAGGTCGTCGCCGCCGCGAGCCCGGTCGGGGCCGACGCCACGATGTCGCTGATCTGGGGCGCGATCGCCGCCGCGGTGATCGCGGCCGCCTGGATCGGGCTCGCGAAGCTCGTCGCGAAGAAGCACCAGGATGACGCCGATGTCGCGAAGCAGCAGGTGGTGACGCCGCGCGCTGCCCGGAATCGTCGCCGGGTCGCCGCGCTCGAGGCCGCCCTCGCCGTGCGCCGCCGCCGCGCCGCGCGCGCCGCCGAGATCACGATCACCGACGAGCGCCAGCGCCTCGAGGCGATGCACGGCGCGGTCCTCGCCGCCGGGGCGAGTGCCCGCGCGCACCTCGCCGATCTCGGCGTGACCCCCGCCGACGATCCCGCGGGTGATGACTACGCGCGCGTCTGGGACGCGGAGACCCCGCTCCACCTCGCGCTGCTCCCCACGACCGAGCTCGCCCGGCTGTGGGAGCGCAGCCGCACGGTGCGTGAGGATGATGTGTGGGCCGCGCGCTTGCTCGCCAAGGCGTGGCCACAGGGTGGTCACCGCGATGATCTCCCGTTTGCCAGCGCCGGCACCTGGGAGCAGCTCGCCCGCGATCAGCACGTGATGCTCGCCGAGACCGGTGCCTTCGAATGGCCGGAGCTCGGGCCCGCGATCCAGACCCAGATCCAGCGCCTGCTCGCCACGGCTCCGGGCGCGCTCGGCCTCGGCGTTCGCCCCCGATCGCCCGAGGGCACGCCGGAGACGTTGCACGATGCACGCGAGCTCCTGATCGTGGTGCCACCCGAGGGTCGCGCCGCGGTGGACCGCGCGCTCTCGACGCAGCCGATCGGCGATGCGCGCGTGATGACCGGCCCCCGCGGCATGTCGCGCGTCCTGATCCTGCGCACGGCGGGTGCGATGTCGACCGCAGCGCTCGCGCGAGGCGCGCGATGAACCTCCTCGCTCCTCTCGCCTGGTTGCCCCTGCTCGCGGTGGGGCTCGTCGTCGCGCGCCAGCTGACGAAATCTTGGTCGCGGGCGCTCGGCGGTGCCAGGCTCGCCGCACCGATCCTGCTCGCCGTGTGGATCCTGATCCGGCTGTTCGATTTCCTCGCGAAGGGCGGCGGTCCGCTCAGGTGGACGGCGGTCTCGGCGGCCAACACCGCCACGGCCGAGCCGTTCGCCGATGCAACGCTGCGCCTCTCGGTGGGCGCGGGGCTGATCCTCGCCGGGGCGACGATCGCGGCCGCGAAGATCAAGAAGGTGGCGCCCGCGAAGGTCACGTTCGGCGTGATCGCGGCGGCGCTCGCGGGGCTGTGTGGGGTGCTCGTCGCGGGCACGTTCGCCGCCGGTCCGCTGCCGTTCGCCACGGCCTTGCCGGTGGATCTCGCCGCGTTCATCCCGGCTCTCGCAGGGGCGATCGCACTCGGCCTCGCTGCGCCCGCGGAGCGCGGGAAGCTCGTCGAGGCGGTGCCGCTCGCGCCCGTAGCGGTGGCGATCCGTGCGCGCCGCGAGATCACGCCACCACAGACCGAGGCGGAGGCGCGCCTCAAGAAGGCGGGCCTGCTCGGGCCCGCGGCGTTCACGGCGCCGGTGAAGGGCTCGGTCGAGCTCGCGACCGGAGCCGACGAGATCGATCGCGTGTGGGATGCGTGTGGTGGCGCCGGCTCCGCACCCCAGGCGCTGCGCCGGGGGCTCGAGGTGGGCGCGAACATGGGCGTGCTGATCGCCGACCTCCCGATCCCCACCGAGGAGGCGCTGATCGATGCCGCCGCGCTGGCCACGATGTTCGATGCGCGCCGCGTGCTGGTGATCGCCGTCGATGCGCGCGCGACGCGGGACCGGATCCTCGGACGCGCGACCACGCTCGGCGGCTGGCGCGCGGGCATCACCGTGGCAGGCGAGGGCGAGCTCGCGACCGCCGCGGCGGCGGGGCAGGCGCCCGCGCTGATCGTGCTGTCGCCGCGAGA
This sequence comes from Myxococcales bacterium, assembly GCA_043776275.1. Lineage (GTDB taxonomy): Bacteria > Myxococcota_A > Polyangia > Haliangiales > Haliangiaceae > JABFXX01. The sequence goes on along the minus strand of JAYVRN010000068.1, from coordinate 6,058 downwards.
CCTCGGTGGCAAGGCGCTCGGCGTGACCTCGCCCGATGGCGCCTCGTGGGTCGGCGTCGTGGATCGCGTGATCCTCGTCGGCGTGGATCAGCTCGCACCGATCGCCTCCACCCACGCCGCGTTCTCGCTGCGGCGCCTGCGCCTGGCGCTCGATCGCACCCGCGCGCGCGCGTCGTGGCTCGCGACGGGTGCCGCCGGTCCCGAGACGGCGAAGTACCTCGAGCTCGCCACGCTGGCGCGGTTCGAGCTGATCGGCCTCGGCGCTGCGTGGACCGCGCGCACCTCGGTCCACGTTCGTGCCGGTGGCGATTCCACGGCCGAGCTGACCACGGCAGCGCAGGCGATCGGCAACCTCCCGGCGATCGCGATCGAGGATGCGCTCGCCGAGCTGCGCACCGGTGGGGCGCGCGTCACCCAGGCGCCCGGCTGGCGCGGCGCGGTGGCCCTCGCTCGCATCGAGGATCGTCAGCTCGCGGGCCTCTACCGCGCACGCACGCAGCTCGCACACCGCCTGCCCGGCAACTCGTACAGCGGCGTGTGGTGGGTCGATGACTCTCCGCTCTCGCGGTTCCTCCTCCGCGAGGGCGTGCTCGCCGGGCTCGCGCAGCAGGACGAGCTGCCCGCGGCGCGCCCGGTCGTCGGCCTCGGGAACCAGTTCCTCGCCGCCGCTCACCTCGAGGCGGCGCTCGCCGAAGGAGCACCCGATGCGGAGGCGCTGCGCTGGGCGTTCGGGGACGGCGCGGTCGAGGGCTTGCTCTCGGCGCGGCCCGAGATCCTGACCGGCGCTCGTCGTGCGCGGTGGGACGTGGATGCGCACGTCGTGGTCGCCACGCCGGTGCTCTCGCTCGGTGCGAACGCGTGGTCCGATCCGCGGCGCGACACGGTGACCGCGAACGCGATCGAGGTGAAGAGCTCGGTCGATGGCTCGGTGGTGGCGAGGGTGGATCGCCGCACGGCGCCCACACGGATGTACCCGCATCGGGTGTTCCGGTCGCGCGGCGCGCTATGGCAGGTCCCGGCCGGTGCAATGGTCGCGTCGATCACCGCGTCGCCGGCCCCCGCGGGCGAGACGCCCTCGTCCCCGGAGCTCGAGGTCGAGCTCGGCAAGGCCGAGTGGATCGCCCGCCCCGAGCAGCACACCGCGGGCAAGCTGAAGTTCGCGCGCGCGGTGGCCAAGGTGGCGATCACCGAGCGCGTGACCGGTGCGATCGCGCGCGGTGCCGCCGCTGCGGGCGTGCGGTACGCGCCGGTGACCGCCGAGTACGGCACGGTCGCCCTCGTCGTGCTGTTCGAGAAGGTGCCGTCGCGCAAGGCGCTGCGCCACGCCGGCCGGCTCGCCGCGGATCTGGTCCCGGCCCACGTGCGGGTCGAGCGCGATGACCTCGAGCTCGTGGTCGCCCACGATGGCCTCGCGGGCGTGGCGCGCCCGGCGCTGGTGTTCGTGGATCGGCACCCGGATGGCATCGGCCTCGCGGACGCGCTCGATCCGGGCACCGTGCACGATCTGCTGCGCTGGACCTGGGGCGTGCTCTACCGCTGTCCGTGCGTGGATGGCTGTGCCGCATGCACACCCGCGGATGTCCTCGCTGCGGGGCCCGACAAGGTCGGCGCGCTCAAGCTGCTCGGCGGCTAACGCGGCGCCGCCGGCCGAGCACGAGGCCCGCAGCGACCAGCCACATCCCACCGACCGAGCCACCGACCGAGCCGCCGCTGCTCGTGCTACAGCCTCCGGCGTCGGCGTGCGCCGGCTCGTCGTCGGCTGGGAGGTCGTCGCCCTTGCCGCCGCGCACGGTGCGATAGAGGAACTTCATGCGGCGGATCTGCCCGGCGGTGAACGTGCCGCGGCAGCCCTGGCCGTAGCCCATGATGTTGTCGATCGGATCCTCACCCGGGTCGTCGGGGCAGGTGTCGGTGTGCGCGGCGCACAGGTGATGACCGGACGCCTGCGTGGGCGTGTCGCGGATCAGGTCGCCGTGCCCGAGCTGACCGCAGCCGAGCTCGAACGTGTGGAGCAGGCCCATCCAGTGACCGACCTCGTGCACCGGCACCAGCGGATCGGAGAACCCGCCCTTGGCGGGGTAGTAGCGCAGCACCACGTGATCGCCGCGGCGGAGCGCCGGGTTGACGAGGAACTCGGCCCAACCGGTGACGTTGGTGTCGGTGCGCGTGCCGACGATGTAGATGTTGAGGTTGCGGCGCCCGGCGACCTGTGCCGTGTCCCACAGCGCCTTCTCCTCGCCGCTGTTCTGGACCAGGTGATAGGTCGCGTCGTCGGCGGTGAGGTAGTCGATCTTCGCGAGGTCGAACTGGAACGGGATGTCCTGGGCGGCGAACTCGGCGTTGAGGACATCGAGCGTGATCGCGCGCGCGCGCACAACCGGGAGGTCGCCTTCTCCCTGCGGCGCCTTGCGCACCACGTGGAGGTAGACCGGTACGTGATAGACGACCGCGGCGTCCTCGTCGGCCTTCGCATCCTCGACCTGGCTCGCGTGCTCGATCGCCGCCCGCGCCTCGGCGGACAGCTCGGTCGGACCACATGGGTCCTCGTCGGCGTGGGCCGTGGAGCCCATGAAGCCGAGGAGCAGGGTCGCCAGGAGCACGAGTCCGTTGCGCATGCGCACCAGAGGAGCAACCGCCGCGCCATCCGCGATCGGCCTCCTTGCCCCTGCCACGGCGTTCCGCGCGGCCAGCGATCTTGCCGTGGCGGCTCGACTATCTAGATGGAATCGGCCATCCGATAGAACCGGCCACGAGCCGCGGTCAGCCGAACCGCGCCGCGTGCCACGCGGGCAGCTCGGCGAGCGACGCGAACACCACGTCCGCATGGGCCAGCGTCGCGGCTGGATCACTGCCGGTCGCCACGGCGCACACGGTGGCGCCGCACGCGCGCGCCGCGGAGATGTCGTGGATCGTATCGCCGACGACGACGACCTCGCGGATCTCGCGACCGGCGCGCTCCGCACGCCCGCGCTCCGCCGCTCGCGCCACCAGCTCCGCGCGCACGCGCGAATCGCAGCCATAGCCGCCGAACGCGAACCAGCGCTCGAGCTGTGCGGCGCCGAGCTTGGCTGCCGCGCCCTCCCGGACGTTGCCGGTGGCCACGCCGAGCACCACCTCGGGCCGATCGGCGAGGAACGCGAGGGTCTCGAGCACACCGCCGAGCACCTCCACCGGATGCGTCGCGAGCAGCGTACGGAGCTTTGGCAGGTACGCGGACAGGAACGCCGCGTGCTCGTCCGCGGTGGCGTTGCGCCCGAGCCGCGCGACATAGATCTCGTCCACGATCTGCGGATCGGTCTTGCCGCCGTAGCGGATCCCCTCGCTCGCGTTCGCGATCCCGTGGTGCTCCGCGAACACCGCATCGAACGCCACACGCCCGGAGCCGTGCGCGTGGAGCAGGGTCCCGTCGATGTCGAACAGGTAGACGACGTACACGACGGCTTCGATTACTTCTTGGGCTTCTTCTTCGCCGACGCCGGCGGTGGCGTCGCCTCGTGATTCGTCGACGGCGCCTGCACGTGCAGCTTGTAGCGAAGGTCGATCCAGTGATTCTGGGTCGCGTAGTACTTCTTGAGCGCCTCCGCGGTGAGCGGCCGCAGGTGCGCGCCGTCGCCCTGGATCTCCGAGTCGTAGAGATACAGCGCGTCGTCCTGGTTGACGATCAGGATCTGGTGCTCGCCGACGGAGCCGTCGGCCTTCGGGAACGACCACTCCGCCATGAACTGCTCACCAGTGGCCAGGGTCGCCGCCCACTCGAGGAGGCGATCGGACGTGTAGCAGGTCCCGCCCGAGACCACCTCTAGGTGCTTGGTGTCGTCGTCCTGCAGGCCGTACGCGGAGTTGTTCGCGCCCCCGCCGTCGTTGGTCAGCGCGAGATCGTGGAGCCCCTCCTGGAGCCACGCGAGGTCCCCATAGGTCGCGGTCTTCGCGCTGATCGCGCCTGCGGCACGGTTGATCACGGTGGTCGCGGCTTGCTGGCGCGCGGTCAACGGCCCCTTCGCCTTCAGCCGCGCGCTGACCTCGGAGACGTAGTTCATCGCCCAGGTCACGGTGTTGGTCGGGCCCTTGAAGATGTGGGACGCGAGGCTGCTCGCGAACGTGCAGCGATCGCCATCGCTGTCCGTACCTGCGATCTGATCGTACTGGCCGAGCGCCTTGTTCAGCGCCAGCGCATCCCAGCCGGTGGCCGTCCACGGGAGGCCGCCGTCGGCGGCAGGCGCCGTCAGATCAGTCTTGTGCGCCGCGCCCGTCGAGAGCAGCTCGCGGTCCTTGACGTCCACGGTGTGGTCGGCGGTGTTGGCCTCGTAGAGCGCCTGGGTCACCACGTCATTTCCGAACCGTTTCTGCGCGACCAGCACGATCGCGCGTACGTACCCGGGCGCGTACTTGAGCGCCGCGACCACGTCCTCCTTGCCCTTCGCGCCCTCGAGCAGCTGATAGGCGAGGTCCATCGCGTTGTCGGCAACGCCGTAGGTCTTCTCGCCCTTGCTCGACTGAGGATCCGCCCCCTCGTACTCCCGCTGCTTCAGGTCGGCTTCGCTGGGCATCCCGCCATGATACGGCCGATCCGGCCCGGCCGTTCCCTCTGTGATCTCGATCCCGATCATCGTGGCCCGCCCCGGGGTGCGCCATACTCGACCTCATGCACCGGTCAAGTTGGCTGCTGCTGCTCGTGATCTCCGCCGGTTGCGGCAAGCGCGAGGAGCGCAGCCCGCCGGGTGCGGCGGTCGCAGCGAATGGCAGCTCGGCCGACGATCCCCCGTGCGACCCGAAGACCCCGAAGGTCTGCCTCGGCGATGACGTGGTGGCGTGCGAGCCCACCGGCCACCTCGGCCGCCGGCTGCGTGCCTGCCACCACGGCTGCGCCCGCGGCAAGTGCAAGGGCTCGTGCACCGACGAGGCGAGCAAGCTGATCTACCTGGTCGACTCGGCGAACGACTTTCTCAGCTTCGATCCGCGCTTGCTCCCGAACGATCCGTTCCGGATGATCGGCAAGCTCACGTGCGAGGGTGGGAGCGGCAGCCCGTTCTCGATGTCCGTCGACCGCCAGGGCGTCGCGTGGGTCACCTACGACGATGGTGAGATGTTCAAGGTCGACATCGCCGATGCGCACTGCGAACCCTCGGGCTACATCGCTCACGCGAGCGGCTCGACGACGTTCGGCATGGGCTTCGCGACCGACGCGCCCGGATCGGACAGCGAGCACCTGTACATCGCAGCCGATGACGCGTCGAGCGCGCTGCACGCCCTCGACACCGCGCACGACGTGGTGCCGCGCCGCGTGGGCACCATCCACCCGGCCGCCAACCCCAACCCCGAGCTCACCGGCGGCAGCGATGCGCGGCTGTACGGCTTCTACCCGGATTCCGCGGGCGTGGCGTTCGTGCAGGAGATCGATCGCGCGAGCGGCGATGCGCGCGGGCCGCGCTGGCCCCTCGGCTCGGCGCCGCTCGGCGATGTCGCCGCCTATGCGTTCGCGCAGTGGGCCGGCGTGTTCTACATCTTCGTCACCACTGTCGACGGGGGCCTGGACATGAACTCGACGGTGCGCACGCTCGATCGCGCGACCGGGGCCTACCAGACCATCCGCGAGCACCTGCCGTTCCGGATCACCGGCGCCGGGGTCTCGACGTGCGCACCCGAGCGCGACGCGAAGAGCCCGTAACGGCGCGTAAGAGTCGTGGTTCAGGCGGCGCGGTCAGGCGACCGGCGGCAAGATCTCTGCGACCGCGACGCGCACCGTCGGCAGCTCGATCGGCACGAGCACACGCTCGCGCCCCACGTGCTCGATCCTCCGATACCCACCCTCGCTCGGGCCGGTGTGGACGATCACCTCGCCGTGCGCGACGTCGACGACCCAGTACTCGGGGACGCCGGTCTCGGCGTAGAGCTGCGCCTTCAACCGGCGATCGATCGCGAGCGAGGAGAACGCCACCTCGATCACGAGCAGGGCACGCTCCGGGTGGGCGTCGGCCCGCAGCTCGGAGACCACGGCGAGGTCTGGCTCCGGCATCGAGTACTCGCTCGCCGCGAACGGCAGCTGCGGGCGCACCGTCGC
>JAYVRN010000067.1:0-8540 GCA_043776275.1 Myxococcales bacterium | reverse complement strand
CTTGTTGGCGATCGCCGAGCCCGCCTTGCTGGCCCTGGCCGGGCTGACCTTGGCCTTGCCCTTGCTGACCGGGTTGGCCTTGCTGACCACGCTGTCCTCGTTGGCCCGGCTGTCCTTGTCCTTGCCCCTGTTGGCCGCGTTGTCCCTGCTGGCCCTGACCTTGACCTTGCTGGCCTTGCTGGCCTTGCTGGCCTTGCTGGCGCTTCTGCTCCTGCTTCTGCCGGCGGCGAAGCGCCAGCTCGAGGTTGAGCCGCGCGTCCTCGTTGATCGGGCTCTCGCGGAGCGCCTGCTTGTAGGCCTCGATCGCGTCGTCGAGCTTGTCCTGCCCCATCAACGCATTGCCGCGGTTGTAGTTCGCGGAGCTCTTGAGCTGCGGATCCTTCGAGCGCGCGGCCTGCTTGAAGTCCTCGATCGCGCGCTCGCTGGCCTTCTGCCGCTCCGCGGCATCCTTGATCTGCTCGGCCTTCTTCAGCTCGGCGGTCCCGCGATCAAATGCGAGGCCCTCGGGATCCACGCCTGCACCCGCCGCGCGATCGTACGCCGCGAGCGCGTCATCGTAGCGGCCCTCGGCGTACGCCTTGTTCCCTGCTTGCACGTCGGGATTCGACGAGAGAAACGGCTCCCAACCACCGAGAGCGACGAGGAGGACCAGCGCGAGGGCCTTGCGCACGCCTGGAGCATGACACGGCGTCTTCACGCCGCCTCCGGATACTTCTGGCGCCGCCGCGTACCGATCGCCACCTCGATCACGAGCAGCATCAGCCCCGCGAACAGGAACGGCTCGAACACGTCCCGCATCTCCTTGATCTTCTTCTCGGCGAGGCCGCGATTGACCGCCTTCAGCATGTCGACGATCGGCTGAGGATCGAGCTCGCCGCGCTCGGAGGCCACCAGGTAGCGCTTCGGATCGCCACCCGCCTCGGCGAGCGCCGCCATGCCAGCGTCCCCGCGCTTCGAGGTCACCGTCCCACCATCGGGTCCACGCTTCGGGTTCGTGGTGCGCTTGCCGCTGAACGGATCGATGTCGTAGACGAGGCCGCCCGCCTCGGTGCCAAACCCGACGAACACGACCGCGATCCCGAGCTCGCGCGCGTTGGTGACCTCGCGGAGCGTCTCCTCGTCCGGATCGCCACCATCGGACAGGATCATGATCGCCTTGCCACGCTCGACCTTCTCGACCAGCACGTCATCGGTAGGCTCCCCCGGCTTGCCCTTCGGATCCAGGCTCTCACCGTGGAGCGGATCGCCACCGTGGCCGCGACGGCCGATCCGAGCGCAACCCAGATCGTCGTACAGATCGGGCCGCAGGAGGCACCTCGAGACCCGCAGTACCTCGCCGAGGTTCGAGCCCTGCGGCAGATCTGCCGGCCCGAGATCGTTCAAGAACCGGATCGCGACCTCGTGGTCCTCCGTGAGCGGGAAGTGCGACGCCGCGCCGGCGAACACCACCGGGCCGATGCGGTCGCCGGGCAGCTTGTCGATCACGAGGGTCGCCATCTCGCGCGCTCGTTCGAGTCGCGTCGTCGGGAGCTTCCGGGCGCTCATCCGGGCCGTCGGGCCGATGTCATCGACCAGCATCGACTTCGAGACATCGACCGCGACCACCACATCGAGGCCACGGACCTCCACCTTGCGCCGCCCCTCGATCTGCGGCCGCGCCGCGGCCACGAGCAGCAGCACCAGCCCACCCGCGGCGAGGCTGTCCTTGATCAAGCGTCGCTTGGGGGACGAGGTGGACATCAACCGCGAGACCACCGCGAGATCGCCGAGCCGCCGCGTCATCACGGTGCGCCGCCAGCGATCGTAGAGGTGGAGGAGCGCGACGACGACCGGGGCCACGAGGATCGCGATCCAGAACAGCCACTGCTTCTCGAACACGATCGAGACCAGCCAGTTCCACACGGTGTTCACGGGAGCCTCCGGAACCAGGAGTGGGACAGCAGGAGATCGAGGCCGAACAAGATCGCCGCGAGGATCGCGAGCGGGAAGAACAGTTGCTTGTCCGGAATCCGTTCGATCGTCACGCGCTTGATCTTGTCGAGCTTGTTCCGGACCGTCTGAAAGCCCTTGTCGAAGGTCTCGTAGTCCGTCGCGCGAAAGAACTCACCACCGGTCAGGCTGGCGATGCTGCGCAGGGTCGCCGGGTTGACGCTCATGCCCCCGAAGAAGTCGTTCTCCTCGCGGCCGACCAGGATGGTGTAGACCTTGACGTTCATCTTCGCGGCCGTCCGCGCGGCCTCGTCGGGATCGAACCGCGTCACCCAGTTCGAGTCACCATCGGAGAGCAGGATCACGACCTTGTTCTTCTTGCCCTCGCAGTAGCCCTCCGCGGAGCACGTGAAGCCCTTCTCGCAGGTATTGACCGCGCCCGGCGTGCCGTCGCACACGCCATCCGAGCGGCGGAGCTGAGCGAGCGCGAGCGCGAGGCCATCGCCGATCGCCGTCCCGAGCTCGGGCACATCGCCGATCGAGAGATCCGTGACGATCTGCTCGAGCAGCTTCTCGTCCTGCGTCAAAGGACACTGGAGCATCGCCTGCTGACCGAAGATCACCAGACCCACGCGATCGTGCTTCGTGCGCCGGAGGAAGCGCCGGACCACGCGCTGCGCCGCGTCCATCCGATCGCGCGGCATGTCGCTCTCCTCCATCGACTTCGACATGTCGAACACGATCATGATGTCGACCGAGTCTTCCTCGTGCTTGATCGTGCGGAACGTCTCGGGCCGCATCAGCGCCACCGCGAGGGCCGCCACCGCGAGCACACGACACACGCCGGGGAGATCCGAGAACCAGGCGAGCGTGCCGCGCGAGCGCACGAGTGCGGTCTGCGAGAACCCGAGCGCCGCGGAGCGTCGCCGATGGAGGTGGAACGAGATCAGCCCGACCAGGCCCGCCGCCACGAGAAGGTAGATCGCGTTCCAGTTCCGCCACTCGATCTTCTCGTGATCGCGCTCGCTGTCGAGGTAGCGCGACATCCCATAGGCGATCGCGCCGCCAACGACGCCGACCAGGAGCCACGGGATCGCGGCCTGGAGCGCCCGGCCCGCGCGTTGCTTGCGCCCCTCCTGCTTGTGGAAGATGTACACCGCCGCGACGAGCGCGAGAACCGCACCGATCGCGACGGCGAGGAGGGTCCACGATCTCCGGCTCACGCGGCCTCCTGGTGCGCCGCATCGCGCTGCTGCGTGGTGGTGACGATCAACGCGCGGGCATCGTCGTGCGCGGCGAGCCCGTGGACCGAGGTCACGCGCTGGCCTCCGTACTTCACGCGGTCACACCGCTCGAGCCAGGTCTCGATCAACGCGAGCTCCTCATCAGGGGCAACGCGGCGCAGGCCGCGGACGAGCTCGGTGGAGGTCAGATCGCGGCTGGCCACGTGGTACCGCGCGCCGAGGTAGTCCCGGATCACGTCCACCATCTCGGCGTAGCCGCGCTTTCGATCCTCATCCCGCTCGAGCACGCCGGACGCCTTGATCGCGGCGAGTGCGGCGAGCGCCTTCTCGCCCGTCATGTCGATCCGCCGGCGAGACAGAGGCATCAGCCCGCCGGTCAAGCGCACCACGCGTCGCTTCCGCCGATAGGTGAGCTGGATGTACCAGGCGGCCACCGAGAGCAGGAAGATCATCACGCCGAGGCCGACCCACGCCCAGAACCAGTCGCGCGACGACAGCTCCGTCGGTGGGTGCGCGGCGCGCAAGGTCTTGGGATCGTCGACGACGTCGCCCAGCACGCCATCGACGCGCAGGCGCACCGCGTTGGTCTGGACCTGACCGACCTTGCCGTTGATCGTGTAGGTGACGACGACGCCGGGGATCACGAGGTCCCCGAGGTCCCACGCGATCACATCGACCTGCCACTCGCGGATCTTCTTGCCGTCCGCGCGCGCGGTGTCGGTCGAGTCCTTCTTCTTCACCTCGAACGAGGGCCCGAGGTCGAACGGCTCGCGGAGGTTGGCCTCGACGCCGGGATCGATCACGGCCTGCACGAACAACGTGAACCGCCCGCCGAGGCGCACCGCCGTCGGGCTCGCGGTCGCATCGACCTCGGGCGCGTTGACGTCCGCGGGCAGCTGGATGATCCGCGGCCCGGTGCCCGAGCCCGAGCCCGATGCCGAACCCGATGCCGAGCCCGATGCCGAACCCGATGCCGACCCCGATGTCGACCCCGAGCCCGATGTCGACCCCGAGCCCGACGCCGACCCCGATGCGTCGCTGCCCGCCGAGCCGCTGCCGACCGCGTCGCTGCCCGCGCCTTGCCCGCGCGCAGCCATCGGCGCGAGCATCGGCGCCATCATCGCGGCCACGACCAGGAGCGTGCGACCTGCGCGGCTCATCCGTGCGCCATCCGCTTCGCGCGCGCCTTGAAGAACGCGATCAGGGCATCGACGTACGACTGGTTGGTCACGATGTTGACCACGTCGAGGTTGAGCCGGCGGAGCGATTGTTCGCGGACCATGGTCGCCGCGGCGGCGCGCCGGGCGAACTCGCGCGCCACGCGGGCCGAGGTGTCGACCTCGACGAGCTGGCCGGTCTCCAGATCCTCGAGCACCAGGAGGCCCACCCGCGGCAGCGTCCGCTCCATCGGATCGGAGATCACCACCGGCACGAGCTCGTGGCGTTGCCGCGCGATCTTCATCGCCTGCTCCCAGCCCTCGGCGAGGAAGTCCGAGACCAGGAACAGCACCGAGCGGCGGCGCGCGACCTTGCTGAAGAAATCGAGCCCCTTCGCGAGATCGGTGCCACGCGACTGCGGCTGGAACGCGAGGATCTCGCCGATCAGCCGGAGCACGTGGCGACGGCCTTTCTTCGGCGGGACGAACTTCTCGACCCGGTCCGTCACGAGGTAGAGCCCCACGCGATCGTTGTTCTTGATCGCGGAGAACGCGACCACCGCGGCCAGCTCCGCCGCGAGCTCCCGCTTCTCCACGCCCTGCGAGCCGAAATACTCCGACGCGCTCATGTCCACCATCAGGTTGACGGTGCGGTCGCGCTCTTCGACGAACTGCTTGACGTGCGGCGCGTTCATCCGCGCCGTGATGTTCCAGTCGATCGCGCGGACGTCGTCGCCCGGGTAGTACGGGCGGACATCGGAGAAGATCAGGCCGCGCCCCTTGAACACCGAATGGTACTGACCGGACAGCGTCTCGTCGACGAGCCGGCGCGAAGCGATCTCGATCTTCTTCGCTCGCTTGAACAGCTCGGCGGTGGTCAGCGCCATCGCTAGGGCACGGGGAGGTACTCGAAGACGCGACGGATCACGTCCTCCGAGCTGACCTCCTCCGCCTCGGCCTCGTAGGTCACGGACACGCGGTGCCGCATCACGTCGAGCGAGATCGCCTTGATGTCGTCCGGGGTGACGTACGCCCGGTGGTGGATGAACGCATGCGCCCGCGCGGCGACGGCGAGGGACAAGGTGGCGCGCGGCGAGCCGCCATACTCGATCAGCGGCGCCAGCTCGGCGAGGCCGTAGTCCCGCGGGCGGCGCGTGGCCTGCACGATGTGCACGATGTAGTCGCGGACGCGATCGTCGATGTAGATCTGCGAGACCACGCGGCGCGCCGCCTTGACCTTGTCGATCGTGGCGACCTCGGTGGCGGTCGGCGTGTCCAGCGTGGTGAGGAGATCGAGCATCGAGCGCTCCTCCGCCGCCGTGGGGTACGTGACCTTGATGAGCAGCATGAACCGATCGAGCTGCGCCTCGGGCAGCGGGAACGTGCCCTCTTGCTCGATCGGGTTCTGGGTGGCGAGCACGAGGAACGGATCGGGCAGCTGGTGCGTGGTGTCGCCGATCGTCACCTGCCGCTCCTGCATCGCCTCGAGCAGCGCGGACTGGACCTTGGCCGGGGCGCGGTTGATCTCGTCGGCGAGCACCAGATTCGCGAACAGCGGGCCACGCTTCTGCGTGAACTGCCCGGTGTGCATGTTGTAGATGATCGTGCCGGTGATGTCGGCAGGCAGGAGATCCGGCGTGAACTGGATCCGCTGGAACGAGGCGTTGATCGTCTGCGACAGCGTCTTGACCGTCAGGGTCTTCGCCAGGCCGGGCACGCCCTCGATCAAGCAGTGACCACCGGTGAGGAGGCCGATCATGATCCGCTCGATCATGTCGCGCTGGCCGACGACGACCTTGCCGACCTGCGTGAACACGTCGTCGAGGAAGGCGCTCGACTGCTTGACCTCCTCGGTCAACAGCTCGAGATCCACCGCCGAGGCGGTCGCCGAGGTGGTTGCCGAGGCGGTTGCCGAGGTGGTTGTTAGAGGTCCGGCCGGCTTGGCCGGGAGCGGAACGGGATCGGTCAGGGTGTCCATGGACCCCCCTGAGGGTGTCACAAAGAATGGCGAGATGCCCGTCTCCACTCAAACCCAACCACGAACCCTCCATGCGTATTCCGCGCGCTCCGCACGTGGGCGCACCGACATGGGTAGTATCTTCGCGACATGGCGGAGCAACCGGTGGCCCTCGCGCAGGTGGATTTCTCGACCCACGTGCTTTCGCTCGCCTCCACGGCGCTGATCGCGCTCGGCAAGATGCCGCCGCCCGATGGCCTGCCCCACCCCATCGATCTCGAGACCGCTCGTCACCTGGTCGATGTCCTCGCGATGCTCGAGCAGAAGACCAAGGGCAACCTCGAGGAGTCCGAGCAGAAGCTGATCGCCAGCTTGATCTACGATCTCCGTGTCGCCTATGTCGACACGCAGAAGGTCCACGGAGCCTCGTAGTCATGCGCCGGCTGGCCTTGGCACTCGCCGTGACGAGCCTTCCGGCCCTCGGAACCTCCGCCTGCCGCGAGCGTGAAGAGCAACCGGCGCAGGGTGTGGGTGTCGGCAGCGCGCTGCACCAGGCCCCGCCTCCCACCGAGCCCAGCCGGATGTATGGCGGGGCACAGGGATCGTTCGTCGATCTCGTCGCCTCCGCGCGCCACGGTGTGGTCGCGATCCGCGCCGCCTCGCCCGTCAAGTCAGGCCCGGCCGCGATGTTCCCGGGTGCGCCCGAGACCACCGCCGACGTGGCGCTCGGCACCGGCTTCCTGATCGAGGCCAAGGGTGTCTACGTGGTCACCACGTACAAGATCGCGATGGCCGCACCGGAGCTGCGCGTGGTGCTCGACGACACCACGGAGGTCCCGGCCAAGGTCATCGGGCGCGATGTCGATCTCGACGTGGCGCTGCTCTCGGTGGACCGCCCGCGCCTTCAGCCCTTGCCACTCGGAGACTCGAACGATCTCAAGATCGGCGAGTGGATCGTCGTACTCGGCAACCCGTTCGGCGAGGAGGTCACCGCGGCGGCGGGCCTGGTGTCGTCGACCGGGCGTGATGCCGCCGGCTCTCTGCTCCAGAACCGCGGCATGGGGTTCCGGACGTTCCGCATGTTCCTGCAGACCGACGCGCGCATCCACCGCGGCAACTCCGGCGGTCCCGTCCTCGACACCGCCGGCCAGGTGATCGGGATCGCGGTCGCCACGGGAGATCGGCCCGGCGAGCTGTCGTTCGTGCTGCCGATCAACCGCCTCAAAGAGGTCGTCGACGCGCTCCGCGATCACGGCCAGGTGGCGCGGAGCTGGCTCGGCGCGAAGGTCAAGCCGGTCACCCCGGAGCTCGCCCAGCAGCTCGGCGTGCCGACCGCCGGCGGTGCGTACATCACCGAGGTCGTGCCCGCCTCGCCCGCGATCCGCTCTGCGCTGCGCGCGGGGGACGTGATCCTGCGCTGGGGCGATCACCCGGTCGATCATCGATCGCTGCCGTGGCTGGTCGCCGCCACGCCCGCCGGCCAGGCGATCACCCTCGCCGTGTGGCGCAACCGCGCGGAGATCGGGATCGCGCTCGTGCCCGAGCGGATGCCCGAGTAGGTCAGTTGAAGCCGCTGTCGCCGCCCTGCAGGTAGCGCGCGAACACGGTCTTCTGGCCGATCACGCCGAAATCGACGACGACCTTCTGATCCTTGCCGGTGCCCGTCACCGAGACCACCCGCCCCGCGCCGAGCGTGCCGTGGACGACCGTGCCCCCGATCGGGAAGCCGGTGGCCGGCTGATAGTCCCCGTCGCCAACGCGATACACGGGCTCGTCGCTGTCGTACTCGGCGCGCTGATCGAGCTCGTCACGCGCGGGGCGTGCCGCCCGACGCGGCTGGCCCTGCCAGTTGCCGTCGACGATCCGCGGCGCCGGCGGCGTGACCTGGCCGCGCGATCGCGACGGCGCGGCGAGACAACCCGACGGAAGGTCCGCGAGGAACCGGGAGGGGCCCTGCATCCGGATCTCGCCCCACACGCGGCGTGTGCGCGCATGCGTGAGCACCAGGCGCTCGCGCGCACGGGTGATCGCCACGTACGCGAGCCGGCGCTCCTCCTCCATGGCGGCGTCCTCGTTCTGATCCTCGCGCTCGCGCAGCGAGGGAAACAGGCCGTCCTCCATCCCGGAGATGAACACCAGCGGCCACTCCAGGCCCTTGGCGATGTGGATCGTCATCAGGACGACCTGCTCGCTCGCCGTCTGATCCCCGGCGCTCGACAGTGCCACGCGCTCGAGGAACTCCTCGATGGTCTG
>JAYVRN010000066.1:0-8561 GCA_043776275.1 Myxococcales bacterium | reverse complement strand
CCGGCATGTCGCTCGACGTCTCAAGAAGCTGCGCGTGCAGCGAAAGGGACGTCACCTCAAGCTCGGTGAGGCTCGTCGATGGGATCCGCACTACTTCTACGCACTCGGGCTGCATCGTTTGCTTGGCACCATCAAGTACCCGGAGGCTGCGTAATGCCCCATCACGTCAGACCACCCGTAAGCCGTGTGCGAGAAATCCGCATGCACGGTTTGAAAGGGGGTCTTGCTGGCACCCGTTTCTTGACGGGGAAAGGTTAGATCTACCAATGGTGAAGCCGATCGACCGAGCCCGGGTCGCCCTCGAAGGATTGTCGGTCGCCGATGCGTTCGGCGAGCAGCTGCTCCATGCGGGGCCCCACGCCCGAGCACTGTCGCTCGATGCGCGGTCGGCCCCGGTCGGTCGGCGCTGGATGTGGACGGATGACACGGCGATGGCGATCTCGATCGTCGAGGTGCTCGCCGCGCGCAACGGGATCGCGCCGGCCGAGCTCGCGGATGCGTTCGCGCGCAGGTACATCGCGGATCCGGCACGGGGCTACGGTCGCGGCGCACACGAAGTGCTGTCGGAGATCGCCGCGGGCGTGACCTATGATCTCGCGGCCCGCGCGCTGTTTGGCGGCCAGGGCTCGTGCGGCAATGGAGGCGGGATGCGGGCCGCGCCGATCGGGGCGTACTTCGCGGAGGACCTCGACGCCGTGGTCGAGCACGCGGCGCGCTCGGCGGCCCCCACTCACGCACACCCTGATGGGATCGCGGGCGCGATCGCGGTGGCCGTCGCGGCGGCGGTGGTCGTCGCCGGCGAGCGCGATCCGCGATCGTTGATCGAGGCCGTCATCCAGCGCACCCCGGCGGGCGCAACGCGCACCAACCTGTCCCGCGCGCTGCCGCTGCTCGGCGCCGAGCCGATGACCGTGGCGACCGAGCTTGGCAACGGTAGCAACGTCCTCGCCTCCGATACGATCCCGTTCGCGGTGTGGTGCGCCGCGACCCGGCTCGGCGACTATGCGGGCGCGCTCTGGGACTGCGGGAGCGTGGGGGGAGACATCGATACGACCTGCGCGATCGTCGGTGGGATCATCGTCGGTGCCGTGGGGATCGCTGGCATCCCGGCGGCCTGGCGTGCCTCGCGCGAGCCGCTTCCCTCCTCTTGATCGTGCGATGATCTCCGCGTGCGGTGGCTGCTGGTCGTGATGCTCGCGGGTGCGTGTCGGCACGGCAGCTCGCCGCCACCGCCGCCGTCCTGCACGCAGGCCGCGGAGCACGTGCTGTCGTTGCTGGAACCCAAGGATGATCACGCGCGCGACGTGCGCGGCGTGTTCGAGACCCGCTGCACCGCGGACCACTGGCCGGCAGAGGTCCGGACCTGTATCCTCGGGACGACCTCACTCAAAGATCCGAAGCATTGCAAGGCGCGGCTCTCGATCGCGGTGAGGTCCCACCTCGAGACCGACCTGGCCGCGGCGGGAGCACGCGCGCGCGAGCGTCAGGTTCCCGAGTCATGTCGCGCGTACGCGCGGACCGTCGATCAGATCATGACGTGTGATCAGATGCCCCAGGCCGCGCGGGATGCGATGCATCAGGGCTACGAGGCCTTGCGTGCGAGCTGGGCCAGCCTCGAGGGAGATGCGCGCACTGCCGCTGATGCAGGGTGCAAGGCGGCGACCGAGGCGATGCGCCAGGCGGCGTCGGCGATGGGCTGTGCGCTGCTTTAGTTTGATCCGGCACGGGCAAGTGCGATGATCCCCGCGTGCGTCGGGCGATCCTCCTCCTCCTCGTGTTGACGGCTGGCTGCCAGTCCAAGCCCACGGTGCCGACCTGCGAGGTCATGGCGGACCACGTTCTCGGCTTGTTCTCACCTCCCGATCCGTTCTCGCGCGAGGTTCGCGACGCGTTCGCCAAGCGATGCAACGAGGACCACTGGTCCGAGGACATGCGGTCGTGCGTGGGCGCGACCGCGTCCGTGGTCGAGCCGAAGAACTGCAAGCAGAAGCTGGTCCCGGAGCAGGCCGCGAACCTCGAGAAGGCGCTCAAGGCCGCCGAGGTCCGCGAGACCAAGCGCCTGATCCCCGCGAGCTGCGGGCGCTACGAGCGGGTGCTCGCCAAGGCGCTCGCGTGCGACAAGATCCCGCAGGACGTCCGGGATGGCCTCGCCAAGCGGTTCGCCGACAGCAAGATGGATTGGGTCCACATGGACGACAAGAGCTCGCTCGTACCGATCTGCACCGCCGCGATCGAGGCGCTCAAGCAGGCCTCGCTCGAGTGCCCTGGCGCCGCGAAGTGGTAGCCGGGTCGTGTTCGAAGCCGATCTGAAGTTCGCGGTGGTGGCGCTGTCCGCCGTGTTCTTCGTGATCGATCCGCTCGCGAACGTGCCGATGTTCCTGTCGATCACCTCGGGAGATTCGCCAGCGCAGCGCAAGCGGACCGCGTTCCGCGCCGCGCTCGCGACCTGGGTCACGCTCTCGATCTTCGCGCTCGCGGGAGCGCTGATCTTCAAGGCGTTCGGCATCTCGCTCGGCGCATTCAAGATCGCGGGCGGGATCATGCTGCTCCTCATGTCGATCGACATGATGCGCGCCCAGCCCTCGCCCACGCGGACCACCGCCGAGGAGCAGGACGAGGGGCGAGGCCGCGATGACGTGGCGATCTTCCCGCTCGCGGTGCCGATGCTCGCCGGCCCGGGTGCGATCGCCACGGTGATGGTGCTGATGTCGCGCGCGGAGTGGCGCGTGATCCCCACGCTCGCGGTGTTCCTCGCGGTGACGATCACCTGCGTCGTGGCCTGGCTCCTGATGCGCGGTGCGGCGAGCGCCGACAAGTACCTGCCGAAGACCGTGCTCCGCGCGTTCGAGCGGATCATGGGCCTCTTGCTCGCGGCCGTCGCGGTCGAGTTCATCGCTGGCGGGGTCCGCGACATGATCCTCCACCTCCCGTGACGTGCCAGGATAGCCAGATGATCGTGTCGATCGGTTCGGTCGTGCAGCGCCTCTGGCTCGCCGTGCTCCTCGTCGGCTGTGGTGGCGGAGCGGCCAAGCCCCCGGCGAAGCCCGCCGCGCCGACGATGTCGTGCGCGAAGGCCGCCGACGGCATGATCGCGATCCTCGTCGCCAACAAGGACCCGAAGCCGCCCGACGAGGCGACCGACAGGCTGCGCAAGCTGGTCCGGGAGCGCTGCGAGCGGGATGCCTGGAGCGTCGACGCGCAGCGCTGCTTTGGCGACATGAAGACGGTCGACGACGCGAACGTCTGCGGGACGTTGATCAGCGACGATCAGCAGGCCGCCCTGATCAAGGCGCAGGACGCCGCTTCAGGCGCCAAGCCTCAGTAAGAATAACGTTTTCTCCGCTGCGGCCGCGTGCTACCCGTACAGCCCATGGTCGCCGCCCCAAAGCAGCTGTTCTCGCATCGCCCGTACTGGGCGAAGCGGTTCGGCGTGGCGCCGTACCTGCCCACGAACCGCGGCGAGATGGACGAGCTCGGCTGGGATAGCTGCGACATCATCCTCGTCACCGGCGACGCGTACATCGATCACCCGAGCTTCGGCATGGCGCTCGTGGGCCGGCTGCTCGAATCGCACGGGTTCCGGGTCGGCATCCTTGATCAGCCGGACTGGCGGAGTGCCGAGCCGTTCCGCGTGCTCGGCCGCCCGAACCTGTTCTGGGGCGTGACCGCCGGCAACATGGACTCGATGGTCAACCGGTACACGAGCGATCGGAAGGTGCGCAGCGATGATGCGTACTCTCCCGATGGCGCCGGCGGGCTGCGCCCCGATCGCTCGGTGATCGTCTATGCGCAGCGCTGCCGCGAGGCGTTCGCGGACGTGCCGCTGGTGGTGGGCGGGATCGAGGCGAGCCTGCGCAGGATCGCGCACTACGACTACTGGTCCGACAAGGTCCGGCGCTCCGTGCTCGTGGATTCGCACGCGGATCTGCTGGTCTACGGCAACGCCGAGCGCGCGATCGTCGAGCTCGCGCATCGCCTCGCCGCTGACGAGCCGATCTCCGAGATCCGCGATCTCCGCGGCACGGCCTTCATGCACACGGCGGCGCGGCCGATCGATCCGGGCTGGAGCGAGGTCGATTCCACGGCCGTCGATGCGCCGGGGAAGATCGATCCACCGAAGGATCCGTACGCGATGGAGGAGGAGCGCGCGGCCGCCCCGTGCTCCACCGGAGAACAAGCACCCGCCGCCGAGCTGATCCAGCTGAAGCCGCGCCGCGTGGATCGCACGAAGCAGGTGCTCCGGCTGCCGAGCTACGAGCAGGTGACCGCCGACCCGGTGCTCTATGCACACGCTTCGCGCGTGCTGCACCTCGAGCAGAATCCCGGCAATGCGCGTGCTCTCGTGCAGCGCCACGGCGAGGGCGCGAAGGCCGCGGATGTCTGGATCAATCCGCCGCCGGTGCCGCTGACCACCGCGGAGATGGATGCGCTGTACGAGCTGCCGTACTCGCGGCTGCCGCACCCGAAGCACCAGCCCACCAAGCTGCCCGCGTACGAGATGATCAAGTTCAGCGTGACGATCCTGCGCGGCTGCTTCGGCGGCTGCAGCTTCTGTTCGATCACCGAGCACGAGGGACGGATCATCCAGAGCCGCTCGGAGAGATCGATCCTCGGCGAGATCGAGAAGATCCGCGATCAGACGCCTGGCTTCACCGGCAACATCTCGGACCTCGGCGGTCCCACCGCGAACATGTACCGGATGGCGTGCAAGACCCGCGAGATCGAGAGCGCGTGTCGCAAGCCCTCGTGCGTGTTCCCGGACATCTGCGACAACCTCGGCACCGATCACGGCCCCCTCGTCACGCTGTACAAGAAGGCCCGCGCGCTCCGTGGCGTGAAGCGGATCTTCATCGCTTCCGGGGTGCGCTATGACCTCGCGGTCCGCTCGCCGGAGTGGATCCGCGAGCTCGCGCAGCACCACACGGGTGGCTATCTCAAGATTGCTCCGGAGCACACCGAGGACGGGCCGCTCAAGCACATGATGAAGCCGGGCATCGGCGCCTACGATCGGTTCAAGGAGCTGTTCGATCGCTACGGCAAGGAAGCGGGCAAGGAGCAGTACCTGATCCCGTACTTCATCGCCGCGCATCCCGGCACCACCGACGAGGACATGCTGAACCTCGCGCTGTGGCTCAAGCGCAACGGGTTCCGGCCCGATCAGGTCCAGGCGTTCCTGCCGTCTCCGATGGCGAGCGCGACCGCGATGTATCACACCGGGTACAACCCACTTCGCTCGCTCAAGGCGCGCGAGCGCGTGCACGTGGTCAAGGACATGCAGCAGCGCCGGCTCCACAAGGCGCTGCTCCGCTATCACGATGCGAACAACTGGCCGATGATCCGCGAGGCGCTCAAGCGGATGGGCCGCGCCGATCTGATCGGTGGCGGGAAGCAGCACCTCGTGCCGCCATGGCAGCCGGTGGGCACCGGCGCGCAGCACGAGGGCTACCGCGGTGGTCGTCCTCGGCCCGGCACCGCACTGACCCAGCACACGGGGCTCCCGCCGCGCGCCGGTGTCAGGCCCGCAGCCAAGCGTCGCCCACGCTGAGCGCGAAGATCCAGGAAGAGCTCGCGAAGAGGACCTGCGAGGGCGCCGCTGGTGGTGGCCTCGTGACGGCCACTGTCAACGGGTACGGGGCGCGGGCCAACTGTCACGGCTGCACACACACCGGTACCTTTTGTGGTCCCGAGTCGTCGGGGTACTGTTTCGGGGAGCGTCATGTCGGCGTCACCCTCTCCATCTCCCGAGCTCGAGATCTCGATCGGTAGCGTCCTCGATGGGCGCTACCGCATCGATGCGATTCTCGGTGTGGGTGGCATGGGGCGTGTCTATCGCGCCGAGCACACCGGCATCGGCCGGCCCGTGGCGATCAAGGTTCTGCACTCCGACCTCAACCGGAACCGCGAGGCAGCCCAGCGATTTCAGCGCGAGGCGATCGCGTCGGGGCGGCTCGATCATCCAAACATCGTCAACGTCAGCGATTTCGGCGTCGTCGACGATGGCCCCTGCTACCTCGTCATGGAGGTGCTCGAGGGCGAATCCCTCGGGGCCCGGCTCGAGCGCGAGCGTCGGGTGCCATGGCGCGAGGCGATCGAGCTCCTCCGCGGCGTGCTGCTCGGGCTCCGCCACGCTCACGAGCGCGGTGTGGTGCACCGCGACATCAAGCCCGACAACGTGTTCCTGACGCGCAAGGACGGAGACCTGGTCGTCAAGATCCTCGATTTCGGGATCGCGAAGCTGTTCGCGGGCAACGCCGACGATCCGGCGTCGACGCGCGCGGGGATCACCGTCGGTACGCCGGCCTATCTCTCCCCGGAGCAGGCCGTGGGTGGCGAGATCAAGCCGGCCTCGGATCTCTATTCGGCGACGATCCTGTTGTTCGAGATGATCTCGGGACGCGCGCCGTTCGAGGACAAGGATCCGCTCGCGATGCTCGGCGCACACGTCAGCCGCGAGCCGCCGCGGATCGGCGAGGTCGCCCCTGACGTCGCGGTGCCGGCTGCGCTCGAGGAGGTGATCCAGCGCGGCTTGATCAAGACCTCGGCCGATCGGATCGGCACCGCCGATGCGTATCTCGCCGAGCTCGATGCCGTGCTCGCGAGCACGCGGCTGGGGAGCGCGCCGTACATCTCGCAGCACATCCCGGAGGCCCTCGGTAGCGCGCCCACCGCGATGCTCGCCATCACACCCGCGCCCGGGACGCTGTCGCCGCTGACGCCGATGCCCGGTGGCAACGACACGATGATCCTGTTGACCGATCGCAAGGATGGGCCCGCGCTGCCGGCGGTCACCCGGGCGATCTCGCTGTCCGACGCGCCGCCGATCCCGCGCAACTGGATCCGGATCGGCGCGATCGTGGTCGCCGTCGCGGCGGTGATCGCGCTGGTCGCGGCGATCACGACCGGCGGCAGCAAGAGCAAGTCCGCACCAGGCGAGGGCACGCCGGGCACCGAGCCGGCCAAGCCCAGGCCCGCGGTGCCCAGGCCCGCCCCGGCGAAGCCGGCGCCTGCAGCGGCGCTGCCGGTTCCGGATCCTGTTCGGGAGCTCACCGTCGATCCCGACGCCAAGCTGAAGGCGCTGCTCCACGATCTCGACGCGGGCAAGACCTGCGCGGATCGCAAGGCGGCGATCGCGGAGCTGGTGGATCTCGGTGACGTGCGCGCCGTGAAGCCCCTGAAGGCGGCGCGCTATCGGATGCGCGGTGGCGTGCTCGGGTTCCGCCAGAGCAACTCGAACGCGTGTCTCAAGACCGACGCCGAGGCTGCGATCAAGACGCTCGGCGTGAAGTAGCCGGCCGGTCCCGGCGTGTTCAGCTCTTGGACTTCCAGTCCTTCTGACTGAACACTTCGAAGTCGACGACGAGGCACACCGGCTTGTCGTTCGCATCGATCGCCCAGTACGCGGCCAGCTCACCCGCGCCACACGGCAAGGCGAGTGCGCGCCGACCATCCGTCAGCGGGATCTCGACCGGCTGGATCCCGGTGGGCGGAGGCACGCTGATCACGCCTGGAGATCCCGCGCCCGCATCGAGGAGGACGAGCCAGCCGCTGGTCACTGAGACGCGCGGCAGCTCGTCGGCGGACTTCGGCTTCTTCTGGCCCTTGAAGTGGGCGACCGTCCACTTCTCGATCGGCGGCCGACCCACGTGGATCACGATCGCGGCGAGCCGCTCCTTGTCGCCCGAGCGCGCGACGCTGAGCATCACGCGGAACTGACCTCCGGGAACGGGACGATCGAATGCGCGCCAGCTCTTGGGCACCGAAGGATCAGCGAACGCGAGCCCACCCGAGGCCGCCGGCAGCTGAAGTGGGAGCATGCGCACATCGATCTTGTGCGGTCCAAATTGCTCGCCGTAGCGAAGGAGGCGACCGATGTCGCGCGGAGCGATCAGCTCGTCGCGGTGGGCGGGCGGTGGCGGTGGGGGCGGCGGCAACGGCATCGACGGTGGTCCGGGTCGCTTCGGCTTGACCGCCACGGACGGCAATTTCGGCCTGGGAGGTGCCGACGCAGGCTTCGCGACCGCCTTCGCAGCGCGCGTCACCGTCTTCGCCGGCTTCTTCACTGCACCCTTGGTCTTCGCCACGGCGCTCACGGTAACATCAGCGCATGCGTCGCGTGTGCTCCGAGTGCAAGGCCGTCAATCGCATCCCAGTGCGCCACCTGGCGGACACCGGGAAGTGCGGCAAGTGTGGCCACGTGCTCGCGCCGCATGGCGCGCCGATCGAGGTGACATCCGAGACCCAGTTCGACGAGATCGTCGCCGGCGCGCGGGTGCCGGTGCTCGTCGATTTCTGGGCGACGTGGTGCGGTCCATGTCGAACTGTCGCACCCGAGGTCAAGAAGGCCGCGCACAATCTGGCGGGCAAGGCGCTCGTGCTCAAGGTCGATACCGATGTGCAGACCGAGCTCGCGCAGCGCTACCAGATCTCGAGTATCCCGAACTTCGCGGTGTTCTCGGGAGGCCGGCTGGTGCGGCAGCGTGCGGGCGCGATCGATCACCGACAGCTCGAGCGCCTCGCGGTCACGCCGCAGTAACTTGGTTGACTGCCTCAAGGCTTCGCGC
>JAYVRN010000065.1:0-2594 GCA_043776275.1 Myxococcales bacterium | reverse complement strand
GGGTGCGCGTGTGCATGTCCTCGGTCTCGACCCGGCAGCCGACCTCCATCGAGGTCCGCGACGTGAAGTTGACCTGGGCCTGGAGCACGACGATCTCGCCGACCCGGACCGGTGACATGAAGTCGAGCCGATCGATCGAGGCGGTGAGGACCGCTCCGGCCGCATGCCGCATGGCCGCGACGCCGGCGCAGACATCGATCCATTGCATCATGATCCCGCCGAACATGACGCCGGCCACCCCGTTGGTGTGCATCGGCATCACGATCTGCGTCATCACGCAGCGTGTCTCTTCGGGCGTCACTCGCCCGAAACCTTACCTCGTCTCCTCACTTCTTCTTGGCCGGCGCGGCCGGCTTCTTCGCCGCCTTCGCGGCCACGATCTTGCGCTTGATGCGGGCCTTCAGCTTCTGCTGGCTCCGCTTGCGCCGCATCTTCAGCGTCTTCCGGTTGTCGTTGCGTCCCATTGTCGAGCTCCTTGGTGCGGACCGTATATCAGAACTGGGCCCTGGCTGCGAAGCTCAGGTGCAGCCGTCCTCGCGGATTGTCGCCGAGCTGGGGCCTGAGCGGGATGGCCCGCTCCACGGCGAGTGACCCGAACGGGGTCACGATGCGGAACAGGGCCACGCCGGCCGAGGGCCGGATGTCGTCCTCGGTGACCGTGGACCACTGGTTGGTGATCAGGCCCGCATCGAGGAACACCCCGGCGGCGAACACCTTCCAGATCCTCAGCTGGGCGTCGAGGGACGACATCACGCGGATGTTGCCGCCGGCGGGCAGGATCCGGATCTGGGACAGGCTGCCGAGCGGGGGCACGCCGACCTGGATGATCTCGGTGGCCAGGCGGTCGTCCTCATAGCCGCGGACAGTGGAGTCCCCTCCGGCGAAGAACCGCTCGACCTCGGGCAGGAGGACGGCGCCTCCAAGTGGGATGCCCTGGTCGTAGCGAAGGTCGGCGCGGAGCACGAGGTTGTCGCCGATCGGCCAGTACTTGGTGCCGGCCGCCGACAGCTTGGCGAACGTGTCCTGGCCGGCAAGGTACGGGCTGGCGATCGACGCCTGAGCTTCAAATCGGAAACCGTCCTCGGGCGCGAGCGGCGACAGGATGCCGCGGCGGTCCGTGCGCTGCTCCCACTCGAAGGCGGCGCCGATCGAACCGGTGCGCGTGGAGATCGGGACCTGGGTCTGGTCGTCATCGGCGCCGGCCGGACGGAGCACGTCGACGGGGCGCTCGCGCAGGCGGAAGTCGTAGTGCGGGCCGAGCGTGATCGCCTTGGCCGAGGTCTTCGCGGTCCGCTGCCATTGCCAGGTGCGCAGCAGGGACAACGTCACACCATCGGTCGTGATCACGCCGAACCGCGGTGTGTCCTGACGGCGATGGAAGCCGGTGAGCTCGGTCTGGAACGCGAGCGTCTTGGGGACGTTCAGGTACTGCTCCGACAGCCACTGGGGGAACCGGAGGGTGCCTTCGGCCGACAGCTGCTTGAGCTTCAGTTCGTTGTTGAGCGCCTTGCCCGGATCGAAGCCGATCGTACCCTTGAGATCGAGGGAGATCCCGAGGCCCAGGATGTTCTTGAATCCAGGGTTCAGCGTGAGGAACGCGCCGTTGTACGACGATGCACCGATCTCCACGTCGAGCTGAGCGGCATAGTCGTAGCGCTCGGCGATCTCGACCACCGCATTCACCGAGCCCTCGCTGATGTTCTCGAGATCGGGCATCGCCACGTTGACCGCGTCGAACAGACCGCTGTTGCGCAGCTTGCGCGCGCCGTTCGCCAGCGCGTCCTTCGTCAGCGGTGCACCCTCGTCGAGCTCGAGGAGATTCTTGATGATCGAGTCCCGGGTCCGGAAGTTTCCGCGGATCACGACCTTGCCGATCGTCAGCGCCTGGACATCCGCGAGCTTGTAGAACGCGCCCATCCGGTGCGGTCCGAGCAGCCGGGACTCGTAGCCGACCTTGGCGCGTGGGCGGCCGTGGCTGTACAGGCGGTCCTTGAGCTGGTCGCGGGTGTCGAACGCGATCGCCTCCCGGAACTTGAGGTTCGGCGCGAGCGCAAGGCAGCGCGCATCGGTCGCCGGCTTCGCGAGCTGCGGTTCCTGATAGAGCTCCGCGAGATCCGCGAGCACGAGCGCGCACAGCACCTTGTCGGTCGGCGTCTTGATCGCGTCCTCGTCGTCGTTTAGCGACACGGAGAGCTGCGTGAGTAACGTCGGTAGGCCTTCGTCGATGGTGTAGCGGACGTAGAGATCCTGGCCGCGATCCACGGCGAGCAGCGCCGCGGTGAGGGCCGCGCTACCGAGCCCGGCCGGCGAGGTCGCCGCATCGACGTTGACGCGCGCTTCGCGGTAACCCGCGCGCCGATAGGTCTGGACCAGCGCGAGCACATCCGCGGCGAGCTGCGCCGAGGTCGCGCGCGAGCTCTGGCCGAACAGGTTCGCCGAGAACCGCGCCTCGCGGGTGCCGATCACTTCGCGCAGCGCCTCCTCGGTGAGGGCGCGGTTGCCGACGAACGAGACCGTCCGCACCTGGCGCTTCTGCCCGGCCTCGATCCGGAAGATCAGGCGATCGTAGGGCTCGAACCGCTCGCGGTTCCAGG
>JAYVRN010000064.1:0-2595 GCA_043776275.1 Myxococcales bacterium | reverse complement strand
AGGACCTCCGCGCCGAGGAGCGCGTGGCCGGCGCCACGTTCACCGGGAGCTATGCGTTGCCGCACCAGCTCTCGCTCGGCCTCACGCTCGAGGGTGTGTTCGGGATCAACGCGCGAGATCCGGTGCTCGACGGCCACGCCCTGCCCCGCGGCCTCCGCGCGTTCGCCACGCTGGGCACCACGCGCACGTTGTGGAAGCTGTGATCACCCTGCGGTGTTGAGGATCGCGAGCTCGTCGGCATCGAGGTTGAAGCCCTCGGCGGCAAGATCGTCCTTCATGTGATCGGGATCCTTGGTGCCGGTCAGCGGCAGCATGCCGAGCTGCTGCGCGAACCGGAACACGAGCTGCGCGGGCGACCGGCCATGGCGCTTCGCGATCGCGGTGACCTCCGGGTTGACGAGCACGGGACGGTTCGCGGTGAGCAGCGAGAACGCCTGGTAGACGATCTGGTGCTCGTCGCACACGGCCCGCACTGCGCGGTCCCAGCCGCGGTTCGCGTAGCAGCGGTTCTGCACGAACGCGACCGGGATCCGGGCGAGCTCCGCGAGCTCACGCACTTGCGCTGCGGAGACGTTGCTCGCGCCGAGGAGCCGCACGCGCCCGCTCTCCGCGATGCCCTCCATCGCGCGCCACGCCTCGCGATCCTCGGTGGCGAGGCCTTCGCGTTGCGACGGGCCGTGGAGGATCAAGCTGTCGAGCGTCTCCACCTCGAAGTGCGCGAGCGAGCTGACGAAGGACTGCTCGACCTGCGTCCGGATCGGCGCGCCGGCGTCGTACGGGAGCCGATCATCCTGGCCATCGCGGTGCGTGAACTTGGTCTGGAGGAACAGATCCTCGCGGCGCAGCATCCCTTCGCGCAGCTTCGCGATCACGGCGCGGCCCACGCCCTCCTCGTGATAGTGCTTGCGCTGGTTGGCCGTATCGATCCCGCGAAAGCCCGCGTCGAGCGCATCGATCACGAGGCCCTCGGTGGCGTCCTCCTTCCACGCGGTGCCGTACAGCATGGACGGCACCCGGACGCCGCGGATGTTGATCGTCATGCAGCGGATGGTACCTGCTGCTACGATCCAGACGTGAGGTGGCCCCTGGCGATCGCCGTGGTGTTCGGTGCGGCGTGCCATCGGCCGCCACCGACCGCGCCCACGGGCGTGGCGCCGGACACCAACGATCGCGATCACGATGGGATCGCCGACGCGCGCGACTGGTGCCCGGATCAGCCGGAGAACGTCAACGGCAAGGACGATCAGGACGGCTGCCCCGACGGGCGGCTGATCGTGACCGAGACGGAGATCGAGATCTTGCCCGCGATCAAGTTCGACGGCCTGACCACGACCGTCGTGCCGGAGGCCGAGAAGACCCTCGATGCGATGGCCGCGACCCTCGCGGGCAATCCGAGCATCCAGGTGGTCGAGGTCCAGGGCTTCGGGGACGACGGCGACCCGAAGTACCAGCAGGTGATCGGCCTCCAGCGCGCCCGCTCGATCGTCGAGCAGCTCGTGAAGCGCGGCATCGACCCGAAGCGCTTGAGATCCCGCGGGATCGCACGGCCACCGAGCGGGCAGGACAACCGCCCCGTGTTCGAGATCCTCCAGCGGACGAACTAGCAACCGGGCGCCACCGGTGGGTGTCTGACCCGTGTGCAGCTCGCCGCCTCGTTGACCAGCTCCCGCCTCGTCGTCGCGCTGGTGGCGTGCTCCGCCGCCTTCGGCCTCTATCGCGCCTGGCCCGAGCCCGAGGTGGCGCCTCCACGCGCTGCAGCTCCGGCCACGTATCACCTCGTCCCGCTGAGTGGAGATGCGCTCCAGCAGCTGGTGGATCAGCACGATGGCACCGACGATCTGTCCCCGGCGCAAGCAGGTGGTGGCTGCGTGCCGTTCGTCCCGCCGTTGACCGCGTACCGCAACTGGTCGCTGCAGCTGGTGGAGGGCGTCACGGGCTGCACCGGCGACTGGATCCACAGCGTGTTCGAGGTGGCCTCGGATGGCGCGGTGATCTGGAGCGCGGAGGACATGGCGCCGCGGCAGCTCCAGCTCACGCGCGAGGAGCTCGCGGTGATCACCGGCATGAACGCCTTCGATTGTGTGCGGACCGAGCGCTCGGGCTATTCGCAGTCCTGGCTGCGGATCTCTCCCGGCGGCGGTGAGCAGCGCGCGCGGGGCGGGGCTATGGTCGCGCAGGCCTCGATGCTTGGCATCCTCGTGGATGGCGTCCTGACCCAGGCGATCGATCGCTACCGCAAGCAGCGAATCGCCGCGCTGCGGCCGTTCGAGATGCACCTCACCGCCACGGGAGCCAACGGGCGCACGCGGTATCACCTCGACCTCGATGGCAAGGGTCAGCTCACGATCCGGCTCCGCGGGCGAGAGCTGATCGGCCGCCGTCTCGACGACGACGCCGTGGTCGACTTCCTCGATCGCCTGCTCGTGCAACCGCTTGCGGTCCCGGACCCGGAGGATCGGCCTGCGTCGGGTGTGCTGATCTCGGCGGGCGTCCGCTTGCCGGTGTCGATCTCGCGCTGGGGCGCCTTCGACGGATCGATCCTGTGGCGGACGTTCGACGATGCGACCGTGGAGTCCGGCTATTAGAAGGGTGTAG
>JAYVRN010000063.1:0-8598 GCA_043776275.1 Myxococcales bacterium | reverse complement strand
ATCCCGGAGATCGTGATGTGGCTCGCGCTGATCGTGACGTTGCGCGAGCCATCGAGGCAGGACACCGCCCACTGCAGGTGCGTGCCGATGTTCGGGCGATCGAGCTCGGCCTGGAGCCAGATGCCGCCGGGCTGCGGAGAGAACGTGATCTTCGAGGCGGCGCCCAGCGTGGTGCTGGTGACCATCGCCTGCGCGTACAGGCAGTCCGGGACGCCATTCGTGGTGCCGGCATCGACCACCGGATTCATCGGAGCGACCAGCGCCTGGAGGTTCGAGCCGGTGAGAAAGCCGGTGAGGCCGCGGCCGAGCGCATCGAACGTCTGCGCCGTCATCGCGGCGGTGATCCCCTGCGGGACCGTGGAGCCGATCGGCTCGAGCGGACCGGCGACGACCGCGCGGGTCTCCTTGCCGGTGTTGTTCTGCGCATCCTTCGCGATCGCGTGGAGCAGGTTCGTGCCCGCATCGACCGGCACCGTGGCTTTGAACGTGCCATCGGCCTCGACCACGGCGGGGACGCCGTTGACGGTCACCGACGTGACGACGCCGCTGTCATCGATCGCCGTGCCGGCGACCACGACTGACGACACATCGCCGGCGAACGTGCCCCGCGCGGGCGACGTGATGTGGATCCGCGGAGCGGTCGGATCGATCGCCGGGGCATCCGGGTCGTACTCCTGATCGCAGGCAGTCGCGGTCAGCGAGACAAGGGCAGCGAGGACGATCGATAGGTTGCGCATGTGGCGGCTCCCGGAGTTCCCGCCATGGGGAGCAACATCGATGCCACGCCGCCGAACCACTTGCCCTGCTGCGGGGCCTCCGAGATCGCCACCCGATCACTTGCCCGATCCTGCCAAGATATCCGCGTACTACGCGGATCCTTGGTGCCGATCACCAGCGCCGCCCCGGGGGCCAGCGCATAGGTCACCAGCAACACGACCATCGGCCGCGCACCGCCCGGTTCGAACCCGATCTTCGCGCGGACATTCGTGGGCACGAGCGGCTGGCCATCGACCGCCACGGTGAGCGGGGACATCGCGAACGCGGTCAGGACGTCGCGCAGGACGTCCAGGGTGCGGGTTTTCGGCGCGCTGGCGGCCCGCGCGAGGATCGCCTCGGTGGGCTCCCCGGTCCCAGGGCGGTAGCCCACGAACAGCACCACCTCGCAGGGTTCGACCTGAACCACGACATTGCGGGCCGGCGGAAACGTGTGACCCCAGGCGGGTCCAGCCGCCAGGCAGATGGCAAGTGCAGTAGCCGGAAGCAGGCGCGTCATGGCGACAGCTCCGGAAGCGAATCGAACTGTGCACGGACATCCGGCCGCGGCCGGGACGGGCCCGCGGTCCGGGGCAGCGCGGACTTGGGTGCGTTCCAGCCGTTGCCATCGATGTCGACCCAGATCGGGTTCGTGATCGCGTAGGGCGTGCTCTGGTGGATCTGGTTGGGCTTGAGCTTGGCGGTCACCGGGAGGCTCGACAGATCGAGCCCGGCAGACAGCGCCTTGATGATCACCGTGGCATCGAGCGGCGGGAGCTCGACCGGCGTGGACACCGGGAACAGGTTGCTGGTGCCCTCGACCTCGGCGACCACCCAGCTGTCCTTGGTCAGGTTCAGGTGGACCGTGGTCTCGTAGTCCGTGCCCTGCCCCGCCGGGATCACCTGATCGGCGACGATCGCGCTGTTCGAGTACACCACGAGGTGATTCACCGCGCCCCAGCTCGGCGTTCGCACGCGTACGCGGACGTCGATGCTGCCGCCCTGCGCGACGATCGTGTCGCCGATCATGCCACTGCCGATCGTCATCTCGAGGAACGGCGCGGACGTCGTGATCGCGTGGTGGCCCTTGATCGCCTTGACCACGTCCTCGCGCGTGAACCCGCCCGGCGTGTCCTTGCCCTTGCCCACGAACAGCAGCGTGCGCGCATAGCCCGGCTCGTCTCCGAGCAGGTGGTGCGTGTCCGAGGTCCCCATGCCGGTGGCCTTGTGGCCGCGGTCGAGCATCGTGAACCAGGTCTCGACCACGCCCGGGAAGCTCGGCTTGCCATCACCGCCGACGACGACTTGCCCCGGCACCGGCTGCGGGTTCGGGAACGGGCCCGGTGGCAGCGGCGTGGGCGCCTTGTACGTGTGGACGTTCTCGATCTTGCGACCCGTGAGCAGCTCGACCGCATCGAAGTCGTAGCTCATCTTGTCGGGCTGGAACTCGTCGCCGTACGGCGCGAACACGCCGAGGATGCCGGCCGGCGTGTACGGCTCGGCGGTCAGCGAATCGATGAAGAACTGCGCGAAGTACCCGAGCACCTGCTGCCGCGGGTGGTTGACCTGGACGATGCTGTTGGCCGGATCCACCGCGAGCGCGCGCAGCTGATCGAACAGCTTCTGCGGCGGCTGGTTGGCCCACACGAACTCGCCGCCGCGCGTGGAGCCCGCGTCGATCCGCAGCGGATAGCCGTTGAAGTGGCCCATCTCGAACGTGGTCAGCTCCATGCCCGGGATGCCGAGCAGCCACGGATCGAGGCCCGACGCCGCGATCACGGGCGCGTAGTCGGTGACGTAGTTGTGATCGGTGGCCACCGCGACCTCGAGGCCCTCCGCGGCGCAGCTGATCACGCGCGCATCGATCGGCGTGCCGCTGTCGGTGGAGGGCTGCGCGTGGATGTGGAAGTCGCCGCCGATCCAGCCATCGGTGGTGTACGCGCGCTTGAGCACGAGCTGCTCGGCGACGAACGCGCCATCGGACACGGTCACGCGCTTGGTGGTCAGCTCGTACTCGGGCCCGCGCGACACAACGATGTCGTACGTGCCCGGCCGCACGTGGGCCTCCACGCGGCCGTCCTTGGTCCACCACGCGCCCTCGATGAAGCGGTTGCCGCCATCGAACGCGGTGGGGCGACGACGCTCGCCGAACGGCAGCGAGAACAGGAACGTCCGCGGATCCTTGCCCTGGTTCGCGGTGTCGAACGACGCGATCAGCGTGACCTTCGCGGGGGCGTGGCGCCCGAGCTCGTCGATCACGGCCACGGCGACCGTGGACGGCGACTTCATCTGGATCAGCGCGCCGGTCTGCTCGTGCGCCTTGATGGTGATCGACGCCGTCGCGCCGGTGTCGCGATCATCGGCGAGCACGCGATAGTTGTACGAGCCCGGCGGCAGGGTCGCGAGGAACGCTCCACCGTCGTCAGTCTCGATCTGATTGATCGGCCGCAGCTTCGCATCGAGCAGGAACACGCTCGCGTGCGCCACCGGGGCCTGCGTGCGCTCGTCCACCACGCGGCCGCCGAACGTGCCGGTCTCCTGCTTGCGCAGCTCGTAGATCACGTCGGCGACACTGGCCACGTCGCCCTTGCCGATCACGAAGTACGAGGTGTAGCTGAACGATTGCCCCGGCCCGAGCATCGCCGGCGGCTTGGACATGAACACGCCGGCCACGCCCGCATAGGTGAACGGGACGAGCATCGAGTACGGCGTGAGGTCCTGCCCCGGATAGCCGGCCTTGTAGGTGGTGACGTAGTTCGACGGGTCATCGGGGATCGTCAGCCCGTACGAGACACCCTCGCCGCGGCTCGCGAGGAAATCCACCGCTAGGCCGGGGAACGCGGGGAACCCACCCGCCATCGCGTAGCTGTCCTCGATCGCGTACTTGACGTTGAAGCCCGCGACGCCGGGCGCGAACAGATCCTGCTCGCCGCCGAGCAGCGGCAGCTGGCCCATCGGGACGCTGAGCTGGATGTTCGCGACGTTCGGGATGTTCATCCCGAGCAGGTTGTCGAGCTGCGTCGGGTTCAGGTACGGGAACGGGTGCGCGCCGCCGTTGGGCGCGGTGTTGGTGACCGTGGTCTCGATCTCGACGTACTTCCTCCCCGGGTAGAGCCGGTACGTGTTCTTGAACCCGAGGTTCGACGGGAACAGGAGGCCGGTGTTGAGCAGCGCCACCATCTGGAGCAGATCGCCGCCGGTGCCGCTCACCGTGACCTCGGCCGGGCCACCATCGTCGCCGCGCCGTGTGACCTCGACCTTGGTCGGGTTGATCACCGTGAACAGGAACCCCGGGAGCAGCTCGGCGAGCTGATCGTTGCCGTGGCCGCCCACGCCGTCGCGCCGCAGATCGGCATCGACCATCGTGCCGCCGAACGTGGTGTTCGCGCGGCCATACGTCGACACCTTGCTCGGATCGCTCGACACACCGGTGTCGGCGATCACGAGCCGGATCTGATCGTTCTCGAGGAGAAAGTCGCCGATCCGCCCGATCGCGTGCGGGCCACCGATCGCATCTTCGAGGGTCCCGATCACCTGCGCGCGCGCGTGCGGCGCGGTGTCGCCACAGGCCGCCAGCGCGAGGCCGGCGAGTGCCAGCGCCGCGCGGGTGTTCACAGCGAGACCTCGGCGGCGAGCTGCACGCGATCGTTGGACAGCGTCCGCGCGCCCTGCTCGACGACGTGGGTGGCCTGGAGCTGCACGCGCATGCGGTACGTTGGCACGGCCATCACCGCGCCCGCCGTGTGCTCCATCACACGATCGGTGAGGATCAGGCTCGACGGATCGAGCACGCCGAACCGATAGCCGATCGAGATCGGATGCGCGCCCTCGATCTTTACCGAGAGCTGGGCGTGCGCACCGTAGCCGTTCTGAACCGGCCCACCGGTGGTGGGGAACGAGGTCCGCTGGACCACCGCGCCCGCGCCGAACACCACCGGGCCGCCGACGATCCGCGCGCCGATCGAGCCCTGCGCATCGTCCTCGTCCTG
Source organism: Myxococcales bacterium (assembly GCA_043776275.1). Classification (GTDB taxonomy): domain Bacteria; phylum Myxococcota_A; class Polyangia; order Haliangiales; family Haliangiaceae; genus JABFXX01. Next base: position 3,856 of record JAYVRN010000063.1, on the reverse strand, counting down.
ACGGAACGGTAGATCGCCCACGGTGCGGCGGTTGAACCGGCCCGAGGCGACGACCCAGCTGCCCTTCGGGAGCTTGATGATGCCGCTCGCCGAGATCGCCGGCGTGTCGTTGTCGTTGTTCGAGGCGTACTCGTCGGCGCCGTTCTGCACGGCGACCTCGAACCCGGCGGCGGGCGCGTTGACCTCGCCCTCGGGCTCGAACCGGATCGCCGCGCCGAGCGAGCGCCCCGGCGGCAACCCATCGGTCTGATAGCCCTCGGTGGCGCGCATGCCGCGGCTCTCGAGCGGCTTGTCCACGAACTCGCGCACGGTGTCGCCATCGAGGTTCGGATCGACCAGCGTCTCGAAGAACCCGGCGCGGGCGGTGACCTTGCCGCTCACCACCGCATCGACGTACGCATCCTTGAGCCCGACCTTGAGCTTGCCGTCGGGCGTGTTGACCTGCTTGCGCTCGTCCACCGCACCCTCGATCGCCATCACGAACTTGAGCTTGTCGGCGAGCTTGCCGCGGATCCCGAGCCGCGCGTTCTGGAGCTCGAAGCCGTCATCGCGGCCGACGAACGCCACGTTCGGATCGTTCTGCACCATCAGGTACTGCAGCCGCAGGTACCCGTAGGGCTCCCACGTGAACGCCGGCTTGACCTCGGGCTCGGGCGGCACCTTCGCCAGGTCACCGGGGGACGGCGCGAGCGGCGGCGGCGCTGCCACCGCGGTCGCGGGCTCCGGCTCCGGCTCCGGCTTCGAGGTCTCGGGGTCAGAGAGCGCGGGCGAGGTCAGCGCGGCGACGACGACGATCGCGCCGCCCAGGCGAACGTACATGGTCCCATTGGTATCACGCCGGATTCAGGCGATCGCGGCGAGGCGGTCGCGATCGATCGTGATGCCGTACCGAGCGAGCGGCCGGGCGATCGACACGTCGACGGCCTTGCGTAGCGCCGCGCGCCCCACCGCATCGTGCCCGCCGAGACCGGTGGGCAGCGGACAGCCGGTGCAGCCATCTGCGTCCTCCTGCCACAGCGGCGCATAGACCTCGATGGTCTCGCCCGCGATCCGCGCGAGCTGGCCGCGCTCGGCATCGGTGAGCTGATCGTTGGCCCAATCGAGGAACCAGAACCCGAGCCGCGCGTGCGGCCCTTCATCGGCGAGCAGCCGCTCGAGCACGCCCTTGATCAGCGGCTCGCCCGCGAGCGCCCGCGAGCGCGCCATCGCCGGCACGGACAACGACTCGCTCACGCAAGACGTCGTCACCGCGATCTCGGCCGCGCGCATCAGCGGCCGCGCCCCGGGCGTGGTCACCGGCGCGATCGCCGCGAGATCGAACCCGATCGGCACCGCGCCGCCGAGCTCCATCGTCAACCGCGCCGACAGCTCGACGTGGAACAGCTCGTCGACCACGATGTCCGCGCTCATCGCGATCAGATCGACCGGCGCGCCGCACGCGAGCATCGAGGTCGTCAGCGCGGAGAACGCCGCCGCGCTGGCGTACTCGGTGAACACGCCGTTGCTCCAGATCCGCCGCGCCTCGATCGCGTGCTCCCCGGGATAGCGAGACAGATCAAGCGAGCCCCACGGCAGCTTCTCGATCCCGGGCCGCACCGCATGCAGCCGCGCCTCGGTGGCGCCGCCGCGCCATGACAGCTCGAACGGGATCACGGCTCGCTCCGATCGCAGGCGCCGTCGCGCGGCGAGCGCGACGAGACGTTGCCGCAGGCAGGTGCCCCCGAGGGCATCATTCGAGGCCGTGCCATCTCGATCACCATCGGCTGAACCAGCACGACCGGGACCACGCGCACGCACGTGTGCGGCTCGGGCGGCGAGCTCGGGCTCGCGAGGTGACTGACGGCCAGCGGGGTCGCGGTGAGCGCGACCACCCCGAGCAGGATCCGGACTTTCCCGGAGCGAGATGCGAGGTTCACGGACGCTCCTTGCCGCAGTCCGCCGGGCGCGGCGCGCGCGAGGCGACGTTGCCGCACGCCGGTGCGCCCGACGGCATCATGCGCGGCCGGACCAGCTCGACCAGCGACATCAACGTGAGCGCTGCCGCCGGCGTCGCGGGCGCCGTCTGGATCCGCACGATGGCGGTCGACGCCCACGGATCGCGCGCCCCAGTCGGGGCCGGCGTCCGGTTCGCGAGCGGCGTCACCGTGGGAGGTCCCGCGGTGCGGTTCGCCAGCGGTGCCACTGCAGAGTCCGCCGCCGCCGGCGCCGGTGCCGCGGTTCGATTCGCCAGCGGCGCAACCGTGGGACCCGCGGCCGCCGGGCTCGCCGCCAGCGCCATCACCGCCAGGAGCTTCGTCACCTGCTTCGTCTTCATCGCTTCCTCACTCTCTCCGGCCCCATCAGGGGCTCAGGGACGAAGACGGGGCAGCGGGCGAACCGTTAACGAGCGATTCGTCGTCGCGGGCGGGCTTTGGCAAACCTGTGATCTCTCTCAGGTCCGCCGGTTCCTCGGGCTGGCGAACGCCCGCTCGAGCACGAGCACGGCTACAAACAGACGCCGTATCCTTCTCCAGCGTGCCGTTCGTTGCACGTCTGACCACCAGCGCAATCGGTCCCCCCGACCAAGCATCGCCGGACGCACGATGCGACGCCCATGGTGCCAATTGTTTCACTTGCGCACGTCAAGGCGCTTTCGCAGTCGTTCGGATAGTTGCAAGACTGACCTTCCAGCCGTGCCCCCGGCGTGAGGCAGCCTGGCGTATCGATCGAAGCTGTGAGTGGGAGAAAACACTCCAATCCCGAACCGCAATCCTGCGCACGTGGGTCGCACGAACTGGAGCAAATGCTCTCAGCATTTGGTACGCAGACTCCCTTGAGACAGCCGCCACCTGGCCCCGCGTGTGGTTCGCAAAAAGCACGACATGACGCGTCGATGCACAGCGAACCGTGAAGGCAGCGATCGTCCGCTACCGCGCATGCGCCTCCAAGCGGAACGTCACCGTCGGGGATGCACCGAAGCGCAGGGCCAACGAACGTGCACTTGAGGCCGGCGTTGCATCCAACCTGAGTGTGAACATTGCAAAACGAGCCCCCGGTGTTCTCATCAGCGGCAGGCGCATCAACAAGCCGTGGTGGCTCGGAATCGCCACAGCCCGCCAACACCAACACCAACACCGCCAACAGAACAAAGACCGCTACCACGCGCGCCATCAAGGACCGTACACCACGGAACTGACACCCACGAAACCTGAGGACTGGGTCCAGTTCCCGACGCTGGGCGGTGATAGCGCTGCCGAACCGAAACTGGCGAGCGGACCTCCTGGTGTCGGCCACGTCGGATCGGTGGCATACCGCTTGGTGGCGTAGAGACTCTGCCCATCCACCCCCACATAAGCGAGCACGAAGGTGTTGTCCCCAGGAATGTAGGTGACACTCGGCGCCTGAGTGGTGGAGAAGCCAGGACCGTAGCTGGTTGTGACCGAGAACACGCCACCGGTAGTGATCGTACCCCCGAGGGTCACGAGGTAGAGATTTCCGGTGGGGCTACCATGGGCCGCTGGATGTACGACACCGACGAGGTTGCAGAGGGTGGTGGAACACGACATGGACGGTGTCTCCCAGAACTGGGAGGCCAGCATCGAGTAGATGTTTGAGGACTGGGCGCTGCCTGGCGCCGGCATGGTCATCATGCGCGCGGAGTAGGCATTGTCCAACCAGGTCACAGCGAACACCGAACGACCTGGATCGTAGGCGACTGAAACGTCATCAGTCCAGATACGAATTGGCGAGCCGCTGCCTGGATTGGTCAGGTAGCCTTGGTACGTCCACAAGTACGCGTCAGTTGACGTGCTCCAGTGTATTCGTTTGTCCGAAAAATTCAATCCAGTAGTCGAGTTTATGCCATAGTCCGCGGTCC
>JAYVRN010000062.1:0-8600 GCA_043776275.1 Myxococcales bacterium | reverse complement strand
ACGCCGGTGCCGCAGTGGCTGTGGAGCCTGTTCCTCGCCGCGATCACCGTGATCGTGATCCTCGTGGTGCGCGGTCCGCTGATGTTCGCCAAGTAGCGGCCCACGTGCGGACGCTGCTCCACGTCGATCTCGACGCGTTCTATGCAGCGGTCGAGCAGCGTGATGATCCCGCACTCCGCGGTAGGCCCGTCCTCGTCGGAGGCTCCGCCCGACGGGGCGTGGTGTCGTCGTGTTCTTACGAGGCCCGCGCCTTCGGCATCCGCTCGGCGATGCCGATGGCCGAGGCAATGCGACGCTGCCCAAAGGCGGTCGTGGTCAACCACCACATGGACCGCTACGCCGAGGCCTCTCGCGGGTTCTTCCAGATCCTCGGCGACTACTCGCCCGACATCGAGGGCCTGTCGCTCGACGAGGCGTTCCTCGACGTCACCGGCAGCGAGCGCCTGCTTGGCGACGGCCCGACGATCGGCCGCGCGATCAAGCAGCGCGTCCGGGCGGAGATCTCGCTCGTGGCGTCGGTCGGCGTCGCACCGATCAAGCTCGCCGCGAAGATCGCCTCGGACATCGACAAGCCCGATGGCCTGCGAGTGGTCACGCCCGAGGGCCTGCTCGCGTTCCTCCACCCACTCCCCGTGACCCGGTTGTGGGGCGTGGGCGAGGCCACGCGCGAGGCGCTCGCGAGCATGGGCCTGTCGACGATCGGCGAGGTGGCGCGCTACCCCGAGGCGGCGCTGGTCGGCCGGCTCGGCGCGATCACCGGCCGGCACCTCGCGGCGCTCGCACGCGGCCAGGACTCGCGCGAGGTGATGCCCGAGAGCGATCCGGTCTCCATCGGCCACCGCGAGACGTTCGACGACGATCTCGATGACAAGGGCGAGCTCGCCGTGGTCCTCCTCGATCAAGCGGACCGCGTGGCGAGCCGGCTGCGCGGGAACCACCTGCGCGCGCGCACCGTGGTGCTGGCGATCAAGTACGACGACTTCCGCGAGATCTCGCGCCGCACCACGCTCGACGCCCCGACCAGCGACGGCGACGTGCTCGGGCGTACCGCGATCGACCTCCTCGCCAAGGTCCCGATCGAAGCACGACGAGGCGCGCGCGTGCGGCTGTGCGGCGTGACCGCGACGCTGCTCGAGCCCCGGGATGCGCCGCGCCAGCTCGGCTTTGACGAGGCTGCACGTGCCAAGGGCGAGCGGCTGGGCGACACGATCGACAAGCTCGCGCACAAGTTCGGCAAGGCGACGATCCGTCGGGCCGTTCACCTCGACGACCTCGACGGACAGGACCCCGACAAGGACCGCGACTCGTAACCTGCCGGAACCTGCCACGATCGTTTCGGTTCCCAAACCCGGAAGCTGGCGTGTCATAGGAGCAAGGTCCCCGATGCTCCGCCCTCCCCTCTGCCTGTTCACCGCAGCCGCGCTCGCGAGCGTCGCGTCCGCAGATCCCGCCCCGCCGCCGGCCGTTGCGACCTACGCGATCGTCGTTGGCTCGAATGCCGGTGGTCCCGGGCAGACCGAGCTGCGGTTCGCGGAGGATGACGCGCGACGCGTCGCGAGCCTGCTCGGCGAGCTCGGTGGCTATCCCGCCGACGCGGTCGACGTGATCGTCCACCCCACGCCGGACCTCCTCCGCGAACGGATCGCGCGGCTCTCCACCCGCGTCACCGCCGACCTCGCACAGGGGCGGCAGGCGCGCGTGCTGTTCTACTACTCCGGCCATGCGCGCGCGAACGCGCTCGATCTCGGCGATCAGGAGCTGCCGCTCGTCGAGCTCCGCACCCGCCTGTTCTCGGTCCCCGCGGCGCTCACCGTGGTGGTCCTCGATGCGTGCCAGAGCGGCGCGTTCTCGCGCATCAAGGGCGCCGCCCCGGCCGCTGACTTCTCGTACAACTCGCGGAACCAGCTCGATGCCACGGGCATCGCGGTGCTCGCTTCGTCGAGTGGCAGCGAGCTGTCCCAGGAGAGCGAGCAGCTGCGCTCGAGCTACTTCACGCATCACCTCCTCGTCGGGATGCGCGGTGCGGGCGATGCGAACCGCGACGGTGCCGTGTCGATCGACGAGGCCTATCGCTACGCGTATCACCAGACGCTCCTGGCCACCGCGGAGACCGCGGTCGGCGGCCAGCACGTCAGCCTCGAGGTAGATCTCAAGGGCCACGGCGAGATCCCGATGTCATTCCCGCGCGCAGCGACCGCCTCGATCGAGCTCCCGGCGACGCTCGAGGGCAAGACGCTCGTCGAGGACCGGCGCGCACACGCGGTGGTCGCGGAGACCTACAAGGCCAAGGGCGCGGCGGTTCGGATCGCGGTCGCCCCCGGCGACTACCAGGTGCTCGTACGGAGCGGTACGCGCCTCCTCCGGTGCCAGCTGACGGCCGGCCCTGGCGCGTCCACCGTCGATCTGAATCGCTGCACGAGCGAGGCGATCGTCGCCACCACGGCGAAGGGAGGCGCGGCACCGTTCGTGCCGCAGCAGCTCATCGAGCTGACGATGTTCGTCGGTCCCGAGCGCTCCGATGGCTACACCGACACCCTGGCGATCTTCGGCTACACCGAGCAGGGCCTGGTGCCCCTGAACCGCGGGCTCGCCGCGTCGTATCTGCGGCAGCGCACGCGCAGGCTGTGGCTCGGCGGGACCGCCAGCTACGAGCAATCACCCGCGTGGAAGCGGGTCGATAGCGACTCCAGCCTCGCCACCGATTGGTCGACGATCCGCGCGATGGCCGTTGCCCGCGGCGTGCAGATGGGCGGAGAGTCTGGTTTCCTGTCGTTCGTCGGCGTGTACGGCCAGCTCGGAGGCGGCCTCGCGGTCGGCCGCTCGCACTTCCAGGACGCCGACGAGATGTGGTCGACCACCACGGATCTCGGGATCGCTCTCGCGGCGAGTGCGGGCCTCGTGATCCGCAGCCCGTTCATCGATGGCTGGGGCGGCACGATCGGATACGAGCTCGCGTACTCGCCCTCGGTCACCAACGACATCGGCGATCGCCACGCCAGCGGCGGGCACCGGCTCTCGCTGTCCTTCGGCGTCACCTTCTGAGGACCCCATGCGCATCCCTCTGACCCTTGTGATTCTCGTCGCCGCGGCCTCCCAGCTCGGCGCCACCGACTGTGGACAGATCACCCGTGACCAGGGCTTCGACCTGTGGTGCGGCGACGTGCTGTGCACCTGGAAGCTCGAGCGCGGCGAGATCAAGCGCGTGGGCACCTGGAACGAGCACGACTCCGGGGTCGAGATGGTCGGCGCCGACGTCGCGTTCGAACAACTCACGCCGGTGACGAGCAGTGACACCACCTGTATCCGGTTCGAGCTCGTCGCGAACGTCGAGGACACCGCGGAGGTGCGGCTCGACGTCGACGTCTACGGTGACGGCTCCGTCGAGCTCAGCGAGCGCATCCCCACCTCTCGATGGAAGCCGCTGTCCTTCATGATCCCGATCCGAGCGCCCTATGAGGGCGTGCGGTTCGAGCTGAGCAAGCGGGGCTCTGGCAAGGCGGTGCTCGCGCAGCTCCAGGCAGAGACCGCGTCGGGCGAGTGCGAGGGGTTCACGGTGATCGAACCAGGCCCGGCGCCGCTCGGTGGCGTGTGCTCGACCAACGCGCAGTGCGCGAGTGCGCTGTGCCGGACCGTCCTCGATCCGGAGGCGTACGTCGGGTTCGCCCAGCGGTGCGTCGGGTGCGATCCAAGCCTGGGTGCGGCGGCGTGTGCGGACGGTCAGGTCTGCGGGTTCGGCACGCCCGCCTCTCGCGTCCTTCACCCTCCGGTGACCTGCGTGGCGCCGGCGAGCCGCCTGCTTGGGGAGCAATGTCTCGGCGACGCGCAGTGCGCCACCGGCACGTGCAACTCGTTCGTGTGCTCGACCTGCGACGCGTCCCAGCCATGCGCCGGCGAGACCTGCGGTCAGGCCTACGTGAACGGGCCGTTCGTGTGCAGCCCGAACCAGGGCCAGCGCGCAACGGGGCAGCCGTGCGCGACTCACGCCGATTGCACGAGCAGCCGGTGTGGTGGCGCGGTGCACGAGCAGTGCGCCGCCGGGAGAGAGTGTTCGAGCCCGGAGCAATGCCCCGTCGACGATGGCCTCGCGCCGGGTGCCTGTGACACGGTCGGCATCGAGGGTGGACGCTGCGAGTGACCCCCAGTCGGCCTACCGTGCGTACGGGCCCGCGCTCGTCCGGAAGGCCGAACGCATCCTCCGCAGTCGCGAGGATGCGACCGATGTCGTGCACGCCTTGTTCGTCGATCTGATCCCCAAGTGGACCCGTGACGTGGACCTCCCCTACCTCTACCGCGCGATCACCAACCGGTGCCTCAACGTCGTTCGCGACCGAGGCACGCGGGCCCGCCTGCTCCAGCGCGAGCAGACCGCAGCCGCGCCGATCGCACGCGTGCGCCTCGAAGACCAGGTGGTCGGCGTCGGCCTGATCGGCGCGCTGGCCGAGCGCCTCGACGAAGGCCACCTCCAGGTCCTGGTGTGCCGGTTCATCGATGACATGACGCAGGAGGAGATCGCGGAGCACCTGCGGCTGTCCCGCAAGACGATCGGCAAGCGCCTCGATCGGATCCGCGAAGAGGTGATCAAGCTGCGCGGCGAGGAGGCTGCGTCGTGAGCGCGCTCGCATGCATCGGCGAGCCGATCTCGTGGCTCAAGCTCGAACGCTTCGCGAGTGGCAGTGCCGATCACGCGATCTCCACGCACGTGGCTGCGTGCCCGGCGTGCCGTCACTGTCTCGACGAGATCCGTGGCGACCTGGTGGCGTTGCCTCCACTCGCCGTGCCCGAGTCTCGCGCGCAGCGGTGGCGCACGTGGCGAGCGTGGCTCGTACCCGCGATGGCACTCGGAGCCGCTGCGGTGATCGCGCTCGTGATCTGGCGCGACGGGGCACCCGGGGCCGTGCGCGGCGTTCCCGAGGAGACGGTGTACGTGAAGGGCCTCGGCGAGGTGGTCCTCGGTGTGGTGCGCGAACGCGGCGGCGTGGTCCGCGAGGACGTGCACTCGTTCGCACCAGGAGATCGGTGGAAGCTCGTCGTCACCTGCCCGCCGCAGGGCGCGGCGAACGTCGTGGTCTCGGTGACCGAGGTCGGCGCGCAGGCCGGCGATCATCCGCTGCCGCCCGCGACCGTCGCTTGCGGTAACCGCGTGGTGCTCCCGGGTGCATTCACCCTGACCGGGACGCGCTCGAACCGGGTGTGCGCGAAGGTCACGAGCCCGGGCGGAGACGCCGGCACGGCGTGCGTGACGATCACGGCCGAGTAGCCGCGACGCGACAGCTCGTGGGTCAGCTCGCTACGGAAGCGCGGCGCGACAGGTCTTGACCGTCGCGGCCGGGCCGACCCCGATACACGTATACGGGCCCTTCAACCACTCGACCGCGCGGACCTCGCCGTCGTCGCGCTCGGAGTGCTCGGGCGCGATCCCGCGCGCGCGCTGCAGCAGATAGGTCACGCGCTCGCCGCCGATGTCGAGGCCGATCACGGCGGCACCGCGATTGAAGATCTCGATCCTCCGCGCGCCGGTGACCTTCGCGGCGCCCCCGGGCAGCGGGGGATCCTTGCCGACGACGCCGATCGCCCAGGCGCGAAGCTCGCCCGCGGACGGTGCCGTGAGGTCCCAGGTCGGCGCTGTGTCCTGATGCGCCGCGATCGCCTCGGTCATCAGCACGTTGTGGCGCGCAGGGAACGTCAGGTAGATCGCGACCACGGTGCCGGTCAGGATGGTCAGCGTGAACAGGAGCGACACCGACACTCGACGGTGAGGCGGGCGCGGCGGGGTGACCAGCGGCGCGTCACCTTCGACGGGCCCTACAGCTTCGGCTTCGACCAGGCTCATCAGGACTTCTTTGGCGGGAACGTGGGCGGCGTACCGAACCGCCGCACGAACTCGTCTCGTAACTTCGCATGGAACGTACCGAGGTCAGTAGCGTCCTCGATCTCGATCAGGTGGCGGCAGACCAGCCCGGGCCCCGGATGCAAGGTCCCGAGGGCGAGCGCGGCCGCCCGAACGTCCGGCGCGTGGGCGTAGTGGACCATGGCACTCTTCCCGCGGGGGTATTCGCACAGGCCGCTGGCGAGCCGGAGCTGCACGATCCCCGGCTCCCCGGGCGCATGTTCGCCCGCGGACGCCAGCGGGTACCAAGGGCAGAACCGCACCGCGAGAGTGTACTGTCGCCGCCGGATGGAGATCGAGCCGACACCGCACCGAGTCCCACCGCGCCTCGAGCGCCTGGAGTTCGGGCGGGCCGACCGGATCGCCGACCGGATCGTGTGCGGCGACGCCGTCGAAGAGGCGAGCCGGATCGCGGAGGGCGCGCTCGACGCGATCTACATCGATCCACCGTTCGGGACGGGCATCGTCCGCCAGGGCCGCGGTCTCCGGTATGCCGATCGCGCGGATGACCCCGAGGCGTTCGTCAGCTGGATCGAGCCGCTCCTCGAGCACAGCCGCCGAGCGCTCGCATCGCACGGATCGCTGTTCGTGCACCTCGACTACCGCGCCGTTCACTACGTGAAGGTCGCCCTCGACCGCCTGTTCGGGCGTGACCGGTTCGTCAACGAGATCGTGTGGTGCTATGCGGTGGGCGGCAAGAGCCGTCGCGGCTTCGGCCGCAAGCACGACACCATCCTGTGGTACGCGCGCGGCGAGGACTGGGCGTTCTATCCGGATGCCGTGCGGGTCCCGCGCCGTGGCGGCTCACACATGCGCGTCGTCCTCGACGGTGGCGCACCCGTACAGGAGAAGACCGATCGCAAGACCGGCCGGGTCTATCGCTATCCCGTCGCCGACGGAAAGGTCCCCGAGGACTGGTGGATCGACGTCGAGACGCTGAACCACTCGGACCGGGAGCGCACCGGGTGGCCGTCGCAGAAGCCGGAGCGCCTGGTCGAGCGGATCCTCAAGGCCGTCACGGTCCCCGGGAACCACGTCGCGGACTGGTTCGCAGGGTCCGGGACCACCGCGGCGGTCGCGCAGCGGCTCGGCCGGCGGTTCGTGACCGTCGACCGCGAACCAGAGGCGATCGACGTCTGCGTCGCACGCCTCGCCGAGCAGGGGCGTGCGCTGGCGCAGGGCGGCGCACCACCCCCACCGATCGTCATCGCTCGAGACGTCCGGGCGTGAGCGACGCCTTTGCAAGCCCCACGCACCTCAGAGCGCTCGGCCATGCGAATGCATCGCGAAGGTACATTTGGGTTCCAACGCTTGCAGCGCAGGCCATGCGCGGGGGACAATCTGTTTGGTTCAAGGCACCTGAATGACTGCGGATCCCCAAGACGAGGCCTCCCGTGTGACCCTCGAGGCATGGCTCGTCACCGACGTCGGTATGGTGCGCGAGCACAACGAAGACTCGGCGTACATGGAGGCCGTGAAAGGCTTCTTCATCGTCGCTGACGGCATGGGTGGACACGCCGCGGGCGAGGTCGCCTCGGCGATGGCGGTCGACACCGTGCGCCAGACCCTCGAAGGTTCGCGCGTCGAGATCGAGGCCTTCAAGAAGGCGCCGACCGACGCTGGTCGGCGCGGCATCGTGCAGCTCCTCCAGAACGCGGTGCTCGGCGCCCATCAGGCGGTCTACCAGCGCGGTCAGGCCGAGGCCGACAAGGCCGGCATGGGCACCACGCTCGATGTCGTGCTGGTCGCCGGCCCCGAGGCGTTCGTTGCCCATGTCGGCGATAGCCGCACGTACCTGATCCGCGACGGCAAGCCCTCGCAGATCACCACCGATCACACCGTGGCGGAGGTCCTCGTCATCGAGGGCAAGCTGACGATCGAGGAGGCGCAGGTCTCTCCGCTCCGAACGATCCTCGTCAACGCGATCGGCGTCTCGGCGGATGTCGGCGTCGAGATGGCCCACGTCACGCTGCGCCGAGGCGATCGGTTGCTGCTGTGCTCCGACGGCATGCACGACTACTTCCCTGCCGAGGACGAGATCGCTCAGCGCCTCAGCGTCGACGTCGTCGGCAAGGCGCTCGAGGAGATGGTCGAGCTCGCGAAGACGCGCGGCGGCCACGACAACATCACCGGCGTCGCCGTGCAGGTGATCGAGGTCACCGAGGGCATCCCGTCGAACATGGAAGGCGAGTCGACGCAGCCCGTCGAACTGCCGGGCAACCCGTTCGCCGCCGACGAGCCCACCGAGACCGCGTTCGCCACGCCGCCCGGCCTACCGCCGCGGATGGTCGCCTCGGTGACGCCGCAGACCATGCGCCAGACCCAGCCGATGCGTGTGGTCGGCGAGGACATGCCCGACGGTCGCGCCGATACGATCCCGCCGGAGCTGCCGAAGCTCGATGCCGTGCTCCCGAAGTCCAAGCTGAAAGCCGCCTCGCAGACCGAGGACAAGGCCGAAGCGAAAGCCGACGACAAGCCCGCGCCGAAAGCCGACGACAAGCCCGCGCCGAAGGCCGAGGCGAAAGCCGACGACAAGGCGGACAGCAAGCCCGACGCCACGGATGGAGCGCCGACCGAGCTGGCAGGTGCCGATACGGGTCGCGTCACGCTGCCGGTCGATGTCTCCAAGGACAAGGGCGCAGGCTGAGCGCGCTCGTCGTCCCTTCGGACCTCGAGGATGCGATCTACGCGGCGACCCGCGCGGCCGTCGGTG
>JAYVRN010000061.1:0-8611 GCA_043776275.1 Myxococcales bacterium | reverse complement strand
GGGCCGCGTTCGCTGCGTCGTCGTTGCTCACGCGCCCGAACGTACCAGAGGTCAGCCCAAGGTCAGGTAGACTAACGCCGATGGACGGCAGAGGCTTCGTCCGGCTCGCGCAGCTGCGAGCACGGATCGCGACGCTCGCGCGTGGCGGGCGCTTCGAGCTCGCCGGCAAGTTGCTTCACGAGCTGACCCGCGCAGATCTCGCGCTCGGGCTGCCCGCCGATGGCCTGCTGCGCGCGCGACAGGCCGCGGCCCTCGCCGAAGAACAAGGTGGCGACACCGCGGGCCCGCTGATCGTCCTCGCGGCAACCTTGCTCGCGACCGGCGAGCACTCCGGCGCGCTCGCGGCATGTACCGCGGCGCTCGATCGAGCGGCGCACCCGGAACGTGCGCGCATCGAGGTGCTCGCGCGCCTGGTCGGAGGCGCCGCACAGCGCCGCGCCGGACGACTCCGCGAAGCCCGTGCGCTACTCGACGGGGCGCGTGGCGCTGCGGCGCGGATCGGCGAGTCCGCCCTCGCCGGGCTCGCGCTGTGCGAGCTCGCGCGCGTGGATCTCGCCGAGGGCCAGCCCGCCGCCGCGGCCACGTGCTTCGATTTCGGCGCCGAGTTCTTCCGTCGTGCGGGCCAGGCCGATCGCGCTGTCGAAGCCGACGTGCTTGCCGTCACCGCGTGGTCGGCCGCCGGTGCTCTCGACGCCGCGACGGAGCGAGCACCACGTGCCGCCGATGCCGCGCGCAAGGCGAACCGCCCCGAGCTCACCGCGGTGATCGATGGCTCTCTCGCCGAGCTGATGCTCCGGCACGCCCCGGCCGCCGCCGCCGAGGCGTGTGCGCTGGCCGCCGAGAGCGCTCAGGCGCTGCCCGATCAAGTGACGAGCCGCGAGCTGGTCGCCGAGGCGAGGCTGCGCCAGGTCCGTGCGAGCCAGGATCCGATGGATCGAGCGCGTCATCTCGAGGCCGGCATCGACGTGGCACTCACGCTCGAGAGCTCGCGCGCAGGCGATCGGCTCGGCGCGCTGCTGGTGGCCCTCGTGGAGGATCGCGTCGCCGGCCGGCCGGTGAGTGATTCGGAGCTGCAGCGTCTGGGTGTCGCGATCACCTCGCTCGGCGACCAGGAGCTGTCCGAGATGGCTCGCGGCATCGTGGCCGACCTCAGAGCGGGATAGGATGGCGCCGATGGTCACCAGCGCGGATGCGCGCCCGGGATACGACGATGCCAGCGAGCACCTCGCGGATTGGAGCGAGCTGTTCGCGCGGCTGATCGATCGCATGGTGCGGATGAAGGCGAAGGCGCCGCGTGGCACCCCGGTGCTGTCCGAGCACGATCGCGCGAAGTTGATCGCCGACGACCCTGCCCTCGCCGAGCTCGACCATGCCGTCGAAGCCCACGGCCGAGAGATCGCCGCGCGCGCACGCTTCGCGCGCCGCCTCGGGGTCCCGTTGCCCCTCGAGATCCTCCGCGAGCGGTTCGCGCTGGCCCCGGTGGATCTCGACATCCTCGGGGTCCTCGCGACGATCGAGCGCGGCACGGCGTTCAATCCGTACACCGCGGCGCAGAGCGACCCGATGCAGGCAGACGTCGCCTTCGTGGTGGCGCTGCTCTCGAACAGCGAGGCGCCGCTGCCCGGCGAGGTCCGGCTGAGGTTCTCCCCAGACTCGCCGCTGATCGCGCACGGGCTCGTCGAGCTCTCGATCGGTGCGGGCTGGGCCGCCGAGCCGCCGCTGGTCTACAAGCGCGTCCGCCTCTCCGATCGCGTGCTCGACTTCATCGAAGGGGCAGGCGTGCCACCACCCTCGATCCTCGGTGCCGCCGGCTCGTTCGTCGCGCAGCCGATGCCCGCATCGGATGTGCTGCTCCCCGATCCCGCGCTGATCGAACAGGTCGCGCGCGCGCTCGCACGGGCGGATCAGCTGGTCGAGCTGGTCGGCGCCCCCGGCGTCGGGCGCAAGTCCGTGATCGGCGCGGCCGCGCGGCAGCTCGGCCGCTCGATGCTCGTGGTCAATATGAGCGAGGTGCCCGTCGATGCGCGCGCGCTCACCACGATCCTCAAGCCGCTGATCCGCGAGGCGCACCTCCAGGATGCAGTCCTCGTGCTCGAGAATGCGCACGAGTACGGCGATGGCGAGGGCCAGGCGCAGATCTTTCAGACGCTCAGCGAGCTGGTCCGTCGGGTCCGCACGCCGCTCGCCATCGTGGTGGAGCGATCGCCCAAGTGGGTGACGCGCGCGGGCCGGGTCGCGATGCGGTTCGACATGCCGTTCCCCACGCCCGAGGTCCAGCGACGGCTGTGGGTCAGGCACCTCCCGCCGGGGCTGCGACTCGGGTCCGACACCTCGCTGGAGTCGCTGGTCAAGAAGTACTCGGCGACGGGCGCCTCGATCAAAGAGGCCTGTGAGGAGCTCGGGCGGCTCGACGTGGTTCATCAGCGCGGCGGCATCGCGAGCGAGAAGCACATCATCGATGTGGTGCGGACCCGCCTCGCGCACCGCCTGACCTCGCTCGCGAGCGTGGTGCGCACCACCCTCGAGTGGTCCGACGTGATCCTCCCCGACGAGGTGCTCGGGCCGGTGTTCGAGTTCCTGAACTACGCCGCGCACCGCGCGAAGATCTTCGAGGACTGGGGCTTCGATCGGAAGCTGCCATACGGCCGCGGCCTGTCCGCGCTGTTCGCCGGCCCACCCGGCACCGGCAAGACCATGATCTGCTCGCTCCTCGCGAAGGAGCTCGGACTCGAGCTCTATCGGATCGATCTCTCGCAGGTGGTCAACAAGTACATCGGCGAGACCGAGAAGAACCTCGGCCGGGTGTTCGACGAGGCCGCGCGCGGCCAGGTGATGCTGCTGTTCGACGAGGCCGACTCGCTGTTCGCCAAGCGCACCGAGGTCAAGTCGAGCCACGATCGCTACGCCAACCTCGAGGTCAACTACCTCCTGCAGCGCATGGAGTCCCACGAGGGCGTGGTCGTGATGACGACCAACGCCGAGACCGCGATCGATCCCGCCTTCCGTCGCCGGATCCGGTTCCGGATCCGGTTCCCCGCGCCCGACGAGCAACAGCGGCTCCAGCTGTGGCAGGGCATGATGCCCAAGGAGGCCCACGTGGCCGCGAACCTCGACCTGCGCGTGATCGCGCAGAAGTTTCCGCTCGCCGGCGGCAACATCATGAACGCGCTGGTCCGCGCCGCCACCGCCGCTCAGGCGGAGGGGCTCGCGATCCAGCAACACCACCTGCACCGCGCCGCCGAGCTCGAGTACGCGGAGATGGGATTCCTCGCATGACGTTCACAAGCCGCGCTGCCGTCCGCCGTGCCCTCACCCAGCTCCCCGATGCCGCGCGCACCTCGCTCGCGTCACCGTTCGCGACGCAGGCCGGCGCCGGGCCACTCTCACCCGACGAGGTGATCGAGCTGCTCTCGACGTACCTGCTCGATCCACGCACCGGGGCGATCCTCGCCACCACCGACGAGCGCGCCGAGTGGCTCGCAGGCCCGCTGTTCACCTGGGTCGGCCCGGGCAACGCCGCCCCCGTCGACGATCAGGTCGCAGCCTTGATCGTGGCGCCCGTGCTCGGGCGTGGCGGTGTCCTGTCACCCCTCGTCACCAAGCACCGGTTCGCGCCGCGCGCCGATGACCTCGTCGCGCTCTCGGTGGCGGCCCTCGATCTTCCGGCGCAGGCCGCGGCGCTCGAGCAGCTATTCGGAGAGCCGGGCCCCGAGCCCGAGACCCTCGCCCTCTCGATCGTCCAGTGCGGTCGCGTGCTGGCGTGGGCGCCCCACCTCCTCGAATGGCCGATCGCCGAGCACGTGGTCACGGCGCTGATCGCACTCCTTGATCCTTCGCGCCCGGCTCCCCTGCTCGATGCCGTGGCAGCCGCGCTGGGTCCGATCGCCTCCCGGCCCGGGCCACTCGCCCAGCGCGTCCGGACCGCCGCGAAGGCAGGTCTCGATGCCGCGATCACGGCCAAGCCCGCCTCGTTCTCCGCGCAGGTCGCCGCGATCGGCAAGCAGCGCGTGGTGCCCGACAAGTACCTCGAGCTGCCACGACGCGAGGTCGCGTCGGCGTGCGCGTACATCCTCGGGTTCGCCTCGCCACTCGATCGCGAGGGGTTCATCGCGCACCGCGCGATCGTGATCGATCGCCCCGATGCCAGCGCGCTGTCGGGGCCGTTCGTTGATGGTCTGGTCGCCGCGGGCCACGTCCCCGCGATCTCCGAGCTGGTCGCCAGCATGCTGACGAGTGAGGACGGCGACGTCGGGCTCGCGCTCGCCCTCGCCTCGCGTCTCCCGCTCGATCCGATCGCCCCACTCCTCGTCGAGCAGCTCGATTCGCCGAGCGATCTCCGCCGCGCGGTGGCGATCGGCGCGATCGAGATGCTCGAGACCACCGAGGACGCCGATGTCGAGGCCGCCCTCGCTCAGCGCCTGTCGGATCCCTCGCCCGAGGTCTGCGCCGCCGCCGTGCGCACCTTGCTCGTGCGTGGCCGGCGCGACATCGTCGCGAAACACAGTGCACGTGAGGCCAACCCGCTGCGTCGCGCGGTGGTCCTCGCGGGCCTGGGCGAGCTGACGGTGCCGGTGGTGGGCGAGATCGTTCGCGATGGCATCGCCGGCTTGCCGTCTCAGCGCGCCGATGAAGACGAGGACGATCCGCCGTCGCAGCTCACCCAGCTCCTGGCCGAGAGCCTGCTGTGCACGGTGACGGGCATCGACGTCGCGGCCGATCTGATCGGCGGCGTGCCCGATGCGGCCGGCCTGCTCGCCCTCGCGTCGCTGCCGTTCGCCGAGCGCGACATCGGCGTGCTCGCCCCACCGCTCGCCCGCGCGCACCTCGCACAGGTCACCACCACGATCGGCGGCGCGATGGACGGCGACGACGAGCTCGCCGCTCTCGCGCTCTACCTGATGGCCCGGATCTCCGCGGGAGACGAGGTGATCGCGAACCTGGTCGCGAGTGCGCTCACCGCGAGCGATGGCTATGCCGGCAACCTGATCGCGGCGCTCGGCGAGGTCCGCGTGGCCAACGAGCAGACGGCCGCGGCGCTCGCGCCGTTCGTGGATCCCGAGCAGGCGATCGGCGGGCGCGTGATCGCCGCCGCGGTGTGCGGGCGCGCCTTGCCACCGGACCACGCCGCCTGGGCGCACGTCCGCGAGTTGCTCGAGCTCGGCACGATCGCGCGCGCATCCGCGTGGTCGGCGTTGCGTGATCGCGCGCGTCGCAACCCGTAGACCAGCCCGCGCCGATCAGCCCGCGGGCGGGTACGGTGCTCAGGTTGCGATTCCAGCCGCCGTCAACGGGAACGTGATCCCGTTGACGTGATCGGCCCCGTGGTCACGGGACCGATCACGATCACGGCCAGTCCGGGACAGGCGAATCAGCCCGCGTACGGCGGCTGTTGCTGCGGCCACGGCGGATACGGCGCCGCCGGCGGCGTCCGCTTCGCACCCGCGACCAGCGCGGTGATCACCACCACGATGCCCGTCGCGAGGAACTCGAGGTGCTCGGGATCCATCATCCCCCGGCTCCGGATCACCGTGCCGCGCCCCCCATAGCTCTCGGTGTAGGTCACGATCACGGGCCACACGAACGGCTTGATCAGCATCAGGCCGCCGATCACGAGGCCGAGGCCGAGCGCGACCTTGCGCTGCTCGCCGAACTTCCAGAACGATGCCGCGAGCGCTGCCATGAAGCCGGCGATCGGAGGATCGGTGAACGACAGCTGGCCCGTGCCCTCGTTGTTGGGATCGGACTGGTTGAGCAGGCAGCGCGACAGGAAGTAGATCGACGCGCCGGTGAGGATCACGCCGAGGACCAAGCCGAACTTGGCCGCGACCGCCGGGTGGCTCTGCTTCCAGCGCTGAAGCGCGCTGCCGGCGAACAGGAGCACGAGCAACGCGGCGGTCCCGATCAACAGCGGGATCATCGCCTCGGGCGGCAACTTGATCCGAATGCCGAGGACGGCAGTAACGACGTCAGTCATCGAGTGGCTCTCCTACGACACGATCCTCGTCCGACGGCCCCGCCGGGATCAAGCGGGAGGCCCCGTGATAGGTGAGCTCCACGGTCGCGCGCCACGCCGGAGCCCCGATCTGATCGCCGAGCCCGGTCCCCATGCGAACGCCGATCGTGAAGCTCTCGCGTGGCCGTGTGACCACGCCGAACCGGAGCTCCGCCGGGGAAGGACCGCTCGAGCCGCCGACCTCGTCCCCGAGGATCCCGACCAGCTCGCCCGTCAGCTTGACCTGATCGGCCACGCACCACAGGGGATGGACCGGCGGGATCGGGACGGCCAGGCCGACCGCACCGTGCAGCTCGTCTCCGACGATCTTGTCCGCGAGCATCACCTCTGCGCCGCGCAGCCGGATCCCACCACTCGCGGCGAGGACGATCCCCGCCGGCAAGCGGAACCGGCCGATCAGATTCCACGCGAGCCCCCACGACGCCTCGCCGGCGAGATCGCGATCGTCACCGGTGGGGAGGGAGAGCTCCGCGCGCACGAAGGCATCCGCATGCTGGGTGGTGACCACGCGGACCCGGCCACCCACCCGCAGGTCGCCGGGAACCCAGCGATCGAGCGCACGGTCGTCGCCGAGGATCACCAGGCGATCGCCGGTCTGCCGTGAGATCGCGAGGCGTGCATCGATCACCGCGGTGTCGCCGAGGCCGAGCGCGCCGCCGAGCGCGAGCGTCTCGCGGCGAGCGACGGGATGCGATGTCCCCGAGCTCGACCTAAGGGTGATCGGGGCATCGAGGTAGCCGAACGACAGCGCGGCGGCCCAGCCCTCCACCGGCGCGCCCGCATCGAAGCCGAGCTCGCTCCGGCCCGGCGGTGCTGCTTCGCGGTCGACCTCGATCGCCGCGGGGGTGTCACGCGGGGTGTCCGCGGTGGCCGGCGATGCCGCGAGCCACAGGGTCGCGCAGCTGGTCGCGATCAGCGCCCCGAGGACGCGCATCACGCGCTGGCCCCGAGCCGCGAGCCGAGCTCGTAGACCCGGGCGGCCGGCATGTGCCGGTACCGCGTGACCTGGACACGGAGCTGGGCCACGTGGTCGATCACGTCCCTGCGCGTGGCGCCCTTCGCGAGCATGGCCCGTGCACGCTCGACGATCGCGGCTCGTGCGGCCTTCGGGTGGTAGATGAACGTGCGCCCGAACCGGACCTCGCCACCCACGCCGATCAGCCGCAGCTCGGCGACATCCCCGACCTCGACGCCATGGAGAGCGCGCTGCTCGTCGACATGAAACACCGCGCCGCCGAGGAGATCGAGCAGCTGGATGGTTCCCTTCCCCATCGCGCGGACCTCGAACAGGCTGCGCTGCGAGGTCACGAGCGCCCGCATCGCCTCGGCGCGCGGATCGCCTGCCGGAAGTTCGCGATAGCTGAGCGCCGCGAGCGGTACGGCATGGCCCGAGACCACTCTCTCGACGACGAACCATTCGACGAATGCGGAGCTCCAGGCCTCCCACAGCTCGTCATCCTGGTGGACCTTGCCGCGGCGCCCCTCGTACTCGCGACGCGCCGTGGATGCTGCGTCCACATCACCGGTGTGCCTCGCGTACAGCTCCTCCGTGACCTGATCGAGGAGCGCGGCCGGGCCTGGCATCAGCGCGCCTTTGTCATCAGTTCTCGAAACCGTGCGAACAGGTAGCTCGCGTCGTGGGGGCCGGGGCTCGCCTCCGGGTGGTACTGCACGCTGAAGATCGGCTTGCCCGCGACGGCGATGCCCTCATTCGAGTGATCGAACAGGTTCTCGTGCGTGACGTGAACGCCGGAGGGGAGCGTGGTGGGATCGACGACGAACCCGTGATTTTGGGACGTGATCTCGACCTTGCCGGTGGTCTTGTCGAGCACCGGGTGATTGCCACCGTGGTGACCGAACGGCAGCTTCAAGGTCTTCGCCCCGAGCGCGAGCCCGAGGATCTGATGCCCGAGGCAGATGCCGAACACCGGCTTGCCGCTCGCGCACAGCTCCTTCGCAGCGGCGACGGCATAGGTCACCGCGGCCGGATCACCTGGGCCATTGGACAGGAAATACCCGTCCGCGCCGGCGGCGAGCGCCTCACCCGCGGGCGTGGTCGCGGGGACCACCGTGACCCGGCAGCCGATGTCGCGCAGCTGGCGGAGGATGTTCTCCTTGATCCCGAAGTCGTACGCGACGACATGGAGGCTGACGGGCGGCGTGGGGATCGCGCGGCCATCGTCGATCGCCTGCCAGCTCGGCTCGGTCCATTCGTAGCGCTTCGCGCAGGTGACGCGTGGCACGAGGTCCTGCCCGTCCATGGTCGGCGCAGCGCGCACGCGCGCGAGGACCGCTTCGATCTCGGTGACGTGCGGCGTGATCGCACCGCGCATCGCACCTTGATCCCGGAGCACCCGGGTCAGCGCGCGCGTGTCGATGCCGTCGATCCCCGGGACGCTGTTGTCGTCGAGCCAGTGCGTGAGCGTATCCTCGGAGCGCCAGCTGGCCGGGATCGGGGACAGCTCGCGGATCGCGAACCCTGCACACGCCACGCGGCGCGCCTCGGTATCGGCGTGATTGACGCCGACGTTCCCGATCTGCGTCGCCGTCATCACCACGAGCTGACCGCAGTACGACGGGTCGGAGAGGATCTCCTGA
>JAYVRN010000060.1:0-8612 GCA_043776275.1 Myxococcales bacterium | reverse complement strand
GCCCAGTAGGCGTGGCGAAACCCGAGGCTCTCCTTCCAGCGGTCGTAGGCCTTCACGGCCAGGACCCGCTTGGCCTCGAGGTCGACCACCATCTCGTCATCCCCGGTGCGGACCTTCGCCGCGGCGAACTTCCGGTGCATCAGCTCGCCCCGGTAGTAGTGCGCCATCGCGATGTAGTAGGGGTCCTCGATCCGCGGGGCCTTGCGCCACTCGGCGACCGAGGCCTCGAGGGCGGTGTCGGCGAGGTCGAAGTGCTGCTGCTCCATCTCGACATAGCCCTTGCGAGCGAACGCCTCGACGCGATCGGCGTAGGTCAGGCTCGTCCGGGCGAGCGCGGCATCCAGGGTGGCGACGGCCTCCGGCCACAGGTGATGGTCGGCCTGGAGGGCCGCGATATAGAGGTGGCCGTCGATCGACTCCCGGGACTGGGGATAGGTCTTCAGCAGCTCCTCGAGGGTGGAGATCGTGTTGGCGAGATCCCCCTGGTGGTCGTAGACCGCGGCGATGTTGAACAGCGACACCGGGGCGTACTGCGAGTCCGGAAACTCGCTGATCAGCTGCCGGTAGCGCGCGATCGCATCCTTGGTGGTGCCGGCCTTGGCGGATGCGTTCGCCTGCTTGAACAGATCGGCGGACGCGACCGAGGTCAGCTCGGGATCTCCTCCGATCCCGCTGCCGCTGGCGCGGATCCGGATGATGTCGAGGTCGACCACCCGGGGATCACGCGCCGTGAGGCCCTTGTCGCCGGGATCGGCTCGCGGCGCGTTGGCCCGCGCATCGGCGAGATCGCTCGCCGGCTTGATCGGCGGCGAAGCGGACGGCTTCGGCAGCGTTGACGGACTCCCGCGACCGCCGCATGCGACGAGGAATGTGAGGAGGAGAGCAATGCGCCGCATACCTAGTTATGACGCATGAGAGGCGCGATCGGTGTGGTCTAGCAACCTCACGGTTTCGCTTGACTGTTTACGTGTCACACCGCTTTGCTATGTGGTGATCACCTCATGAAAGTCGCGTTCACGCACAACCTTCGGTTGACCGATGTCCGGGAGACCGAAAAAGAAGCCGAGTACGACAGTGCCGAGACGGTGAGCGCGATCACCGCCGCCATTGAGGCCGCGGGTCACGAGGTCGAGAAGGTCGAGGTCTCGGGCCCCGCCTCGAACCTCCTCGAGCGCCTCGAAGCCATCGATCCGGACATCATCTTCAACACCGCCGAAGGTCAGTCCGGCCGGATGCGCGAAGCGTTCTACCCTGCCCTGTTCGAGGAGCTCGGGGTCCCGTACACCGGCTCGGACGCGTACACGAACGCGCTGACGCTCGACAAGTGGCTGACCAAGCTGATCGTCCAGCGCGCGGGGATCGATAGCCCGCGCGGCATGCTGGTGACGGTCCGCAACTTCGACGACGTCTGCCAGCGCGGCCTCGGCCTGGCGTTCCCGGTGATCGTCAAGCCGAACCACGAAGGCTCGAGCAAGGGGATCTACAACGGGACGATCGGTTCGTCGGTCGTCCGTGAGCCCAAGGAGCTTACCGCCGCGCTGAAGAGCGCGCTGCGCACGTATCCCGATGGCGTCCTCGTCGAGGAGTACATCGAGGGGCTCGACATCGCGCTCGGCTTCATCGAGGGCGTGGGCCACGACGATGGCCTGCTCACGCCGGTCGAGGTGGATCTCCGATCGGGCCTCGAAGGTGGCAACAGCGGTGACCGGCCGTTCAACATCTACGACTACCGCCTGAAGAACGTCGAGCCCGGCAAGGTCCAGTACCGCTGCCCGGCGAACATCCCCCGCGACGTCGCGGCGCGCCTGCGCTCGATCTCGCTCGAGGCGATCCGCGCGCTCGGGCTGCGCGACATGTGCCGGCTCGACTATCGCGTGACCTCCGAGGGCCGGATCTACCTGCTCGAGGCGAACGCCCTCCCACAGCTGGCGTCGCACTCGTCCCTGTTCGCGGCCACCGCGCAGGTCGGCCTGACGTACAACGCCACGATCGCCGCGATCCTCAACGCTGCGGCGTTGCGTTCAGGCCTCGCCACCGCGAGCCAGCTCGGCGGCTTCGATTCGCGCCGCCAGCGCCGCGTCCAACCGATCCGCGTCGGCTTCACGTACAACGTGAAGCGCACGCACGCCGGAGACGACGAAGCCGAGTGGGATCCGCCGGAGACCATCATCGCGATCGCCAACGCGCTCGCGCGGCAGGGCCACATCGTGGTGCACCTCGAGGCCACGCCGGATCTGCCCCGGGTGCTCGCCGAAGCCGACGTCGACCTGATCTTCAACATCGCGGAGGGCGTCGAAGGCCGGAACCGTGAGGCGCAGGTGCCCGCGCTGTGCGAGCTCCTCGGCATCCCGTACACGGGCTCGGACTCGGCGACCCTGGCGATCGCGCTCGACAAGGCGCTCGGCAAGAAGGTCCTGATGCAGCACGACATCCTCACGCCAAAGTTCCAGCTGATGGAATCCGCGCGCGAGCGGCTGTCGAGCGACATGAAGTTCCCGCTGATCGTGAAGCCGAACGCCGAGGGCTCGAGCAAGGGCATCGATTCGAAGAACGTCGTCGATACCGAGGAGGAGCTCCGCGCCGCGGTCAAGATCTGCGTCGAGAAGTACCGCCAGCCGGCGCTCGTCGAGGAGTACATCGCCGGGCGCGAGTTCACGGTCGGGCTGCTCGGAGACAAGCGCCCGCGCGTGCTGCCTCCGATGGAGATCAAGTTCAAGGAGAAGGACAACTTGCGGCCGGTCTACGACTACGGCGTCAAGCAGGAGTGGGAGAAGCACGTCTACTACGAGTGCCCCGCGAAGCTGACCGAGGCCGAGCAGAAGGCGATGGAGAAGATCGCGCGCGCCACGTTCTGGGCGCTCGATTGTCGAGATGTCGCGCGCGTCGATCTCCGGATGGACGCGGAAGGTCGGATCTATGTCCTCGAGGTCAACCCGCTGCCGGGCCTCACGCCGGACTACTCGGACCTCGTGTTGATCGCGAAGGCGATCGGCATGGAGTACGACCAGCTGATCGCGGAGATCATGGTCGGCGGGCTGCGCCGCATGCGCGAGAAGCGGCGCGAGGAGCGCGAGCTCGAGCGCGAGCGCGAGGCGGCGAGCACCGCCAAGGGCCTCGAGGGGAAGCTGGCCGAAAAAGAGAAGGCCGAGAAGGCCGCCAAGCGCATGGCCAAGCTCGAGGCCACCAAGGCGAACACCAATGCGGCCGGCGCCCCCATCGATAGCGCGACTCCCGTTCGGGTCAAGCGCGAGCGCTCGGAGCCGGTCCCCGCCGTCGCGGGGCAGCGCGCGAGCACCGAGACCGAGGCCGAGATCGTGCCACCGGTCACCAGCCCGACCACGAACTAGCGCTCAGTTGGCGTTGACGTTGACTTGAACCTGAACATAAACGCCATCTTGGACGTTGTCGTCGATAAGTAGCGCAACCGGAAAATCCCTGGACGACAGCGGAGCATGCCCAGCTTCCACCATCACCAAGTGCCCGCCGCCGTCGGCGCATCGATCACGTGCTGACGCTCGCGGCATCGATCTGCTCGAACGTCGCCATGCTCGCCAAGATGACGTGACCGCGTCGATGGTGAACGTCCACGGTGGCGCTCAGGTTCAAGTTCACGTCGTCGTCCAGGTCAACGTTCCCTTCCGAGCGGCCTTGGAATAGCCATCGATCCTCAAGGTCGGTTCCGGTCCGGCAGGTTCTCCCGTCCGGCGCCCGGACGTCGCGTCCGAATCTCGGCCGGACATCGGACACGAGCACTTCAGATTTCGCGGGGTTCGCGTTGGCTCGAGCGGTGCACCACAGCCGGGGATGCCGAACTCGAAGCTGGTGGTGGAAGCGGAGCTGACCGCGATCGTCCAGGCGCTCGCGCGGATCGCGAACCGTGCGCCCGAGCCCCGCGAGGTCATCGCGTCCGGCGTGGCCATGGAGGCGGCGCTCACCGCGCTCGATCGGATGATCGACGCCGACGATCGCGTCGTCACCGAGCACATCGATCGCGCGTACCTGCGGACCCTGCTCTACATCATGATGGTCGAGCGCCTTCCGAACACCGCCGCTGGCCTACAGCGACCAAGATCCGCGCAGGCGCGCAAGATGCTCGACCTCCTTCAGCGCGCGATCTCGAATCGTGTCCGTGTGTTCGGCGCCCGCGTGCTATCGCCGCCGGCGCCGAGCGTCTGGATGGCGCCCCGCGGCGAGGCGTAGCGCACAGTTACGGCCGATGCCGATGCCGATGCCGATGCCGATGCCGATGCCGTCGCCGTCGCCGATGCCGACGCCGACGCCGATGCCGATGCCGAACGCTCAGCCCATCGCGAACACGACGGCGACCGCGGCACCCGCGGCGAGCAGCACCATCACGATGATGATCAGCGCCCAGGGCGGCTTGCTGTCGCCCTTCTTGTGCATCCCGGTCCGATCGGGCTCGAGCATCTGCTCGAGGGACTCGACCTCACCGGGGCTGCCGCTCTGCGTGTTCGGGGGCGGCTTGGTCTTGTTCGGCGGTGGGCGGGTGGTCTTCTTCGCCACCGGCGTGCGCATCGCGCCCGGCTGCGACTGCGCGAGATCGCCTGCCCAGTTCGAGGTGTCGACGAACGTGCTCGGATCGAGCGACATCGAGCCCTCGTTCGGTCCGCCCGTCGCTTCAGCCTCGCCATCGAGCAGCGAGGTCATCTTCTTCATCTCGTCGAGGATCAGGCCGTTGATCAGCGATTCCTTCGGCTCGGCGGAGCGCTTCCGCATCATCTCGACCTGCGTGTCTTTCACGAGGGCCGCGATGTCGCGTGCGGTGACCTTCATCCGCCGCGAGAACAGGAACTGCGCGAGCGCATCGCCGAGGTCGGCCGCGTTCTGGTAGCGATCGTCGGGATCGCGAGCGAGCGCCTTGCGCACCACCTGCTCGAGCTCGGGCTCGATCTCCGAGTTGACCGCCGTCAGCGACGGGACCTTGGCCTGGCGCACCAGCTCGACGGTCTGGTAGTCGGTGTCGCCGTAGAACAGCCGCTTCCCGGTGAACAGCTCCCACAGGATGATGCCGACCGCGAACACGTCGGCGCGATGGTCGACGTCGAGTCCGCTCGCGGCCTCGGGCGACAGATAGCTGAACTTGCCCTTCACCACGCCCGGGTCCGTCGACTCGATCTGGCTGTTCGCCTTGGCGAGCCCGAAGTCGACGAGCTTCACCTCACCGTTCTTCGACAGGAGGATATTCGGCGGAGAGATGTCGCGATGAACGATGCCGAGCGGCTCGTTGGTCTCGGGGTGCTCGAGGCTGTGGGCGTAGTGGAGCGCCTTGCAGCACTCGATCATCAGGTAGATCGTGTGCCCGACGTCGATCCGCTTGCCCTTCTGCTTCTGCCGTTCGATGAGCCCCTTGAGGTTGCACCCATCCACGAACTCCATGACGAGGAAGTACGCGGCGTCCGGGGTCCTCGAGATGTCGAAGACCTGAACGATGTTGGCGTGCTGCAGGAACAGCGACAGCCGCGCCTCGTCGAGGAACATCGAGACGAATTTCTGGTTCTTGGTGAGGTTCGGAAGGATGCGCTTGATCGCGACATTCTTCTTGAACCCCTCCATCGACTCCGCAACGCCGCGGAATACCTCGGCCATGCCTCCGTGGTCGAGTCGCTCGGTGATCGTGTAGCGGTCGCGCATCCCCGGCGGGGAAAATAGTACCAGAGGTCAGCCAACCTGGAAATTCTGTGGCCCTTTAAGGACCTGAGGTCGCCCGGGCCCCGCCCGACCCCCCTTGGAAGCCTATTCGGGGCGTTCGTCGGCCTCGACCTGCTCGCGCGCCGACTTGCACTCGAAACACAGGGTCGTCACCGGCCGGGCCAGGAGCCGCTTGAACCCGATCGGCTCGGCGCACTCCTCGCACTCGTCGAGCTTCCCGGCGTCCAGGCGCAGCATCGCCTCACGGATCTTGGTGACCAGGAAGCTCTCCCGGTCGGCGAGCCGGAGCTGGGTCGAATAGACCTCCTCCTCCGTGGCTTCATCCATCGAGTCACGGCCGATCCGGTCGCGATCCCGGTCCATCGTGAACTCGATCGTCTTGTGCGCGGAGTCTCCAAGGCGGGTCAGATCGGCCTCGAGGATGGTCTTCAGCTCTTTGGTCTGATCTGGCGTCAGCATGGCTTCAGTCTACGAACCTCGTCGGTGGCGTCAACGGAACTGAAGCCCCCTTACGCGATCGTTTTGCGACCGTGCCCAATCCGGCCCCATGTGTCGCTTGCGGCGCGTCGACAGCTCGGCGATGATCTGCGGAGTTCGCCCGCCACCTGCGTCTGGTGCCCGCCGTGCGACTGCCCGCCGCCCGATCCGTCCGGATCCGAGCATGCGTGCCGACACCTCGTCCGGGCTGTGGTTTCCGAAAACCTTCCCGCGGAATGCTGAAACCCGAGGCGAGCTGGAATGTCCCATTCCTGCCTGGTTTCGCGCCCATGCCTTACACCGCCCTGACGTGCAGGCGGAATGGATCGATACCTTTCGGCGTTCGTTTGACACAGACGTTCACGAGCCCCCCGAGGAAGAAGCCGCATGACGACCCTGACGCGCTGGAAGCTTGCCTGTGCCCTGTTCGCTGGAATCGCCGGGTTTGCGACGGTGTCCGCCCACAAGGGTGGCCACTCGAACACCCCCGCCGCGTCCGTGACCACGCCGCGCACGGGTGGGCTCCCCGCCCACCTCAAGCGGCCCCTGCGGATGTCGGCCGAAGCCGCCGGGATCTCGAAGTCCGAGCTGGTGGAGCGGGTGCTGGCCGCACGGACCGTCAAGGAGATCGCCCAGCTCGCCGAGAAGCTCGGGATGGTCGGGGACGACAGCACGGTCGACCAGATCGGTCCGCTCCTCCGGGATGCCCGGCGGGGGGTGCCCGAGGCGGTGCTCGGGATCTATGGACAGATCGGGACCGAGCACGCGGTCGAGGAGCTGCTCGCGTTCACCAAGGATGATCGCCCCAATGTCCGTGGGGCGGCGATCAGCGCGCTCGGCGCGACCCAGAGCACGAAGGCCGAGGACGTCCTGGTCCAGATCGC
Organism: Myxococcales bacterium; assembly: GCA_043776275.1. GTDB lineage: Bacteria > Myxococcota_A > Polyangia > Haliangiales > Haliangiaceae > JABFXX01. The sequence continues at coordinate 1,581 of JAYVRN010000060.1, read as the reverse complement.
GCAGAACAATGGCGACCCGGCCCAGAGCTCGGCGATCAGCGGCCTCGGCACGATCGGCACCGATCGCGCGGTCGCGGTGCTGGCCCAGATCGCGCATTCCGGCGACTACTCCACCGCGAGCACCGCGGTCTCCGCGCTCGGCTCGATCGAGACCCCCGCCGCGACCACCGCGGTCCGCGCGCTCCTCGATAGCCCGGACTCTCGGATCGCCGCGGCCGCTCTTGGCGCGATCGATTCGATCGACGACACCATGCTCGCGCGGTTGACCGAGATCGTGAAGTCGGGCGATCCGCAGCTCGTCAATGCTGCCCTCGGCGCGCTCGGCAAGGCCGGCGAGGATGGCCTGCCGGTGCTCCGCGAGGCCGCGCTGCATGGCGCGATCAGCACGCGCTGGGCCGCGGTCAACGCGATCGGCGAGGTCGGCGGAGACAAGGCGACCAAGTTGCTCGGCGAGATCATGAAGACCGGCGAGCGGCAGTCCGCGACCGCCGCAGCGCAGGCCCTCGCGCAGAACGGCGGGGCCGAGGCACGCGAGCTCCTGATCGAGGCCGCGCTCTCGGATCGCGCGCAGATCACGGGCGCCCTCGCCCAGCTCGCCCAGATGGAGGGCGATGACGTCGACCAGGCCCTGCTCAGCGTGATCAAGCAGGGTACGAGCGCGGATCGTCGCGCCGCCCTCCCCCGCCTGCTCAAGACCGGCAACCCCGATGCGCTCCAGCTCGCGATCGACCTCGCGGCCAAGGGCTCGCGCAACGAGCGCTACGAGGCGATGCGCATGCTGGCCGATGCAGGTTCGGCCAAGGCGTTCGATGCCCTCGTCGACATCGCGGGCAAGACCCGCGGCAACAGCCGGGTCAACGCGCTCGATCTGCTCGCGGCCTCGCGCCCGAGCGATCCCGCGGTCGCGCAGCTGCTCAGCGATTCGCTGTTCTCCGGCCGTCGCGACGAGGCGAACTACGCCGCCAACGTCCTCGGCCGGATCGGCACCGAGGAGGCCCGGACCGCGTTGGTCGCGGCGCTCTCGGGCAAGGACAAGGATCTCGCCGCGGCCGCCGCGGGCGCGCTCGGCCAGGTCGGCCTCACCGATCAGGTGAAGTCGGCGCTGATGACCGCCGCGCAGGGCAACCCGGCGGTCAAGATGCAGGTGATGCAGCAGCTCGTGAATGCGGGCGCGCCCGAGGGCATGCGGCTCGCCGAGGAGATGCTCGGCAGCAAGGAGCCGGGTGCCGGTAGCCAGGCCGTGTGGGCGCTCGCGGGTCAGGGCACGGAGGAGGCCCGCCGCCTGATCGAGCGCGCGATCGATTCGAAGGATCCGTCGACCCGGATGGCGGCGATCTCGTCGCTGATGCAGAACCCCGACGACCGATCCACTGACACCCTGCTCCGCCTCACGCGCGACAGCGACGCCTCGGTGCGCGCGACCGCGCTCGCCACGCTCGGGCAGATCGGCTCGGACCGTGCCCAGCAGGCGATCCTCGACGCGACGCGCAACGGCAAGCCCGAGGACCGCGTCGCGGCGATCTCCGGCCTCTCGAACATGGACGATCCGCGCGCCAGCCAGCAGCTCGCGAGCCTGATGCG
>JAYVRN010000059.1:0-8619 GCA_043776275.1 Myxococcales bacterium | reverse complement strand
TGGCGGCGAGCCCAGCTTGGCGGCGAGCCCAGCTTGGCGGCGAGCCCAGCTTGGCGGCGAGCCCAGCTTGGCGGCGAGCCCGGCTTGGCGGCGAGCCCGGCTCGGCGGCGAGCCCGGCTCGGCGGCGTGTCGCGCTCAGTACGTGTACGCGGCGGTCACGGTCGCCGTCAGCGGGAGGCCCGGCGTGTAGTGCATCTGCTCCATCACGCCCGCCGTCGGCGTCACGCGCGACTCCTCGGCGAACTGCGCCTCGCGCCACGCGCTGTCGAACACGTTGTTGACCGTGAGGTTGAGATCGATCGACTTGCCGAGCTTCTTGCCCGCGATCACATCGAAGATCAGGTAGCCCTCCGCGGTCAGCGAGCCATCGTCATTTCCCGGACGATCCCCGATCCCGCGGGTGCGCACCGAGACGAAGCCGCGCTTGTCGTGGAAGCTGACGCCGCCCGAGCCCATCCAGCGCGGTGCGAGCGCCAGCGCCCCACCGTTGCCCGCGTTGGCGACGGCCGTGGCGTGCGCCCAGGTCACGTTCGCGTCGAGGGAGAGCCAGTCGGTCGCATCCACCGAGCCCTCGAGATCGAGGCCAAACCGGCGCGTGGGATCGGAGGCCTCGGTGCCACCGGCGTCGCCGCTCCACACCTGCTCCGAGGCGAGGTGCAGGTACCAGACGTCCGCCGAGACCCGCGCGCGCGCATGCGGCTTCATCCGCGCGCCGACCTCACCACCGATCGCGCGAGCGAGCGCACCATCGCCGTGCGAGGCCACCGCGGCGCGGGCATCGTTCGAGTGAAAGCCGGCGCCGGCATTCGCGAACAGGCTGATCACCTCGGAGTCCGCGATCTCGACGGACAGCTTGGGGCTGACGATCGCCGCCGTCGCACTGCCGCCGGTGGTCGTCATCGGATCGTTGGCGGTCTCCGGATCGAGATCGGAGACGTTCCACGAGAAGCCATCGACGCGGAGGCCGGGATAGATCCGCAGCCAATCGCCCTTCATGATCTTCGCCTCGGCATACGCGGCGACGTTCTTGATGTGGTTGTCGGTGCGGTTACACGGATTCGCGCCCTCGGCGAAGCAGGCCTCGAGCCGCTTGCGCTGCGAGGCGTGCCACAGCGACGTCTGGACATCGTCGGCCCGGAGCTGCGCGCCCACGGTGAGGAACGTCTGCAGATCGCCAGAGCCGATCCGCTTCTCGTACGAGGTATCGGCGCCGTAGAGGAAGCGGCCGTCGGTCTGCTCGATCTCGTCGCCGTTTTCCTGATCGCGGGCGTAGAGCGTGAAGTTCGAGAACAGGTCGAGCTGGTTCCCCACGCCGTATGCGCTCGAGCGCCACGCCGAGCCTGCCTCGGTGTCGCGCACGGTGTACGCGATCTGGCCGCTCGCGCGCGTCGCCTTGCCACCCTCGCTCGGATCCACCGCGCCGAACCGCGCGAGGCGACCGGCGGTGATCTCGTTGGCCGGCAGCTGGCCGGATTGGTTCCAGGTGCCGTGGTACCAGTTCGCCTCGATCTTCAGCTCCCCCGGCCCCACGCTGCCCTGCCACTTGCCGAGCGCGTTGCCGTGACGGAAGTCCTGCGGGTGCACGAACGGCCCGTCGGTCTCGCCGATCTGGACCGCGAGCAGGGACTTGTCGTCCCGGTTGTTCCGCAGCTGCGGGCTCGCCATCCCGACCAGCCGGCGGTTGACGCCGACGCCCGTGATCGGTGCGCCCGCGGCGATCCACATCGTGGGACCCTCGATCTTGTCGATCGTCTTCAGCTCGAGCGCACCGGCGGTGTAGAAGTCGCCGTAGCGCGCCGCGTACGGGCCCTTGTGCATGTCGACGCTCTCGAGCGTCTCGGGGATCAGCCAGTGGGTGTCGGCATAGCCTTGACCGTGGCCGTGTGAGGTGAGGTTGACCGGGATGCCATCGGCGAAGATCGCGATGTCGGTGCCGTGATCGGCATCGAAGCCGCGGATGAAGTACTGGTCGCTCTTGCCGCCACCGGCGTGCTGCGAGACCACGAGGCCGGGCACCTGCCGCAGCAGATCCGATGGCTGGGTGCGCGAGCGATAGTGCAGCTGTTCCGAGCTGAGGTGCACCGAGGACGCCGACTCGGCCGGCGCCTCCGAGCTGATCTCGATCACCTCGTCGGACTCGGCGGACTCGGCGGCCTCGGCCGCGGCGTTGGCGGCGTCGAGCAGCTGCGCATCGGTGAGCGGGACCAATTCGGGGGTGGGCGTGGGCTGCGCGAACGCAGACGAGGTGGCGAACACGGTGATGCCGGTGACGGCACCGAGCTTGCGGAGGAGCGACATGACAGTCCTGGGCGAGAGGGCATCGCGCACACGGGCGCGCGATCGCGACACGTCACCCGGAGGCGACGGTCATAGGAGGAACGAGACGGGACGAGGCCGATCGCAGCCCCGGGCCGGTGGTCCGCGCGCACACGCCGCGAGCAGGAGGATCGAGACGAGCGAAGGCTCGGACGCGCGGTGGGCAAGGGTCGCGTGCCGATCGACCGGCAGCGGCTCGGTGGTCGGTGGGGGTGTGGCCTGCAGCGCGGTCGCGTGATGTGCGAGGCCACCGCCCGCATGGGCGTGCTCGGGATGATCGAGCTCGGTGTGCGGGACTTCGCGATCGACGTCGTGATGATCGTCAGCCTCGTGATCGTGGTCGTCCGCGACGAGCTGATCGCCGTCGTGATGATGCGAACCGGCGTCGTGAAACGCCTGGTGGAGGTCCGGCATGACCTCCACGCCGAGGAGCCAGAGCAGGCACGCCACCGTGCCCCATGCCCGACGATGCTTGCCCCGATGCCCTGTCATCCCGCGACGTAGATACGAGGATGTAGTCAGTTGGGATCACTGCGAACAAAGGTCAACAAGACCCAGTAGTTCCGCTCGGCTGTCGGCCCCGCGCACCACGCCGTGATCTTGTCCCGGAGTCAGAACGTGACCGATGCGGCGACCGTGGCGGTCAGGGGCACTCCCGGGGTGAAGTGCATCTGCTCGACGAGCGGCGCCGTGGTCGAGACCCGGGACTCCTCGGCGAACTGCGCCTCTCGCCAGTCCGTGTCGAGCAAGTTGGTGACGGTGAGCTCGAGGTCGAATCTGCCGAGGCGCTTGCCCGCGACGACGTCGAAGATCAGGTAGCCCTCGGCGGTCAGCGAGCCATCGTCGTTTCCCGGGCGGTCCGCGATCCCGCGCGCGCGGAGCGAGACGAAGCCACGCCGATCGTGAAGGGCAGCGCCGCCGGAGCCCATCCAGCGCGGCGCGAGGGCGAGTGCGCCCGCGTTCCCAGCGTTGACCACCGGCGTCGCGTGCGCCCAGGTCACGTTCGCATCGAGCGAGAGCCAGGGCGTGACCTCGACCGCCCCTTCGAGATCGAGCCCGAACCGCCGCGTGGGATCCGAGGGCTCGGTGCCACCCGCGTCGCCGCTCCACACCTGCTCCGAGGCGAGGTGGAGGTACCAGAGATCGGCGGAGACCCGCGCGCGCGGCGCCGGCTTCATCCGCACGCCTGCCTCCGCACCGAGCGCGCGGGCGAGCGCACCTTCGCCGCGCGAGGTGATCGCGGCACGCGCATCGTTCGAATGGAACCCCGAGCCGGTGTTGAAGAAGAAGTTCACCTGCGGGGAGGCGTGGAGCTCGACCGAGAGCTTCGGGCTGACGATCGCGGCGTGGGTCGACCCATCGAGGCGACGCGTGGCGAGGTCCTCCACGTTCCACAGCAGCTGATCGAAGCGCAGGCCCGGGATGATGTGCAGCCACGGCCGCGGCGTCACGTTCGCTTCGACGTATGCACCGAGATCCCAGATCCGGTTGTCCGTGTGATTGCAGGGATTCGGTCCGTCGAAGAAGCAGTCCGGAACCCGCTGCCGGTCGGCGGTGTGCCACAGGCCGGTCTCCGCGACGTCGTGGCGCAGCCCTCCGCCGGCGGTGAACAGGACCTTGCGGCCGATCGTGCGCTCGTACTTGACGTCACCGCCGTACAGCCAGCGCGCATCGCGCTGCTCGATCTGATCGCCGTTGATGGGATCGCGCGCGAACAGCGTGAAGTTGGAGAACAGGGTCAGATCGTTGCGAACGCCATAGGCGCTGAGCGTCCACAGCGAGTGGTCCATGTCCGTGAACGCGTACGCGACCTGCGCACTCGTGCGTGACGCCTTGCCACCTTCCGTCGGATCGATCGCCCCGAACCGATCGAGCCGGCCCGCGGCGACCTCGCCCTCGGGGATCTGGCCGGACTGGTTCCATCGCCCGGCGTACCCCGTGAGCTGAGCGCGCAGCTCGCCTGGACCGACCTTGCCGCGCCACTTGAGGAGCGCGTTCGCGTGCTGGAAGTCCTGTGGGTGGACGAACGGTCCATCGGCCTCGGCGAGCTCGATCGCGACCAGGGTCCGATCGCCCTCGCGCAGTTTCGGGCTCGCGAGCCCGACGACACGGCGGTTCAGGCCGTGGTGATGAGTCATCCCGAGGCCGGTGACCGTCCACAACGTCGGACCGGCGATCTCGTCGATCGTCTTCAGCTCGAGCGCTCCGGCCGTGTAGAAGTCGCCGTAGCGCGCGGCGTAGGGCCCCTTGTGGACCTCGACGCTCTCGATCGTCTCGGGGATCATCCAGTGGGTATCGGCATAGCCCTGACCGTGGCCGTGCGAGGTGAGGTTGACCGGCACCCCGTCCGCGAAGATCGCGAGATCGGTGCCGTGGTCGGCATCGAAGCCGCGGATGAAGTACTGATCGCTCTTGCCGCCGCCGGCGTGCTGAGAGACCACGAGGCCGGGTACCTGGCGGAGGATGTCGGAGGGCTGGGTGCGCGACCGCAGCGCGAGGGCCGCGCGATCGAGGTGGACCGAGGACGCTGACTCGGCGGGGGCGTCGTCGACGATCTCGACCGTCTCGGGGGCGAGCTCGGCGGGTTCGTCGTCAGGGTGGGCGTGAACGAGACGTGGAAGCAGCGCGACGCCAAGCATGGCGCCCGCCGCGAAGAGCCTGAACATGGAGGTCCTCGGGAAACGGAACGAATCGGTGATCGGTGATGATCGGTGAAGATCGGTGAACGCGTCAGGACACGCGCACCGGCGGGCCGCGCGCCGCCGCCTCGGGAACCGTGGCCGAGGACAGGATCCGGATCGGGAGGGGAACAACCGAGGTAGGCCGTCGATCGACGGGGAGCGGTGCGGTGAGCGGCGGTGCGACGGCGATCATCGCCGCGGCGTGGTGGGCCAGGCCCGCCGCATGCGAGGCCGGATCGCGAAGACGGTTGCGGGTGTCCCGGTTGTGGACCGGTGCCGTGCCGTGGTGCGCGTGGATGCTCCCGTCGGCATGCCGATGCGCGGGCTCGTCGAACGTGACGGTGACGACCATCCCGCCGGCGTCGTGGCGGTGAGCCGCGAGCGAGCCGTGCATGCCCTGGTGGACGGCCGGCAGCACCTCGACACCGAGGAACCACAGCACGCACGCGACCAGTGCGAGACGCCTCCTGACCACGCGTCATGGTGTGCTACTTTGGATCCGCGAACAACGGGTGCAGCGATGGTCGCTGCAGGCTCCGTGCTGGTCGGGCCGCCAGCACACCACCCCTCTCGGGGAGCGTGCACCCATGCTGCTGATCCTGATCTTCGCCGCCGGCTATCTGGCGATCGTGTTCGAACACGCGCTCGGCATAAACAAGGCCGCGTCCGCTCTGCTCACGGGGGTGGCGTGCTGGACCGCGTACATCCTCGCGGGCGATCACCACACGATCGGCGAGGCCCTGGTCCATCAGATGGGCGACCTGTCAGGGATCCTGTTCTTCCTCCTCGGGGCGATGACGGTCGTCGAGCTGATCGATGCACACGATGGCTTCGAGCTGATCACCTCCCGGATCAAGACCGTGTCGCGCCGGCGGCTGCTCGTGGTGGTGGCCCTGCTCGGGTTCGTCCTGTCCGCCGTGCTCGACAACCTGACCGCGTCGATCGTGATGATGTCGTTGGTTCGCAAGCTCGTTCGCGACGATGACGATCGCATGCTGTACGGCGGCGCGGTGATCGTCGCCGCCAACGCGGGTGGAGTGTGGTCTCCCATCGGAGACGTCACCACCACGATGCTCTGGATCGGCGGTCAGATCACGAGCACCACGATCATCCGCCAGCTGCTCGTGCCCGCGCTGGTCTCGGTCGCCGTCCCGGTGCTGTGGCTCGGCTTGCGCATGAAGGGCGACGTCCGCCGTCCGGAAGCCGATGCTGCGGAGCGCGTCCGCCCCACCACGCCTCTCGAGCGCCGGGTGGTCCTGATCGTCGGCGGTGGCGTGCTGTTGTTCGTGCCGGTGTTCAAGACGCTGACCCACCTCCCACCGTTCATGGGCATCCTGCTCGGCCTCGGCGTGCTGTGGACCGTGACCGAGCTGATCCACAAGTCGAAGAACGATGAGGGCAAGAGCGCCCTGTCCGTGGCCGGCGCGCTGCAGCGCGTGGACTCGCAGAGCATCCTGTTCTTCCTCGGGATCCTGCTTGCGATCGGCGCCCTCCAGAGCGCCGGCCTCCTGACTGCGCTCGCCCATTACATGGACGAAGCGATCGGCAATGTCGACGTGATCACGATGTCGATCGGCCTGTCGTCGGCCGTGATCGACAACGTGCCGCTGGTCGCCGCCGCGCAGGGGATGTACACGCTCTCGCACTTCCCCACCGACCATCACTTCTGGCTGTTCCTCGCCTACTGCGCGGGCACCGGCGGCAGCATCTTGATCATCGGCTCCGCGGCCGGGATCGCCGTGATGGGTATGCAGCGGATCACGTTCGGCTGGTACGTCCGCAAGGTGTCGCTCCCCGCGCTGCTCGGATATCTCGCCGGCGCGCTGGCGTACCTCGCGCTCGCCCAGGTGTGAGGCGTGCGGGCGACGCGACGAGCAGGTACGCTCCCAGGTGATGCTCCGCCGATTCCGGCAGCTCGCGGTCACGTCGCTCCTCGCGCTGGGCGGAGCGTGCGGCCGCGTGGCGTTCGAGCCCCAGGCGGATGCGGCATCGGAAGACTCGACGCCGAACGATGCGCGCTGCTCCGGCCTGTTTGCCCCCCCGACCCTGATCGCCGAGCTCAACAGCAACCTCACCGACGCCACGCTCCGCCTCACCGGCGACGAGCTGTCCGGGGTGATGTGGAGCGCACGTGGCGGCAACATCGACCTCTACCGCGTCGTCCGCACCGCGCTCGATCAGCCGTTCTCGATCACGCCGATGATCGTCCTCAACAGCACGTCGAATGAATTCGACCCGACGATCTCGAGCGATGGTTCGACCATCGTGTTCGCATCGTCACGGCCGGGCGGTGCTGGCCAGCTCGATCTCTACGAGAGCGTGCTGGTCGGCACGGACTTCACGGCCCCCGTGCGGCTCGCCTCGCTGGCCACCGCCGTCAACGATAGCCAGCCGTTCCTGCAGGGCAACGAGCTGTACTTCGTCTCGCCGCGGAGTGGCTTCACGCGGATCTATCGCGCAGCGCGCCTCGGGGTCGCGACCTATGGCGCAGCCACCGAGGTCACCGAGCTCTCGCTCGCCGACGAGTTCGATCCCGTGGTGCGCGCCGATGGTCTCCAGATCTTCTGGCGGTCATCGCGCACCAATGGAGGCGACGTCTATACGGGCACGCGCAGCTCGACCTCGCAGCCGTTCGGCGACCTCCACGTGGTGAGCGAGCTGACCACGTCCGTGATCGACGCGCCGAGCTCGATCTCGAGCGATGGCTGCCGGATGATCATGTCGAGCGATCGGGGCGGCATGCCGCAGATCTACGCGACGAGCCGACTCTGATCTCCCTGTGGCTCCCTGTGCCTCCGGCGACGGTCGAGATCGCGGCCCTCACGGCTTCGCGCCGCACGCGGCGAGCCCCGGCGGGATCGAGACCTGAAACTTCGCTGGATTCGAGAGGTCCGGGTTGACGGTGCGCTCGCCCCAATCGACCAGCAGGTCCGCGCTCTGGATCGGCGACTTGAACCGCGTCTTGCCCGGGAGCCGGTGCTCGCCGCCCGCGGGATCGCTGACGTTGCCGAACTCGGCGTTCTCGACGGACCACACGGTCTTGCCCGCCGGATCCTTGAGCTCGCTCTTCAGCACGTCGAACCGGCCGCCGCGGAGATCGACCTCGAGCGTCTGCGTGCCATTCGGCCCGGTCAGCGTCACGTTCTCGTGCCCGTTCTTGCCGTCCCACACCACCGTGCCCTCGGTCGCCGCGACCGGCACCGTGCCCAGCGCGAGGTAGATGAAGTCCTCCGGCTCGAGCTCCAGGCGGAGCAGCGAGGCGATCGACTGGCGATCACACGGCCCGGAGAGCTGGCAGTTGTTCTGCTTGTCCACGTACGCGAAGTTCGCTCCGTCGCACGCCATGTCGGCGAGCACATCGCCGCCTGCAGGCGACAGCGCATTGAACCGGACCTTCGCACCGAGCGTACCCATCACGAGCACGGTGCCCTTCACGCGCTGATCGCCGAGCCAGTAGTCCATCACGCTCTCGCCCGTGAACGATGTCAGCAGCGCGCGCGCCTTGGCGAGCCGATCGACGACGTCGGCCACGGTCGGCATCGGTGTGGGCGGCTTGTAGCCACCAGCGTGCGGGCCGCAGCAAGCGAGGAGCAGGATCGCAACGAGGCCAGGTTTCATCTTC
>JAYVRN010000058.1:0-2613 GCA_043776275.1 Myxococcales bacterium | reverse complement strand
CTCACCAGGCGGCTGTTCGAGTTCTACGACGGCCAGCGCAAGCAGCAGGATGCCAGCCAGTGGTCCGCGGCGAAGGCCAAGGCCGATGCGGGCGATCTGGCCGCTGCCACGGCCATGCTCGATCGCCTGCTCGCGGCGAATCCGCAGCGCGGGGAGCGCGAAGGCATGGCCGTGATCTACGCGGCGTGGGGCAAGCAGCTGGAGGAGAAGCAGGCGTGGGGCGATGCCGCGGCCGCGTACTCCAAGGCGCACGGCCTCGATCCCAAGGGTGCCGGCGCGGTGCACGCTCTCGCGGCGCATCACTACGCGCTCGGCAAGGCGCTCGAGGCGCAGGGCAAGGACGGCGGCCCGGACTTCCGCAAGGCCGTGGCCCTCGAGCCCGACTACGCCCCCGCGCAGAGCGCTGCGGCGAGCTCGAGCTCCGGTGGGACGCCTGGCCGGCCGGTGTGGATGCTGTACGCGGCGATCCTCGCCGGTGCTCTCGCGGCCGTGCTGTTCGCGCTCGCGATGGTTCGACGCCGCGCCTGACCGTGCGATAGTCGCGAGCGCATGAGCCGCCTGATCGTCCTCGAAGGCCTGGATGGTGCCGGCACGACGACCCAGGCCCGTCGCCTCGTCGCTCACTTGAATGCCAAGGGTGGCAAGGCCCACCTGACGCGTGAGCCCAGCGATGGGCCGATCGGCCAGCTGATCCGCCAGATGCTGACCGGCCACCACGTGATCGAGAACCAGGCGATCGCGCAGAGCACGTTTGGCCTGCTGTTCGCGGCCGACCGCCTCGATCACCTCCAGCGCGAGGTCGAGGTCCAGCTCGCCGCTGGATCCCTCGTGGTGTCCGACCGCTGGTATCACTCCTCGCTTGCCTATCAGGGCACCGGCGCGGATCGCGACTGGATCACCACGCTCAATGCCCGCGCGCGGAAACCCGACCTGACACTGTTCCTCTCGGTCCGCCCCGAGGTCGCCGCCGCGCGCCGGATCTCCGCGGGTCGGATCCAGGAGCTGTTCGAGGACATGCAGATGCAGGAGGAGGTCGCCGCTGGCTACAAGGCCACGATCTCCGAGCTGTCCGCGCAGGGCGAACGGATCGAGACGATCGACGGCGAGGCCTCCCCCGATGCGGTGTTCGGGGCGATCCTCGCGCTGGTCGGCACGCTCGCGCCGTAGAAGTTGCCTCCGGCGACGGGCGGCGTACGTTCATCCCATGCGCTGTGCCTTGTTCTGGCTCGTCACCGCCGCCGCGTGTGGCCCCAAGGTCACGCCCAAGACGTCGGTCTATGACGAGGATCTCGGTCCCCGGGCGACCGCCACCGATCCAGCCGTGGCACCAGCCGTGGACGCCCCGCGCGCCACCGCCCCCGTGGGCAAGGGTCTGCGCACGGGCACGATCGCGCGGGATCGTCTGGTCGCCGTGCTCGATGCCGGCCCGGGAGCGTTCCTGCGGCAGTTCGAGATCACGCCACAGCTGAACGGCGATCGGTTCGTCGGCTGGCAGCTGGTGCAGCTGCTCGATCGCACGGGGCCGCTGGTCGATGTCGATCTGGTCCCCGGCGACGTACTGCTCGGCATCAACGGCAAGCCGCTGTCGCGCCCGGACCAGCTGCAGACGGTCTGGGATTCGCTGCGCACCGCGAACCAGGTGACGGCGCAGCTGTGGCGCGGCGAGGCGCAGTTCTCTCTCGAGTTTGCGATCGATCCCCCGATCGCGAAGTAGCGGACGAGCTCCCGAACGAGCAGACGCGAGCTCGTTCGCGATCGCTACCGCGCCTCAGAGCGCATCGAACACGGCGCGCGCGTGCGCCGGATCGTTCGCGAACACGCCATCGACGCCGAGGTGCGCGAGCCGGGTAAGCTCGGCCGGGTCGTCGACGGTCCACACGTTGATCGGCCGGCCCGCGGTGTGCCAGCGCTTCACCGCACCTTCCGTGACGAGCGTGAATTGCGGGTGGACGATCGAGACGCCGATCATCGTCCCGATCCAGCCGCGCCGGATCGGCAGCGCTTGATCGTCGGCGAAGATGTGCGCGAGCCCGATCGCCGGCAGGTGGCGATGGACCTGGAGGAGGATCACGGGATCGAACGAGGACACCAGGATCTGGTCCTCGCGACCGGAGTCCTTGATCACCTTGGCGGTCGCCGCGGCGAGCTCGCCCTCTCGCCCGAACCGGTTCGCCTTGATCTCGACGTCGATCTCGAGATCGAAGGTGTGGAGCACCTCGGCGAGCGTGGGCACCGGCTCCCCGGCGACGCGGAGCTTCGCGCGCGCCGCAGCGCTCGTGGTCTCCATCGTGCCGGGCTGCTGACACAGCCGAAGGAGCTCCGAGTCGTGGAACACCACCACGTTGCCTTCGCCGTCGAACCGGACGTCGAGCTCGATCCCATCCGCGCCCGCGGCCTTGGCCTTGTCGAACGCGAGCATCGTGTTCTCCGGCGCATGGGCGGAGTCACCACGGTGCGCCCACACGCGGGGAGGACGCCCGCGACCACGCTTCCACCGCGAGGCACGGCCGAGCCTGCCGAGGTGGGGCAGCCACCGGGTGAGCGCGAGCTTGGGCATGCCTATTCGACGAAGGCTTTGTGCAGGGCGCGCGTCAGGTTGTCGACGTGCTGCCG
>JAYVRN010000057.1:0-8661 GCA_043776275.1 Myxococcales bacterium | reverse complement strand
AATTCAAGTGAGCGAGCTGAACTCCACGCCGAATCGGCGGCCGTGCTCGCCGGGCGCTCAGCTCGAGAGCGCGCCCCGGAACACCGGCGGGGACACGAGCTTCAGGATCTCGAACAGGATCTCCACCATCAGCTCGCGCAGCTCGGTGCGCGTCAGCTTCGGATCGACGCACCAGTCGATCGTCGCGCCTTCGACGAAGCCGATCCAGCCGCGGATCGCGGTCTCGAAGCGCGGGTTGCCCTTGAGCAGGGGGGCGAAGGGCTGATCCTTCAGGAACGTGTCGAACATCTGGCCGCGGACGCTCTCGACGACGTCGGCGACCTCGGGATCGCTGCCGATGCCGCCGCGCATGAGAGAGACGAACGCGCGGACGTGGCGCGTGATGTGATCGAGGTAGGCATCGAGGCCGGCGCGCGCGCGCTCGATCGGTGCGAGGTCGGCCGCGATGCTGGTGACCGCTTGCACGAGATCGTTCGCGATCTCGCGGAGGCCGGCGACGTAGAGATCGCGCTTGGTCGGGAAGTAGTGATAGAGCAGGCCCTTCGAGATCTTCGCCTCGCGCGCGATGTCATCGATCGAGACATCGTCGTACGCGCGATCCGAGAACGCCGACTTCGCGAGGCCGAGCAGCTGCGCGCGGCGCTGATCGTTGTCGAGGCGGACCCGGCGCGGGCGGCCGCGGACGGGTCTTCGGATGGCTCGCTTGGTGGCGCGCGCGGGGGGCACCACACCATCATAGCGGAATCCTTCCGCTCCCGGTGAGCTATTGACTTGTAGTCAATACGTGGTCAGGCTGGAGGCATGGCACAGGCGATCGTCCCTCGCGATCTGGATGTCGAGTTCTCGCAGGTCCCGCGGTTCTGGCTGGCGAACAGCGCGGTGGCGACGGGGATCTCGAACGGCGTCAACATGCTGTTCCCGCACGGCGAGCGGTTCTTCGTCCGCTCGGTGAAGTACTTCCTCGACCAGATCGATGATCCCGTGCTGCGCTCGCAGGTGAAGGGCTTCTTCGGCCAGGAGGGCCGGCACGCGCACGCGCACGACGAGTTCAACGACGTCCTCCGGCAGCAGGGCTACGAGGTCGATCAGTTCCTCGAGGGCTACAAGCGGCTCTCGACCTGGCTCGAGGAGCGCACGCCGCCCAAGCTCCGGCTCGCCGCGACGGCGGCCGCCGAGCACTTCACCGCGATCATGGCGGAGGGCGCGTTCTCGCGCGGCGCCCTCGATCAGGCCGCGCCCGAGATGCAGCGCCTCCTCGCCTGGCACGCCGCTGAGGAGATCGAGCACAAGGCCGTGGCCTTCGATGTGCTTCAGAAGATCGACCCTTCGTACCTGCTCCGGATCACGGGCCTGCTCTACGCCACCGTCACGCTCGGCGGGTTCTGGGCCTGGGGGGCGATCACGCTGATGAAGCAGGACGGCCTGACCCTCCGCTCGACGATCGCCGAGATCCGGGCCATGCGGCGCAAGCGCAAGCAGGACCCGATCATCCGCCGCGTGTTCCTGGCCGGCATTCGCCAGTACCTCCGCCGCGACTTCCACCCCAACCACAACGACGATGCCGAGCTCGCGGCGAGCTGGTTCGCCGCCCGTGGTATGGCGATGCCCGAGGCCGCATGAGCAACGCGAACAAGGTCGTCGTCGTCACCGGGGCGGGGAGTGGCATCGGTCGCGCGACCGCGCTCGCCTTCGCACGAGACGGCGCGCGCATCGTGGCGAGCGATGTCGATCAAGCGCGGCTCGATTCGCTCGCGGCCGAGCTCGGCGATCGCGCGCTGCTCATCCAGAAGGTCGACGTCTCCGATCGCGATCAGATGGCAGCGTTCTCCGCGGCCGTTCACGCCAAGGTCGCCGCGGCCGATGTGATCGTGAACAACGCCGGGGTCGCCGTCGGTGGCACGTTCCTCGAGACCTCTCTCGACGATTGGGACTGGCTGCTCGGCGTCAACCTCAAGGGCGTGGTCCACGGCTGCCACTACTTCCTCCCGGCGATGGTCGAGCGTGGCACCGGTGGCCAGGTGATCAACCTGTCGAGCATCCTCGGGATCTTTCCGGCCCCACAGGTCACCGCGTACGTCGCAAGCAAGTTCGCGGTGCTCGGCCTCTCGCAGTCCCTCCGCGCCGAGCTCGCCCCCCACAAGATCGGGGTGACCGCGATCTGCCCCGGCATGATCTCCACCGGGATCATCGACGGCAGCCGGATGAGCGGCCGGGTCGGCGAGCGCAAGGCCAAGGTCCTGGCGGCGTTCCGCAAGGGCGGCGCTCCGCCGGAGCTGGTGGCGAGCGCGATCCTCGAAGCCGTACGCACCAATCCCGCGGTCCGGACCGTGGGCCGCGATGCGTGGACGATCCACGCCCTGACGCGCATGGCGCCGCGGCTCTCGACGGCGCTCGGCGCGAAGTTCGCGAAGCGGTTCACCTCCCACGCCGCGCCATAGACGCGCGGAGGCGCTACGCTCGCGGGCGATGCCGAAGGCTCCCGCTGCCGCCGCGTTCACCGGGTTCTCGAGGTCCGCGCCGGCGTTCTTCCACGAGCTCGCGATCGAGATGAACCGCGAGTGGTTCCTCGACAACAAGGCGCGCTACGAGACCGAGTGGGTGCAGCCGATGAAGGCCCTGCTCCACGACGTGCGCGCGCGGCTCGCGCCGGCCTACCAGCCGACCAAGCTCGGCGAGGCCAAGGTCATGCGGATCCACCGCGACGTGCGGTTCGCCAAGGACAAGACCCCGTACAAGACGCACATCGGCGCGGTGATCACGGTTGCGGGCAAGACGGTCGGCGAGGGCGGCAATGCGGCGATGTACGTCCACCTCGGGACCGAGGAGGAGTTCGTCGGGGTGGGGACGTACATGTTCGATGCGGAGCGCCTCGCGCGGTGGCGCACCCAGGTCGGTGGCAAGGCGGGCGTGGAGCTCACCGCGCTGATCGCGAAGGCGCGCAAGGCCGGCTACGAGGTCGGCGGCCACGACGACTACAAGAAGGTCCCCAAGGGGTTCGCCCCGGATCATCCGCGCGCGGACCTGCTCAAGCTCCGAGGGCTGACCGCCGGGCCGGGCCCGATCCCGCGCGGGCTCCTCCACAAGCCCGGGCTCGCCGATTGGCTCGTCGAGCACGGCCGCGCCCTGGCCCCGCTGGTGCGGTGGCTGAACACCAAGATCGGCTGAGCTAGCGACGGGTTGCACGCCTTCGAGGCGCGGCATAAGGTGCCCCGACCATGAAGCTTGCGACGCTCCGCGATGGCTCCCGAGATGGTCGCTTGCTCGTCGTGCGCCGTGATGGCGAGGTCGCCGTGCCCTCGCCCGAGGCCTGGCCCACCATGCAACGCGCGCTCGACGACTGGGAGGCGGCGGCCCCGGCCCTCCGCGCGATCGCCGAGAAGCTCGACGCGGGCGCGCTCGATGGCACGCCGATCGATCCCCTCCGCCTCGGCGCGCCGCTGCCGCGCGCGTACGAATGGGTCGATGGCTCCGCGTTCCTGAACCACGTGATCCTCGTGCGCAAGGCGCGCGGTGCCGTGCCTCCGCCCACGCTCGAGACCGATCCGCTGATCTACCAGGGCGGCTCGGGCGATCTGCTCGGCCCGCGTGATCCGATCGAGCTCCACGATCCCGCGTGGGGGCTCGACTACGAGTCCGAGGTGGCCGTGATCCTCGGCGATGTGCCGATCGGCACCAAGCCCGCGGAGGCCGGGAAGTACGTGCGGCTCGTGCTGCTCGTGAACGATTGCACGCTCCGCAACCTGATCCCCGACGAGCTCGCGAAGGGCTTCGGTTTCTTCCAGAGCAAGCCGGCCACCGCGTTCTCCCCGTTCGCCATCACCCCGGACGAGCTGGGGGAGGCCTGGCGCGAGGGCCGTGCACACGTCCGCGTGCGCTCCACGTACAACGGCAACGTGATCGGTGACTGCGATGCGGGACCGGAGATGCACTTCTCCTTCCACGATCTGATCGCGCACCTCGCGAAGACCCGCCGGTTCTGCGCGGGCACGATCCTCGGCAGCGGCACGGTGTCCAATGCGGAGCGCGCCCGTGGGGTGTCGTGCCTGGCGGAGCGCCGGATGATCGAGACCATCGAGGCGGGCAAGCCGACCACGCCGTTCATGGTGGTGGGCGATCGCATCGAGATCGAGGCCGTCGACGGCGCCGGTCGGAGTCCGTTCGGCAAGATCGACCAGCGCGTGGTCGCCGCAGGGAGTGCCTCGTGAAGCTCGTCCTCCACAACTACTGGCGCTCGTCGGCGTCGCAGCGCGTTCGCATCGGGCTCAACCTCAAGGGCCTCGCGTACGACTACGTCGTGGTCAACATCGTCAAGGCGGACCAGTTCGGTGACGCGTACCGCGCGAAGAACCCGATGTCTCAGGTCCCCACGCTCGAGATCACCGAGGACGACGGCACGGTGCGCGCGATCAACCAGTCCCTGCCGATCCTCGAATACCTCGACGAGCGGTTCCGCGAGCCGCCGATCCTGCCGAAGGATCTGTACCTCCGCGCGCGGTGCCGGGCGCTCGCCGAGATCGTGAACTCGGGGATCCAGCCGCTCCAGAACCTCACCACCACGAATCAGGTCAAGGCGATCGGCGGGGATGCCGTGGTGTGGCCGAAGAAGTTCATCAGCGATGGGCTCGCCGCGTTCGAGCACGCCGCGGCCGAGACCTCGGCCGGCTTCTGCGTCGGTGACCACCCCACGATCGCGGACTGCTGCCTGATCCCGCAGCTGACCTCCGCGCGCCGGTTCGGCGTGGACGTCACGCCGTTCCCGCGCCTGCGCGCGATCGAGGAGCGCTGCCTGGCGCTCCCCGCGTTCGCCGATGCCGCCCCCGACCGCCAGCCCGATGCCTTGAAGCCCGCGTGAACCGCAGGAAGGTGACATCCAGATGACCACGAAGCTCGCCCCCCTCGGAATCAAGCGCCTCGAAGGCATCCACTACTACGTCCACGATCTCGAGCGCTCCCGGAAGTTCTACGCCGGCAAGCTCGACTTCGCCGAGACCTGGCGCTCGTCGCCAGAGGTCGAGGCCAAGGGCCGGCAGCAGGCCGCCTGCTTCCAGGCCGGCAACGTGATGGTGCTGTGCAGCTCGCCGATCGGCGAAGGCGGTCGCGCGGCGCGGTTCCTCTCGAAGCATCCCGACGGCGTCGGCACGTTGATCTTCGAGGTCGAGGATGCCGAGCGCACGTTCAAGCTCCTCGAGGAGCGTGGCGGCACGCCGATCGCGGACATCGAGACGTTCACGGACGATGGCGGCACGCTCCGCCAGTTCTCGATCACCACGCCGTTCGGTGACTGCACGTTCCGGTTCCGCGAGCGGCGCGGCTACCAGGCGCTGTTCCCCGGCGCGGTCGCGCACCAGCCGCTCGGTGGCAACAAGTTCGGGTTCCAGGAGATGGACCACGTCACCTCGAACTTCCAGACCATGAAGCCGATGCTGCTGTGGCTCGAGCACGTGCTCGGGTTCGAGCAGATGTGGGAGGTCGAGTTCCACACCTCCGACGTCGATCCGGGGCGCAAGACCGGCTCGGGGCTGAAGTCGATCGTGATGTGGGATCCGGCGTCGAATACGAAGTTCGCGAACAACGAACCGGCGCGTCCGTTCTTCAAGAGCTCGCAGATCAACATCTTCAACGAGCAGCTGCGCGGCGATGGCGTGCAGCACGTCGCGCTCACGGTGGCGGACATCGTCACGGCCGTGCGCGCGCTGCGCGGGGCGGACGTCAGCTTCATGCCCACGCCGGGCAGCTACTACGACATGCTGCCGGCGCGGATCGAGACCAGCGGGATCAAGGCGATCGACGAGAACCTCGACGTCCTCCGCGAGCTCGAGATCCTCGTCGACGGCGATCACGATCGCGCGTACATGCTGCAGATCTTTCTGAAGGAGGCCTCGGGCCTCTACAAGGATCCGCTGGCCGGTCCGTTCTTCTACGAGATCATCCAGCGCAAGGGTGATCGCGGGTTCGGCGCAGGCAACTTCCGCGCGCTGTTCGAGAGCATCGAGCGCGAGCAGCAGAAGCCGGGTCGGGTCTGATGCTCGATCGGATGGCCGTGGGCGAGATCGCTCGCAAGCACCACATCCAGCTGCGCGGCGCCGATGGCGCGCTCCGGTTCGAGGAGTGCTTCACCCGCGACGGGTTCGACGGTCCGTACACGATCCTCTATCACCTGCGCCGCCCACACCTGCACCGCCTGGCGCCGGCGAAGCATGGCTGGGCCGCACCGATCGCGGTGCCCGAGCGCGCGCTCGCCAAGCGCCACTACAAATCGTTCGAGCTCGCCGCCCGCTCCGCAGCCGCGGGGCCGCAGATCGATGGGCGGATCCCGCTGGTGTTCAACGAGGACATGATCGCGGGCGTCGCGTTCCCCACCGCCGAGGATCCGGTCTACATCGCCGATGGTGACGCGGATCAGCTGATCTACATCCACCGCGGCGGCGGCACGCTGCGCACCCTGCTCGGTGACATCGCGTTCACGCAGGGCGACTACGTGTTCGTCCCGCGCGGGCTCCTGCACCGGTTCATCCCGAGCGGCCTCCAGTACTGGTTCTGGTTCTCGATGACCGGCGGCGTGCACATCCCCACGCAGTGGCGCAACGACGTTGGGCAGCTGCGGATGGACGCGCCGTACTCGCACCGGGACTTCAAGCGCCCACAGTTCTCCGGTCCCACCGATGAGGGGCTGCGCGAGCTGGTGGTGCGGCGCGCCGGCACGTGGCACGGCTTCACGATGGAGGAGTCGCCGCTCGATGCCGTGGGCTGGGACGGCACGGTGTATCCGTGGGCGTTCCCGATCCTCGCGTTCCAGCCACGCGTCAGCTCGGTGCACTTGCCGCCCACGTGGCACGGCACGTTCGCGGCGAAGGGCGCGCTGATCTGCAGCTTCGTCCCGCGGCCGGTGGACTTCCATCCCGAGGCGATTCCTTGCCCGTACCCGCACTCGAACACGCACTGCGACGAGATCATCTTCTACGCCGAGGGGCAGTTCACTTCGCGCAAGGGCGTGGCCTCGGGCTCGATCTCGCACCATCCGATGGGCGTCCCACACGGTCCGCACCCGGGGAGCTACGAGAAGTCGATCGGCACCACCCACGCGAACGAGATCGCGGTGATGGTGGATCTGTTCAAGCCGCTGTTCGTCACGACGGCCGCGGTCGACGTCGAGGACGCCGGCTATCAAGATTCGTTCTTCTGAGTTTCAGGTCCGGTGGCGCGCGACGAACGTCGTGAACGCCACGCCGAACCGCTGGAGGAGCGCTCGCGTCGACTCGTCGGTGAGGGTCCCCTCGGCGTCGAACCGCTCGTGCGCTCTCGGGATCAGCACCTCCGGCTGGTTCATGCACGGCGAGTCGCTGAACACGAGCATGTGCCGCATGTGGGCCTGCGCCCGGATCGTGCCGCTCATCCCGCTCGCCGCGCCGACGAGCGCGCACGGCTTGCCGCGCAGGGGCGAGCTCGGGGGAGGGCGCGAGACCCAGTCCAGCGCGTTCTTGAGCCCACCGGGGATCGAGTAGTTGTACTCGGGGACCGCGAACACCACGCCCGCGGCGCCGGCGATCGCCTCCTTGAGGGCGGTGACCGTAGCGGGCTCCGCGAGGTCGCTGTTGAAGATCGGCAGCTCGAGCATGCCGTCGAGGATCCGCAGTGTCACCCCCTCGGGCAGGGTCTCGCTCACCGCCTTGAGCAACGCCCTGTTCAGGGAGGCCTTGCGCAGACTGCCGCAGATTCCCACGAGGGCGACCATGGGCCGACCCTACCGTAACTTCCCTGCTCGGGTGCGTATGGTAGGCATGGGCATGTTCTTCAGCAGCAGCAAGAAGTCTCGGATGCCCCGCCCCGAGGAGGCGCTGCCGGGCCGGCAGACCCCGATGCGAGTGGGGGACACGCACTTCGTCAATGGCCACAAGATCACCGCGCCGTTCCCCACCGGTCTGAAGCAGGCGATGTTCGGCATGGGCTGCTTCTGGGGCGCGGAGCGCAAGTTCTGGCAGGCGCCGGGCGTGTACTCCACCGCCGTCGGCTATGCCGCGGGGACCACGCCGAACCCCACGTACCAGGAGGTCTGCTCGGGTGGGACGGGCCACAACGAGGTGGTGCTCGTGGTCTATGACCCGGCGACCATCAGCTACGAGCAGCTGCTCGCGGTGTTCTGGGAGAGCCACGATCCGACACAGGGCATGCAGCAGGGCAACGATGCGGGCACCCAGTACCGCTCGGGCATCTATACGTTCGACGCCGCGCAGCACCGGGCGGCCCTCGCGACCAAGGCGGCGTACGAGCCGCGCCTGATCGCCGCCGGCCACGATCCGATCACCACCGAGATCCTCGAGGCACCCGCGTTCTACTACGCCGAGGACTATCACCAGCAGTACCTGGGGAAGAACCCGGGCGGGTACTGCGGCCTCGGTGGCACGGGCGTCAGCTGTCCGATCGGGCTTCCGGTCACCGCCTCGAAGTAGAATGGTCATTCTGTTTTTGGTCGTTTACATCGGCTGAGCCCCGCGGTACCACCGCGCCATGGTGCGTGGAGCGGTCCTCAGTCTTGGCGTCAGTCTTGGCCTCATTCTCGCCGCCTGCGGCGGGAGCAGCAGCAAGCCCGATGGCGGCATGGATGCGCAGCTCGAAGGGTTCGAGAAGCCAGACATCGTGTGCCCGGGCGGCCCCGATTGCGGC
>JAYVRN010000056.1:0-8664 GCA_043776275.1 Myxococcales bacterium | reverse complement strand
AGGAGGGCCGATGGCGTGGCGTCGCGTGGCGTGCCGGCGCGACGTGGCGTGGGGCGTCGCCCGGGATTCGCTTCCCGCAGCGTCGCGAATCCCGTCGGCGGGCTCGCAACGCGAGCACGCGCGGACCCGAGGAGCGCAGCGACTCGGGGCCGCTGGGGCGCGAGCGAAAGGAGCGAGACCCGCGAGCGACAGCGAGTGGGCGAGCGACTGAAGTGAAGCGACCCCGACGGGATTCGAACCCGTGTTACCTGCGTGAAAGGCGGGTGTCCTAGGCCTCTGGACGACGGGGTCAGTATCTGTGTCTTGGTCTAAGTCTTCGTCGGAATCGTGGTCGTATCGGTCGGTCTTGGTCGTTGTCGGGTGAGCCCAGAAGGTCTCGAACCTTCGACCCTCGGCTTAAAAGGCCGGTGCTCTACCACTGAGCTATGGGCCCTCGGCGCGGCAATCTGCCGGATGGCGGTCGAGAAAGCAAGGAGGGCCCACAAAGGTCGGACCAACCGGATCTCTGCCGCAGTGCGGCAACGCGATTGGATCGTTGGAATTGCTTCTATGAACGTGGGTCGGTAACGTAGCTTTCACCACATGGACAAGCGGGAAGCAGTTCGGGTCCCAGTTCGCGTCCATGCGCGCTGTCGATGTGACGATGGGATCGTGATCGACGGCACCGTCGAGGATCTCTCCAAGAGCGGCCTGTTCCTCAAGGCGGATCTGTCACTCGGTGAAGGCTCGTCGGCAGAGCTCGATCTCGAGGTGCCGGGCGAGGCCACGCTGCACCTCACGGCCGAGGTCGTGCGGGTCCGCGACGGTGGGATGGCGTTCAAGTTCAGCGAGCAGCCGAGCCGTCCGCTGGCGAACTTCATCATGCGCCAGCATCAGTACGGCACGCACTGAACCGCGCTGTTTTCCCTGGCGATTCGATGGCTTGCGGGCTTGATCGGGCAGGTGGCGCCGTTATGATGCCTCGTCATCACCTTGCTCCCGATCGTGTCTGACCAGTCGCCTTCCGGACCGCGTAGCAAGCGAGCTACCCGGCAAACGCTGCGTGCCCGTCGTGACGCGATGCATGCCGACGAGCGTGCTGCCGCCGCCGGCGTCATTGGCAGGGCGGTCAACACGATCCTCGACGGCAAGCTGGCCTCGGGGGACCTCCTCGCGCTGTATGCCGCCAAGGGGACCGAGGTCGCGACCACGGCGATCGCCGAGCACGCGGCCCTCCGCGGCATCGAGCTCGCCTACCCGCGTGTGCTCGACGACGATCGCACCCTGATGTTCCACCTCGTGACCGCCGACGAGCTGATCGCCGGCCGGTTCGGCCTCCGTGAGCCACGCGCCGATTCGCCCGCGGTGGCCCTCGAGAGGATCGCCGCGTTCGTGATCCCCGGCCTCGCCTTCGATCTCGAGGGTGGCCGCGTCGGCTGGGGCCGCGGCTACTACGACGCCACGCTCGCGAAGGCGCCCTCCGCGCTGCGGCTCGGTGTGGCGTTCGCCTGCCAGATCGTCGATCACCTCCCGCGTGACCCGCACGACGTAGCGATGCACTACGTCATCACCGAGCTCGCCACCCACGAGGTCGGGTAGCCATGGACGCCATCCTCATCCTCGCCGGCGTCGCGCTCGGCCTGATCGCCGGCCTCGTCGTTGGCACCCGGCTCGGCCGCGCGAAGGGCGACGGCTCGGCTGCCACCAAGACCGCCGAACAAGAGGCCGACAAGATCCGCACCGCCGCCAAGGCGGAGATCGAAGCGATCAAGAAGCAGGGCGAGGTCGAGGGCAAGGAAGCCGCGCGCAAGCACAAGACGGATCTCGACGAGGAGCTCCGCGGCCGCCGCACCGAGCTCCAGAAGCGCGAAGAGGGCCTGCAGACCAAAGAGCGAGAGATCGAGAAGGTGCGCCGCGAGGCCGATCGCCGCGCGGGCGAGCTCGAGAAGAAAGAGAAGAGCGTCGACGGCAAGATCAAGCAGGCCGATGTCGCTGTCGAGAAGGCCGAGGCCGCGCAGACCGAAGCCAAGAAGAAGCTCGAGGCGATCGCCTCGCTCACCGAGGAGCAGGCTCGCAAGAAGCTCGAGGACGAGGTCAAGGCCACGGCCTATGCGTCCGCCGCCATCGAGATCAAGCGGATCGAGGACGACGCGCACAAAGAGGCCACCTCGCGCGCGAAGACGATCGTCGCCACCGCGATCCAGCGGTTCGCGAGCGAGTTCGTCCACGAGCGCACGGTCGCCGTGGTGCCCCTGCCTTCCGATGACATGAAGGGTCGCCTGATCGGCCGCGAGGGTCGCAACATCCGCGCGATCGAAGCGGCCACCGGCATCGACGTCATCATCGATGACACCGCCGAGTCGATCACGATCTCCTGCTTCAACCCGGTGCGTCGCGAGGTCGCCCGGCTCGCGATCTCCGCCCTCGTCGCCGACGGCCGCATCCACCCCACGAAGATCGAA
Organism: Myxococcales bacterium; assembly: GCA_043776275.1. GTDB lineage: Bacteria > Myxococcota_A > Polyangia > Haliangiales > Haliangiaceae > JABFXX01. The sequence goes on along the minus strand of JAYVRN010000056.1, from coordinate 6,223 downwards.
GAGGTCGTTCGCAAGGCGGAGAAGGAAGTCGACAAGGTCTGCAAGGAGGCCGGCGAACAGGCCGTGTTCGATCTCGGCCTGCACCGCGTGCACCCCGAGCTCGTGAAGGCGCTCGGCAAGCTGAAGTTTCGCCAGTCGTATGCGCAGAACGTGCTGCTCCACTCCGTCGAGGTCGGGTACCTCGCCGGGCTGATCGCCGCGGAGCTCGGTGGCAACGTCAAGCTCGCGCGCCGCGCGGGCCTGTTCCACGACATCGGCAAGGCGCTCGATCACGAGCAAGAGGGCCCGCACGCCGAGGTCGGCGCCGCGTTCGTCAAGCGCCACGGCGAATCGCCGAAGGTCGCCCAGGCGATCGCCTCGCACCACGGCGACGAGGGCCCGGGTCCGCAGCCGCAGGCGCTCCTCGATCACATCGTCGCCGCGGCGAACTCGCTGTCCGCCGCGCGCCCCGGCGCTCGCCGCGAGCAGCTCGCCTCGTACATCAAGCGTCTCGATGACCTCGAGGCGATCTGCAAGCGGTTCGAAGGTGTCGAGCGCGCGTACGCGGTCATGGCCGGCCGCGAGATCCGCGTGATGGTCATGAACGACCAGGTCGATGACGCCCGCGCGATGATCATGTCGAAGGAGATCGCCCGCGCGATCGAGACCGAGGCCACGTATCCCGGTCAGGTCCGCGTCGTGGTCGTGCGAGAGACCCGCGCCTCCGACTACGCCCGCTGAGTCACGGCCGCGTCGTCGCATCGAGCTCCGACCGGGTCTCCGAAGCCCGCGTTGGCCGCCGTCGTGGTGTCGACCAGCACATCGGAGGCGGCGTCCGGATGGCTCCCTCCCCGTCAACGCCGAGCTGGCGACAGCCGTGGAGGCCCAGGCAGATCACCCGCCACCACATCTCCTCCACGCTAACCCGGGCGGTTCGGGCATACTGATCGGGGCGATGAGCGACGGGCGTGTGTTCCCGCTGATCGAGGTGAGCCGTGACGAGCTGACCGCATTGGTCGGTGCGCCGATCGCCCGGATTGATCGCGTCGATGGCGGCCTGACCAACACGATCCACAAGGTCACCCTCGAGAAGGGCGACGTCCTCGCGGTCAAGCACTACGCCGGCGGCCGGGATGCGTTCGAGGCCGAGCTCGTCACCCTGACCCTCCTCCACGGGACCCTGCCTGTCCCCGATGTCGTCCATGCCGACGCCGATCACCACGTGATCGTCTATCGCTGGATCGAAGGCATCACACTCAACGACTGTCGCAAGGCCGAGGCTCAGGCCATGGCCTCGCTCGCCGAACCGCTCGGACGGTTGATGGCCTGGCTCGCACGCACCGACGCCACCGAGCCGTACGAGCTCGCGCCGATCCTCGAGAAGGCCTACCGGCAGCTGGTCGATGGCCGCGCACGCCAGCGGCTCGGAGCACCGCTCGCAGATGCGATCCGCCAGGCGCTCGAAGGTGCCGAGCCGCAGCTCGCCTGGGGGCCGGTCTGCCTGGTCCACGGCGATCTCGGCGGACGCAACGTGCTCGTCCAGCGCGCCGCCCCCGAGCGCTGGCGGATCTCCGGCGTGATCGACTGGGAGGCCACGTCGACCGGCTCACCACTCCTCGATATCGGCAGCCTGTTCCGCTATGCCGATCGCTACGACGCCGAGTTCCGCACCACCTTCGAGCGTGGCTATTACGAGGCCGACGGCACCCTGCCCGACGGCTGGCTCCTCACCGCTCGCCTCCTCGATTCCACCTGGCTGGTCGAAACCCTCGACGAGCCGCGCGAGTTCCCCGGCGTCTACGCGGACTGCCGGATGTTGCTGGCGAGGCTCGCGAAAGATCTCGGCGCCGGATGACGCCGACGAGGGACGACGAGCGCGACGAGCGCGACGAGCGCCGGATGACCAACCGATGAGGATCGTCGCGGTCGCAGACACCCACACGTTCACGCAAGACCCATGAGGATCGTCGCGGTCGCGGACACCCACACGTTCACGCAGGACCTCGTGGTCCCCGATGGCGACGTGTTCATCCACGCTGGCGACATCTGTCGCGGCGGCGATCTCGACGAGCTGCGCGACGCGGCCGAGTGGATGGCCGGGCTGCCCCACCGTCACAAGATCGTCGTCGCCGGCAACCATGACTGGGCGTTCGTCCACGAGCCCGCGGCAGCGCGCGCCCTGTTCGGCGGCATGCACTACCTGCAGGACCGCGCGCTCGAGCTCGACGGCGTGCGGTTCTACGGCAGCCCGTGGCAGCCCGAGTTCAACGCCTGGGCATTCAACCTCCCGCGTGGCCCGGCCCTCGCCGAGGTGTGGGCCAAGATCCCGCACGGCCTCGACGTCCTCATCACCCACGGTCCACCGGACGGCATCGGCGATCGCTCCTCGTACGGTGGCCGCACGGGCTGTGTCGATCTGCTCCGCCGGGTGACCGAGGTCGCTCCACGGCTGCACCTCTACGGCCACATCCACGAGGACGGCGGCGTGTGGCAACGCGGCGCCACGCTGTTTGGCAACGTCACCACCTGGGAGTGCGAGCGCGCGCCGACGGTGTTCGACCTCGACGGCGCCACCCTGACCGCGGTCGTGGTCCCACCCCACGGCCGCCGCGACGACGACGACCAGACCTGGTAGGTTCTGCCGTCATGGACGGATCGCAGTTCATCGAGGAGCTCCGGCAGCGCAACCTCGTCGCCAACGTCACCGACGAAGCAGGGCTCGCCAAGCTGCTGTCCACGCAGGTGGTGCCGGTCTACGCCGGCTACGATCCCACCGCGTCGAGCCTCCACGTCGGCAACCTGGTCCCGACCATCCTGCTCAAGCGCTTCCAGCTCGCCGGCCACCGGCCGATCGTCCTGGTCGGCGGCGCCACCGGCATGATCGGCGATCCCTCGGGCAAGAGCGACGAGCGCAACCTCCTCGACGACACCACCCTGGCCGCCAACCTGGCCGGGATCCGCGCCCAGCTCTCGAAGCTGATGGACTTCGACGATCTCCACACCGGCGCGGCGATGACCAACAACGCCGATTGGACCCGCGGCGTCAGCTATCTCGAGTTCCTCCGCGATCAGGGCAAGTACCTGACCATCAACTACATGATGGCCAAGGATTCGGTGAAGAGCCGTCTCGAGGGCGACGGCGGCATCAGCTACACCGAGTTCTCGTACATGCTGCTCCAGGCGTTCGATTTCGTGATGCTCGCGAAGTCTCACGCCTGCCGGCTGCAGGTCGGCGGCAACGATCAGTACGGCAACATCACCGCCGGCTGCGAGCTGTCGCGCAAGCAGGGTGGGCCGCAGCTGTATGGCCTCACCGCCCCACTGCTCCTCGATTCGACCGGCCAGAAGATGGGCAAGACGTCCACCGGCGAGCGGATCTGGCTCGATCCCGAGCGCACCACGCCATACGCGTTCTACCAGTACTGGCTCAACCGCGCCGACGACGAGGTCCCCCGCCTCCTGAAGCTGTTCTCGCTGAAACCCCTCGCCGAGATCGATGCGATCCTCGTCGAGCACGATCAAGATCGCAGCAAGCGCATCGGCCAGCGCGAGCTCGCGCGTGCACTCACGGGATGGATCCACGGCGAGCCAGCGATCGCCACCGTCGAGGCCGCCGCCCGCGTGATGTTCGGCGGCTCTCTCGAGGGCATCACCGAGGCCGTGCTGTCTCAGCTCGCCGGCACCATGAAGGCCTTCGACCTGCCACGTGCCGATCTCGAGGCCGGCGTGGGCATCGTCGACTTGATCTCGCGCGTCACGGGAGACTCCAAGAGCAAGGCGCGGACGCTCGTCCAGCAGGGCGGCGCCTACGTCAACAACAGCAAGATCACGGACCTCGAGCACAAGGTCACCCTCGCGCACCTCGCGACCGAGACCATGCTGGTCGTGCGCAGCGGGAAGAAGGACTACTACCTGGTCCGCGTCGCCGGCGTCGGCTGATCCGTCAGTCGCCGATACAGACGTTGCCCTTGCCGCCGATCGCGCCTTCTGGTTCGTGGCGCCCGCGTCGGCTGATCCGTCAGTCGCCGATACAGACGTTGTCCTTGCCGCCGGTCACCCGCTCCTTGTCGCTGCAGTGCCAGCCCGGCCCGAGGGCGGCCGCACAATCGACCTCCGTGCAGAGGAACAGGCACACGCCGCCGGCCTTGTCGATGCACGCGGTATCGCTCGGACAATCGGCGTCCGAACGGCAAGAGATGCTGCAGAAGCCGCCTGGAAAGTCCTGGTTGTCCTGATAGCAGCGCGAATCGCAGTCGGAATCGCGAACACAGGTGTCCCCGATGTACGAATCGATCTCGCCGGGGCTGCGACTACACGCCGACGCCAGGATGAGCACGAGGGCTAGAAGCTTCACGCCCTATCGTGTTGCAGCCCATGTGCCGTTCGCAACACCGCGAACCCTGGGATTCCAGGCCCCTCCATGTGCACGAATCGAACAGTACTGCGCCAGGCTGGAACGGCCCTGCCGTCCTACACCGTGCTGGACAGCTCTCGGAGGTCCGAACCGCGGGTACCGATCTCCGTCGGCGGAACGTACCGACGTGGGTCTCAACCTGGAGCCGCGGACCGTACGCACCGTGCTCGTGCTCCGGCGGCCGCGCCGCAGATCCGCGTGGCGACCGGCGCCGAAACCGCAAAACGCCACCTGGAACTATCCCTCGACGACGATCAAGACGTTGACGAGCAGTGGTATCGGCCCCGAAACGGCCAACGCCCACCTGGAAGGGCGGGCGTTGACGGGATCGTCTCTCGCTACTTCGTGGCGCCGCCGCTTCCGGCTGCGGTAAGGCTCTCGCTACTTCGTGGCGCCGCCGCTTCCGGCCGCGGCGCTTCCCGCATTGCTGCCGGCCGCGCTTCCAGTTCTGGCCGCTCCGCTCCCGCTCGCCGCGCTGCCGGCGGCGCTTCCCGCGCCGTTTCCACTCGCTGCGCTGCCGGCGCCGCTTCCCGCCGCGGCGCTACCGGCACCGGGCGGCGGCCCCATCGGCTTCGCCTTGAACGTCGACTTCGCCACCTTGTTCTTCTCCGCCGGGATCTGATGGATGAATGCTGCGATCGCGTTGAGATCCTTGTCCTCCATCGTGCTCCAGCCCGCCTGATAGAACTGCATGACGCCCACGATGGTGGTGCCATCGGGACGGGTCATCGTCTTCAGCGCCTTGGCGATGTCCGCCTCGCTCCACTTTCCGATCCCTGTCTCCTTGTCCGAGGTCAGGTTGGCCGCCATCAGCTTGCCGGTGCCGAACATCGGCAGCTCCATCACGCCGCCGCCAGAGAAGGGGTGCCCCTTGAAGTCCGGCATGCCGTCCTTGCCGGGCGTCGCGTGGCAGTTATTGCAGTGCATGAGCGTGACGAGGTACTCGCCGTGCTTGACGGGATCGTCCACGGGGTCCGGCTTGTTCTCCGGCTTGGGGACCGCGAGCTGCGGGAGCTTGAGATCCTTGTTCGGCGCGACCACGTTGTCGATCGCGGGGACTGTCTGCATGTAGATCGCGAGCGCGCGCGCCTCGTCGTCCGTCATGCGGTTGTAGTTGGGGTACGGCATGATCGGATACAGCTTGCTGCCGTCCGGGCGTACACCCTCGCGGACCGCCGCCATGATGTCCTCGACCTTCCAGTTCCCGATCCCCGAGCCCTTGTGCGGGGTGATGTTCGGCGCGCGCCAGGTCCCGAATACCTCCGGCACCTCCATCCCTCCCGAGAACGGGCGAGCGAAGTCCGGACCCGTCGGTCCAAAGCCGACGTGGCAGACGCCGCAGCCGTAGAGCTTCGCGAGGTACTCGCCACGCGCGACCACCTTCGGATCCTGCGCCGGGACCTCGGGCGCTGCCGATCCGCTACCCGCCGAACCCGTGCCCGTCGGCGGCGTGACGGCAACCGCCGGCTCCTTGCCCTCCTCCGGCTTCTTCTTGCTGCAGCCCGCGGCGAGGACCACGGCCAATGCACCCACCAGGATTCGCGTCGTGTTCATACCGGCGCATCGTTCCCACGAACCTCGTGTTCCGGGCAAGCGACCCCGCGAATTTTCGGCGCGAGCTCGCCGCCGAAACGCCGACAGGCCCGCTCGGTGTGAGCGAGCCTGCAGTGGCCTTGATGCGAAGTCTTCAATGGCCGAAAAAGATGAGGGCCCAGTCTTTCGACTGAGCCCTCAAAACCCCGGCAGCGTCCTACTCTCCCACAGGGTTGCCCCTGCAGTACCATTGGCCCTGGAGAGCTTAACTTCCGTGTTCGGGATGGGAACGGGTGT
>JAYVRN010000055.1:0-2620 GCA_043776275.1 Myxococcales bacterium | reverse complement strand
ATGGTCTCGCGGATCCCCATCACGACATCGATGAACTTCGGATCGCGCTGCATCACGATCGACGGCCGATCGGGAGGCGGGACGCGGATCGTCTTCAGCACCGTACCGGGGGAGTTCGAGAACATGAGGATGTGATCGCCGAGGAACACCGCCTCCTCGATCGAGTGCGTGATGAAGAAGATGGTCGGCGATTGCTCGCGCCACAGCGCAACCAGGTTGTCCTGCATGCGCGAGCGCGTCGGGGGATCGAGCGCGCCGAACGGCTCGTCCATCAGGATGATCCGCGGCTCGAGGATCAGCGTCCGCGCGATCGCCACGCGCTGCCGCATGCCGCCGGAGAGCTGGTGTGGATACTTGTCCTCGTCCTTCTTGACCGAGAGGCCGACCTTCTCGATCCAGTACCGCGCGCGCTCGTAGCGCTCGCTCCGCGACAGCGAGGGCACGTTCGCCGTCCCGCCGCCGCTGGCCGCATCGGGCTTGCCCTCCTGCTGCACCGTGAACACGGTGGGTTCGGGCGTGGCGAGCACGGTGGCCGGACCGTTGAAGCTCTTGTCAGTGACGCCGACGATCGTGACCTTCATCCCCTTGTCGAGGCCGTGCGCCGACTGGGTGGTGAACTTGGTGACGGTCTGCTTGCGGACCGCACCGTCACTCGTGATCGTGCGCGACAGGCCGCGGCACTCGAGGCCGAACGCCACGTTCTCGAGGACGCTCCGGTTGTCGAACGAGGTGTAGTCCTGGAACACCATGCCGCGATCGGGGCCCGGGCCATGGACCGGCCGCCCGTCGACGAGCACCGTGCCCGAGCTCTGCGGGAACTGCGGGAGCAGACCGGCGATCATCCGGATCACCGTGGACTTGCCGCAGCCCGAGGGCCCCAGGATCGAGACGAACTCGCCGCGGCCGGGATAGTCCTCGATCGCGAACGTGACGTCCTTGATCGCCGTGAACGCGGAGCTGCCCTTGCCGTAGGTCTTGGTGACGTTCTTGAACTCGACGACCGGCGGCTTCTTGAGCGCCGTGCCGAGCTCGGCCATCTTGACCGGCGCGCCGCCGGTGACCGCGGGCTTGGCGGCCGTCGGCGCGGCAGCGGACGGCGCGGCGGCAGGCGTCTTGGCCGGTGCCTCGTGCGTGACCGGCTTCGCGGCACCAACCTGTGCGTCCGCCTTGGTCGCGGCGTCCTTGGCCGCGGCCTTGGCCATGTTCTCCTCGGCGCGCCCCGCTGGCTCGTCGAGCGGAGCCTGGCGCTTCTCCTCGTCCTCGAACATCGCGAGCGCGGCGGCCTCCGCGGCCGGATCGCGCGCGGGTGGGGTCGGCTTGGGCGCGGCACCACCCGCCGGGCCGGTGCCGGTGCCGCCGGGCGGCTTGTTCGGATCGTGGGTGCTCATAGATCCTTCCGCCACGCGAACACGCCACGCTGGACGGTCCGCAGCAGGAGATCGATCGAGAACGCGATCAGCGCGATCACGAACAACAGGAGGTAGACGTGCTCGTACGGGCCCTGCCGCTGGCTGCCCATGATCAGCTTGCCGAGGCCGTGCTCGGTGTTGATCTCCTCGACCAGCATGATGTAGCCGAGCGCGAGGCCGAGCTGGAACCGCAGGCTGGTGATGATGTCGGGTAGCGCGAGCGGCACCAGCACCTTGCGGATGATCTGGGCCCGAGAGGCACCGAGGGTCTGTGCGGTCTCGACGTAGCGCTCCGGCACGATCGAGATCGCCTTGACCGTGTCCGAGAACACGAACGGGACGATCGCGAGGAAGATGAACATCGTCTTCTGCTTCTCCTCGTCGCCGAACAGGAGGAGCGTCAGCGGGATCAGCGCGCCCATCGGCACCGATCGCAGGAAGATCACGAGCGGCGCGAGCGCGGAGCCCACGCCGCGGTTGGACGAGGCGAGCACCCCGATGCTGACGCCGACGATCGAGGCCAGGCCCACGCCGATCAGCACGCGCTGCAGCGTGTCGGCGATGCTCGTGCCGAGATCGCGCTCAGTGAGCTTGCCGAACGAGCCGAAGATCTCGCCGGGGCTCGGTAGCTTCGAGGGCGAGATGATCCGATCGACCGGATCACCGCGGGTGACGAACCACCAGATCAACATCACGAGCGCGATCAGGCCCACGCCGAGCGCGGTCCTGATGCTCGCGGGTGGATCCGCGCGCAGCGTCTTCCACCACGGTGGTGCGGTCGGCAGCCGGTTCGGATCGTCCTCGGGGGCGATCACCGGCGGCTTCGGCTTCTCGACCGGCTTCGCCGCAACCGCAGGCTTGGCGGCGGCGGGCGCAGGCTTGGCAGCCGCCGCGGGCGCGGGCTTCGCCGCCGCAGCGGGCGCAGGCTTCGCCGCCGCAGCGACCGTTGGCTTGGCGTCGGCCGGCTTGGCCTCGGCGCCCTCATCGGCGAGGAGCGCTGCGAGGGCCGCCTCCTTCTCTTCCTTGGTCGCGGGCTTCTCGGCGGCGACAGCCGGGGCGGCAGGCGCGGCTGACTCGGAGGGCTTCGTCGCGGACGTCGTGTCCGCGCCCTGGTCGTCAGCCGGCTTGTCGCCGGTCGGCTTGTCGCCGCCTGAGCTCACTTACTGTGCCTCCGCGGGCACGACCTTGATCTCCACGCGACGGTTCTTCGC
>JAYVRN010000054.1:0-8695 GCA_043776275.1 Myxococcales bacterium | reverse complement strand
GCGCGCGTGATCGGCATCTCCTGCATCACGAACCAGGCCGCCGGCATCTCCGGCCATGCGCTCTCGCACGACGAGGTCACCGAGACCGCCACCCGCGTCCGCGCCACGTTCGAGGGCCTGCTCGACGGTATCCTCGCGGCGCTCGCCGCACGAGGAGAGCTCGTATGAGCAAGGACGATCTGGTCGGCAAAGCGATCGAGGCGCAGCGCGGCGCCTATGCGCCGTACTCGAAGTTTCGCGTCGGCGCGGCGATCCGGGTCAGCGGCCAGGTGTTCATCGGCGCCAACATCGAGAACGCCTCGTACGGCCTCTCGATGTGCGCGGAGCGGACCGCGATCTATGCCGCGGTCAACCATGGCGCGCTCGAGCTGGAAGAGGTCGTGGTGTCCACCGATGCCTCGCCCCCGTCGTCGCCGTGCGGCGCATGTCGTCAGGTGCTGCTCGAGTTCGCCGCGGATCCCGCGAACGTCACCGTCACCTCGGTGAACCCGGCGGGTGAGCACCGGAGCTGGACCCTGGCGCAGCTGATCCCCGATGGCTTCAACGGCCGCGAGCTCCCGCCAACGTGAGTGAGCTGATCCTGCGAGGCGGGACGATCCTGACGATCGACCCGGCGCACCGCGTGCTGGCCGGCGATGTCGCCAGCGTCGATGGCGTGCTCGTCCACGTAGGCGGCACCTATACCCCGCAGACCTCGGACTACCAGATCGTCGATTGCGCGGGCTGCATCGTGATGCCCGGCCTGGTCCAGGCCCACGTCCACACCTGCCAGACGCTCGCGCGCGGCCGCGCCGACGACCTGGAGCTGCTCGACTGGCTGCGCACCGTGATCTGGCCGTACGAGGGCAAGCTCGACGAGGCCGCGGCCACCGCGAGCGGTGAGCTGGCGTGCGCGGAGCTCCTGCTCGGTGGCACGACTGCGATCCTCGACATGGGGACGGTCCATCACACGGACCAGATCTTCGCCGCCGCCGAGCGATCCGGGATCCGCGCGACGATCGGCAAGGCGATGATGGACGCCGACGATCCGCAGATCCCGGTGGGGCTCCGCGAATCCACACACGGCTCACTCGACGCCGCCGCGAAGCTGCATGCGCGCTGGCACGGCGCCGCCGAGGGCCGACTGCGCTATGCGTACGCGCCACGGTTCGTGCTGTCGTGCACCGACGAGCTGCTCCGCGAGGTGGGCGTACAGGCGCGCGCGAAGGGCGTGGGGATCCACACGCACGCGAGCGAGAACCAGGGCGAGATCGCGCTGGTCCGTCAGCGGTTCGGCAAGGACAACATCCTCGTGCTCGATGAGCTCGGGCTGCTCGGCGAGCACACCTGCATCGCGCACTGCATCCACCTCTCCACGGAGGAGAAGCGACTGCTCGCGGAGCGCGGCGCTCACGTCTGCCACTGCCCCTCCTCGAACCTCAAGCTCGCGTCGGGCATCTGCCCGGTGCCGGAGCTGATCGCGGCGGGGGTCTCCGTGGCGCTCGGCGCGGATGGCGCGCCGTGCAACAACAACCTCGATGGCTTTCTCGAGCTCCGGCTGGCGGCGCTCCTGCACAAGCCCCGGTTCGGGCCCCGCGCCCTGCCCGCCCCCGAGGTCGTGCGGCTGGCGACCATGGGGGGCGCCGCGGCGCTCGGCCTGGCCGACGCCATCGGCTCGCTCGAGGTCGGCAAGCGCGCGGACGTCATCGCGGTGGACGTCCATGCGCTTCACACCGTGCCCACGGGATCCCCATGGTCGACGATCGCGTACGCCGCGCAGGCCTGCGACGTACGTCACGTCGCCGTCGATGGGAAGCTCGTGGTCCACGACCGCGCGCTCCTGACGCTCGACGTCGGGAAGGTCCGAGATCGCGCGCGCACGGCCGCCCAGCGGCTATTTCCCCTGGTTCCGTAAGCCCCTACGTAACTGGACGGATCGGGAGGTGCGTGGTACACGAAACTCACGTTCGAACGGGGGTCGCTGGGAGCGGCCGAGGGCGAGCGCACCCTGGAGTCACCATGGAAACGACACGCTTGCGCGGAAATCCTGATCGCATCTTCATCTCGGTCGACGAGAGCACCGGGAAGTCGACGGTCTCGTTCTTCCCCACTGACGTCGGTTCCCCGTTCCAGCACGACGATGACCGCGATGGACAGCGCGCCCTGAAGGACGCGAAGTCGATCGTCGCCAAGTATCCGAGCTGCTCGATCCACGGTCCGCACTTCCACGCCGCGCGCCCGCCCAAGGCCCGTCCGCGTAAGCGCGCGTAGCTCGTCGACCTTTCTTACGGTTCCGGCCCTCGCGTTCGCGCTATCCTGCCTCCCAGGACGATGCTGCTGACCCGCGAGGAGATGACCTTCGACTTCGGAGGTGCGAAGCTGGACCCCTCCCGGGACCGCGAGGTCCTCGAGTGGATGCTGAACCAGTTCCTCTACGGCGAGGTCACCGGCATCCAGGTCGGGCACTGGCTGTACGAGGCGCCCGACTTTGATGCGGCCAAGTTCCTCGCGCGCCAGTCGCTCGAGGAGATGCAGCACGTCGATAACTTCCTGCGGATCATGGCGATGCTCGGCTGCGCACCGAAGCCCGCCCATGCCGCGGTGCGGTTCCTCGCCACCGGGATGATGGGCAGCTCGTGGGCCGAGCACGTGGCGCTCGAGATGGCGCAAGGGGAAGGCTTCGTCCTCCAGGCGTTCTATGCGGTGATCGACACGCTCGATCACAAGCCGTCGGTGGACATCCTGCGCCGCGCGGTGAAGCAGGAGGAGCGGCACGTCGAGTTCGGTGAGACCCAGACCAGCAAGGCGATCGAGGGCAAGCCGTGGCTGCGCCGTCGGCTCCTCGGCCTGTCCCTGGTCTCGATGTGGGGCGTGCGCCGGATCGCGAGCTACATCGAGAAGCGGCTCCCCGCGGACCACGTGGTGATGAAGTACCTCCCGGCGTTCCTGTCGCACGCGAACCACTGCGCCGAGCTCCGGCTGCAGCGGATCGGCGTGCTCGATCGGCCGCTCGCCGAGATCGGTGGAGCGAAGCGCGCCGCCCTGGTCGCCGAGGCCTATGGCGGCAAGCTGATCGGCGGGATCGGCTCGCTCCTGATGACGCCGCTACGGATGCTGCCGTTCTGGCCGAAGAAGAAGCGACTGACGGATACCTATCTGCGCGACGGGCACATCATGGGGTACCTGTCGCCGCCGCCGTCGGACGCCGAGGCGCAGCTTCAGGAGCCTTGAGCCCCGCGCGCCCATCGGGCGTGTGGCCGTCATCGCAGGTGACCTTGAGGGGCTCGCCGCTCTCGAGCGCGGTCGAGGTCAACGCGGTCCCGAACACGCGGGTCGCGAGATCCTGATCGCCGATCGGCTGGCTGACGTGGGCCTGCACCAGTACCCACTTGCAGTCCTTGGGATCCACGCCGCACGACTTGCCCTCGAGACGCTGGGTGGGCTCCGGCTTGCGATCGGGGATCACCGTGACGAACCGGCGCTTCTCGAACACGAGCGTGGCGCGGAGACGGGACTTGCCGGCCGCGACGCCGGGGCGCGCCGGGAGATCCGCGATCACGTTGCCGATCCAGTAGGCGATCGTCGACGTGCCGGGACTCCGCCCGACCGTGCCGATCCGTCGATCTTCAGCGGTCATCCGGCCCGGCGCGAGCTGCGCGTGGAGCACGTCCACCCCGTGCCACTCCGCCGTGACATCCGGGCCGAGCAGCATCGCCTCGGGGCCCGTGGCCATCACGCTCGGATCGCGCGCGAGCTGGTTGAACAGCACGGGGGAGGCCACACGGGACAGCGCATCGCGCAGATCGCCGCTGACGACGGCTGCCGGGATCGTGGTGCCGTAGAGCTGGCCGTCGTGGTGCGGCGCCGGGGCGTGCCCGAACGAGGCGTGCTCGAACACCGGCACCCAGCGATCTCCATCGCGCGCATAGAGCATCGTGATCCGCAGCGGGATCACGGTGGTGCGGCCACAGAACGAGATCCGCCACGACAGCTCGTCGGCGACCCACGCCGCCGAGAGATCTTGTGACAGGTGGGTCTCGAGGCGCTTCGAGCGAACCTCGGTGACGGTGTCGCGATCCACGCGGAGCGGCCATCGGCTGGGGGCACGCTCGAGCTCGCCCGCGATCAGCACATCACCCGGGCCCACGCCGATCCGCGCGCCGCCGATCGCCGGAGGGATCATGCCGGTCTCGATCTCCGGTGGCTCATCGCGCTCGTACGCCGTGAGCACATCGTCCTGAAGCTCCGCGATCATCGCCGCGATCACGCTCGTATCACTGCCCGCCACGGTGTCCGCGAGCGGCGCAACGGTCTGCGGGCGGCGCGACGGACACGCCGCCAGGGCGAGCACCGCCGCGAGCGCCGGGAGGACGCGCCTCATCGCAGCTCCGCGCGATCAGCGAGCTCAGCGAGATCAGCGACGGTATCGACGTCGCGAACCACCGCCGCGTCGGCCACGGGGATCCGGACGATGGCCGCCGTCGACAGCACCGCCCGCGCGCCCCCGTCGACGGTGTCACACAAGGCGAGGCGCGACCACACGGCGCGAGAGACCAGCGGTGGGTGCCCGCCGCGCTCGCCGAACCGCGGCTGCGCGACCTCGTGGGGACCAAGCCCGGCGATCAGCGCTTCGAGCGTGCCGAGCTCGACCGCGGGATGATCCACCGGCCACAGCCACGCCGCATCGAGATCGGACGCGCCGAGCGCGGCGAACCCGAGGGCGATCGAGCTCGCCATCCCGCGCTCGGGGTGCGGGTTGACGGCGAGGTCGAGGTCGCCGTCTCGATCCACCGCGCGCGCGGCGGCGCTGACCTGCTCGGCGTGTGGGCTCCCAACGACGACGATCAGGCGCGTGGTCCCCGCGCTACGCGCGACCCGCGCGATCCGCTCGAGGTAGCTCTCGGCGCCGATACGGAGCACCGCCTTGGCCACACCGCCGAGGCGCGAGCCCTCCCCGGCCGCGAGGATCACCGCCCCGAGCTTCATGCCGGCTCCAGGCGCCGCGGGGTCCAATCGCCGACCCTGCCCGCGCTGCGGCGGCGCGCCACCAGCTCCGCTGCGATCGCGATCGCGATCTCCTCGGGCGTCTCCGCGCCGAGATCGAGGCCGATCGGGGCGCGCAGGCGAGCCCACCGCGCCGCGCCGAGCTCGCCGTCGAGAAGGCCGCGCGCCTCGAGCCGCTTGCGGAACCGCCCGACCTTGCCGCGGCTGCCGATCATGCCGAGATAGCCGAGCTCGTCGTGGGTGATCAGGGCCTCGAGCAGTTGCTGATCGATCGCGTGATCGCGCGTCACGATCAGGACGTGATCCTCGCTGCCGAAGCCTCGCACGAGCCGCTCGACCTCCCCCGCGTCGAAGGTCTCGTGGACCTCGGTCGCCCACGCCGGGTGCTCGCCGGTGGCGCCGGTCTCGCCATCGTCACAGGCGATCACCGTGAAGCCGAGGTTCGCCAGGAGAGGGCCGAGGTTCCGAGCCACGTGCCCGAGCCCGAACACGATCGCGCGCTCGGTGGCGCCCACACGCTCGAGCATGACGCCGTCGCGGAGCTCGGGCTGGTGAGGGCGAGGATCTCCTGCGCGCGGCGGCCGCACCGACAACGGCTCGCCCTCGATCGGCGTCAGCAGCACCTGTGGAGCGAGCGAGCCGGCCACCGCGGCGAGCGTCGTGCGCGACGGGCCCGCCGGCGTCAGCACCACCTCCATCGATCCGCCGCAGCACATCGCCAGATCGCGGACCAGGTGCTGGCGAACCACGCGCGGGGCGGCGCCTCCGGCCACCTCGCGCGCCGCGAGCACGACGAGCTGTTCGATCCGGCCGCCTCCCACCGTCCCCCACTGCTCGCCATCGCTCGCGACGGCCATACGCGCGCCGAGGTGACGGGGGGTGGAGCCATGCGCGCCGATCACGCTCGCGATCGCCACGCCCCGCCCGGCATCGAGCGCCCTCAGCGCCTGGGCGAAGACGTGGGTCCGTGGCGACATCGGCGGAAACCTACCATGCACGCGCGATGATCGGCCGGTTGCGAAGAAGCGCTCGATCAGACCGATTTCGGCTCGTCCCAGTCGAGGACGTCGTGGCCCTTCTCGCGCGACAGGATGTCGATCGCGGCCGCGGCTCCATCGCCCGCGCTGATGATCGCCTGGCTGCGCCCCGGCCGGGCCGAGCGCCCCACGACGTAGATCCGATCCACGCTCGAGTGCGAGTTGCGATCCACGCTGATGCCCTTCGATTCGTCGAAGGCGAGGCCGAGCTGCAGGGCGATCCGCGGGCCCTTGCCCTCGGACAGGATCAGGTACTTCGCGCTCATCTCCTCGCCGTGCTCGACCGAGACCGTGAACCGGCCGTTCGCATTGACGACCTTGCTCACGCGGTCATCGCGCAGCCGCGCGCCGAACGCGATCACCTGCTGCCGGCCCGCCGCCTGGAGCTCGCTCCCCAGGATCTCCGGGAACCCGAGGTAGTTGCGCAGCAGCGCGAAGTGCATCGCGGACTTGTCGTCGCCGAACACCACGACGTCGAGCTTGTTCTTCGCGAGGAACAGCGCGGCCGAGAGCCCACCCGGTCCATCTCCGACCACGATCACGTCAGGCATGCGCCCCTATAGCATGCTGCGCCGGAGCGTCACGTCCCCGCTCAGCGCGCGCGCAGCGTCATGATGTGCGTGATCAGCTCGCGCAGACCTGCACCCTCGGGCCGCTCGGTGAGATACGCCGGCTTGAATGCGAGCTCGTCCCACCACGCCCGGATGTTCGAGACGCCGACCGAGGTCGGGAAGCCGCCGAACATCGGAGCGTCGTTGAGCGCGTCGCCCACGAACACGTACTGCGAGAGATCGTTGGCGTCGCCCCCGAGCACCTGCCGCACGACGGTCATGCAGGCGCTGAGCTTGTCGAAGTGCGGCGGGCCGAAGTTGATGTGAACGCTCGAGCGCACGGCGAGGAGGCCCGCCTTCGAGAGCATGCGGACGCAATGGTCCGCATCCTCCTTGGACAGGGAGCACTCCTCGTTCCAGTCGATCGCGAGATCGACCTCGCGATACTTCGAATCCGACGACAGCCGTGCGCCCGGGACCTTGCTCATGACTTCCACGGCGGCGTCGTTCATCCGGCGTCGCCACTCGGGGAGACTTGCCGGCGGGACGCCGTAGATCTTGGTGAGCTTGCGCCCCTCGCGCACGAACGTGACGCCGCCGTTCTCGGTGACGACGGCGAGCACCGGCGTCATCTTCATGAACGCGTATCCGAACCCCGCGGGTCGACCGGTGACCATCACCACCGGCACCCCTGCCTCACCCAGCCGCTCGAGCGCCTCGTACGTTGAGGCCGCAATCCGGTCGCCCGTCGTCATTGTTCCATCAACATCCGAGAACAACGCGCGTACCGGGCCGCGCAGATCCGAGAGGGGCCGAGTCATGGGGGCGCTTGATAGCACGCGCCCTCACGCGGACCGCCCCGCGCACCGGGATTACGCGATGAGGCGCAGACCGAGATCCTCGGTGGTCTGGACCGGCACCGGGCGGTGCATCGAGCGCTCGCGCTGACGCGCCAGCCAGTCCTCGAGATCGAGGTGATTGAGTCGGACGATCCCGCCAACCTTGAACACCGGGAGCGGGTCACCCGCGCGACGGGCCATATACCGGCACCAGCGCTCCGAGCGTCCAAGTGCAGTGGCGATGCCCTTCCAGGTCTCAACGAAATTCGACATGTGCATTCCTCCGTGCCCGACCTTTGTGCAGTGCGTGTGCCGAGGTCCGACCACTCGTGCAACTCATCGAATTCCAAGCAACTACAGGTGGATCCCTGGCTCGGCAATTGACGGAGGTTAACCACCCTCCACGGATATCCGACGCAAAACCTGACACAGTTGTCGCAACCTTGCCGCACCGCGGCTCGGATCGGCACGTAGGCCCCGCAGCAGGCGCCGAGGTCGCGACCCGCCCCACTGGCAGAAGCCCCGGGTGGCCAGTATCCTGTCGAGACATGCGTGGATTGTTGCGGCCTTGCGCCGCCGGGGTGTGCGCGACGATCGGTGCCCTTTGGTGCGCCGCCCCCGCGCACGCTGCACCTGTGGAGACCTACCCCCTCGCGAAGGTCCAGCGAGGTCAGACCGGCTACGGGATGACCACGTTCGCGGGAACCACGCCGGAGCGCTTCAGCTTCGAGATCGTGAGCGTGGTGAAGAACTTCCTGCCCAAGCAGGACATCATCCTCGTCAAGTCCAACGATCCGAAGCTCGCGGTCTCCGGGTTCTGGCAGGGCATGTCGGGGAGCCCGCTCTATCTCGATGACAAGCTGCTGTGCGCGTTCTCGTACGGCTTCCGCTTCAACAAGATCGCGCTCGGTGGCTGCACGCCGATCGAGTACATGAAGAAGGACGGCGATGCCTATCGCCGCAACGCGCCAGTCCAGGCGGCCGGCAAGACCGGCCCACGCATGGTCATCCCGGCGTCATCATCCTCGATGGCGGACTGGCGGCGGCTGACGCCGAACGTCAATGTCGCCGAGGCGATGAACGCGCTCGGCCCCGCGCACCGCAGCTGGCTGCTGTCCGCGCCGCTGCCTCCGGCGCTGCCGAAGACCTCGCCGGTCGATGGTGACCAGGTGATGCAGGCCTCGGTGCCGCTCTCGATCTCTGGCTTCTCGGCGCCGGCGTTCAGCCAGCTCGAGAAGATGTTCGGTGACTCGAGCCTGGTCCCGGTCCGGGCAGGTGCGGGCGG
>JAYVRN010000053.1:0-8707 GCA_043776275.1 Myxococcales bacterium | reverse complement strand
GAGCTGATCCTCCTGTCGCCGCACTGGCCGCTGATCCGCGGCATGGCGCTCGGCTTCCATGTGGTGCCCATCGAGGCGACGCTCGCCGACCTCGCCGCCGCGATCACGCCACGGACCGCCGCGATCTATCTGGCCACGCCGAACAACCCCGATGGCGAGATGCTCTCGGAGGCCCAGCTCGCGACGATCGCCGAGCTCGCAGTTCGTCACGATCTGTGGCTGATCTCCGACGAGGTCTACGAGGACTATGGCTACGACGCGGCGCACGTCGCGCTCGCCTCGATCCCGGCGGTGCTCGACCGGACGGTCACGGTGTTCTCGTTCGCGAAGAGCTATGCGCAGGCCGGCCTCCGGGTCGGTTACGCGATCGGTCCCGAGGGGCTGATCTCGACGATCAAGAAGCTCGTCAACCACAGTGTGTACAACGTGCCGGTCGCGATGCAGCGCGCGGCGCTCGGAGCGTTGCGAGCGGGTGGCCCGTTCCTGCGCGAGGCACGTGCGAGCTACGTCGCGGCGCGCGATCGAGCTCGCGCCCGGTTGACGGCCCCGGCCGCATCCCCGCCCGGT
Source organism: Myxococcales bacterium (assembly GCA_043776275.1). Lineage (GTDB taxonomy): Bacteria > Myxococcota_A > Polyangia > Haliangiales > Haliangiaceae > JABFXX01. Next base: position 8,140 of record JAYVRN010000053.1, on the reverse strand, counting down.
GGCGCATACCTGTGGGTCGATCTTCGCGGCCTCACCGGTGACGATTGCATGCCGATCCTCGAGCGCTGCGCCGCGCACGGCGTGCTGCTCGCGCCGGGGAGCGCGTTCGGCGAGTCGTTCGGTGGGTTCGCGCGGCTGTGCTACACGGGCGTGACGCCGGCGCGGCTCGACGAGGGCATCGATCGCATCAACACCGTGCTGGCCCAGCTCTGATGTTTGATCAGACGCTCGGTCTCGCCGCGTTCGCCGACGCGATCGCGGCGTGCGATCCGGCCGCGCGAGTCCGTGACGCGCTCGCGGCCCCCGATCTCGCCCCCCGGCTGGCCGGCGCTCGTCGCCTCGGGATCGCGATCGGCAAGGCCGCGCTCGCGATGGCGCGGGGTGCGGGGCCGGTGGCGCACGGCATCGCGATCACGCCGATCGACGATGGCGGGACGCTGCCCGCGGGCTGGCAGATCTTCGTGAGCGCCCATCCCGATCCGGATCAGCGTAGCGTCCTCGCCGCCGAGCACGCGTGGCGGATCGCCGAGCGCGAGGCGCGCTCCGAGGACGTGGTGCTCGCGTTGATCTCGGGGGGCGCGTCTTCCCTGATCGAGGCGCCACGCGATGGCATCACGCTCGCCGAGCTGCGCGCGATCACGTCCGAGCTGATGGCGGCCGGGGCCCCGATCTGGGACCTCAATGTGGTGCGGTCCGCGCTGTCGCGGGTCAAGGCCGGCGGCCTCGTCGCGCGCTCGCCCGCCCATGTGGTCACGCTCGCCGTCAGCGATGTGATCGGCGATGACCTCGCGATCATCGGTTCGGGGCCGACGATCGCGACGCGCGCGCCGCTCGCCTCGCGCGCGAGCGAGATCCTGCGGCGGTACGGTCTCGCGGTGCCACCGCTGCTCGCGGCACTCGATGCGAGGTCTCCGGTGTCGCGCGCCGATCTCGCGCGTGTGATCCTCCCGATGACGGCGTTCGCCGATGCCGCGATCGCCGCGCTCGCGACCCGTGGGATCGTCGCGCACCGCCACGATCCGCCGTTCGCGGGCGACGTCACCGACACCGCCACCGAGCTCGCCGCGCTTCCCGGGCTCGTGGTCGCTTGGGGCGAACCCACCCTGACCGTGCCCGCCGATCATGGCGAGGGTGGCCGCGCGCAGCAGCTCGCGCTCGAGCTCGCCCGCCACCTGCGCGGGACCCGCCGCGTCGCGCTGGTGATCGGCAGTGATGGCAGCGATGGTCCGCGCCCCGCGCATCGGCCGACCCCGGCCGGCGCCTTCGTCGATGGGGGCACCTGGGATGCGATCGTCACCAGAGGGCTCGACCCGGCCGCCGCGCTCGTGCGCCGTGACGCCGGCACCGTGCTCGCCGCCGTCGATGCGCTGGTTGTCACCGGGCCGACCGGCATCAACCACGCCGATCTCGCCATCCTCGGCTGACGCGGCGAGCGGCGCCGGATGCTGCTATAGAGCCGCGTGGCAGCACAGACCTGGACCACGCTCGCCGTCCTCGACTGGACCGCCCAGCGGTTCACCGAGGCGGGGATCAGCGGTGCGCGGCTCGAGGCCCAGCTCCTGCTCGCCCACGTCCTCGGCTGCTCGCGGGTCCAGCTCTATACCGGCTTCGATAAGCCGCTGGCCGAGGCCGAGCTCGCGGCCTACCGCGCGCTGATCAAGCGCCGTCTCGGGGGGGAGCCCGTCGCCTATCTCCTCGGCGAGCATGAGTTCTGGGGCCTGCCGATCTACGTCGATGCGAGCGTCCTCGTGCCACGCCCCGACACCGAGACCGTGATCGAGGTCGCCCGGACCCTGGTCATCGATCGGGCGGCCGCCTGTCGCGTCCTCGATCTGTGCACGGGCTCCGGTGCGATCGCCCTCGGGCTCGCCAAGGAGCTGCCGGCGGCGCAGGTGATCGCCACCGACGTGTCTGCGGAGGCCGTGGCGATCGCGAGGAAGAACGTCGAGCGCAACCAGCTCGCGGATCGGATCTCGGTCCGCCAGGGTGATCTGTTCGCGCCGGTGGCGGGCGAGACGTTCGACCTGATCGCTTCGAACCCGCCGTACGTGGCGACCGCGGTGATCGCGACCCTTTCGCCGGAGGTCCGCCGCGAGCCGATCCTCGCACTCGATGGCGGCGCCGATGGCCTCGTGTTCTACGACCGGATCTGCCGCGAGGCCGCCGCCTACCTCGCTCCGGGTGGTGCTCTGGTGCTCGAGCACGGCTACGACCAGGCCGAGACCGTCCACGCGCGCCTGGCCGCCGCGGGGTTCACGGAGATCACCCTGGTCCACGATCTCGGCAAGCAGCCGCGGGTGACCTGGGGCCGCCGTCCGTGACGCGCACACCCTCGTAAACAAACCTGCCCATGAACCGGGGCTCGCGCGTCCTGGGGGTATGGCCGTCCTCTCGCTCGCCGCCACGCTGCTGTTTGGTACGTACGCACTCGCACCCGCCACCGCACCGGCGCCCGTCGCGGCACCGGCCCCCGACCTCGTCGCGGAGGTCGTGATGATCCAGCCGTCGCCCAGCGAGCCCGAGCCTGACGCGGGCCCGCCACAGCGGATCTGGCTCCCGTTCGGCCTGCTCGATCGGATGCAGCTCGCACCACCGCGTCTCAGCGTCACCACCGAGCTCGGCGGCGCGGATGACTGGAGCACCACGCGTACGACGTTCCACGCGCAGGCCTCCACGACCTGCGATTGCCGGCTCGGCGCGTACGTGACGATCCCGATGTCGCACGTGCTGGTGCCCCAGGGTGTCGATGTTGTCGACGTCGCGGCCGCGGGCGGACCAATCCACGCCGACACGACGCGCGCGTGGCTCGGGACCGGCGACATCGGCGTGTTCGCCGGCGGGGAAGGTCCGTACGAGCAGAGCATCTATCGGATCGGCGCGCTGTTGCCGACGGGCTCGGACCGCGCGCGGCCGCAGTTCACGAGCGCACGGGTCGGGGACCTCGTGCTCGATCTACCGCGGAGCGTGGGCGTGCGGCTCAGCGCATCCAAGATGTTCGGCTGGATCCCGCTGCCCTCGGATTGGACCGTGCCCGGCAACCGCCTGGCGATCCGCGCCGATTTCGGCGTGGACCTCGCGCGCGAGCTCGAGATCGACACGCCTGTCGCGCGCCCGATGCACGTCATCCCGCGCGCGGGACTCGGGATGCTGTTCGTACGGCGGCGCAGCACCGTGTCGTTTGATTCCGCGCTCGCCCTCGATCCGACCGACCAGGGCGACCTCCGCACGCGGTGGAGCGCCGGCGTCACGGGACGGATCGTCCGCCCCGACGGTCGCCGATCGTGGCTCCAGCCCGCGGTGACGCTCGCCGTGGTCCGCTCGCCGGAAGGCTGGAGCACCACGCTCGCGATCGATCTCGCGGCGGGCACCCAGCCGCCGCGGCACCGCTACGCGTACGCCGACTGAGTCAGGCGGTCCGTGAGCGGCGGCGGCGGCGAACCACGGCGAGCACGCTGAGGACCAGCAGACCGCCGCTGCCTTCGGCGCCCGGGGCGACCTCACTCGAGCAACCGCAGCCGTGGGAGCTCGCGACCGGCCTCGGACCGATCGCCGGGCGCGCGATCGCCTTGCAACCATCGTCCACGCCGGCGGCGCACGCGCGCTCGAAGTACACGCGCGCTCGCTCGGCATCCGCGGCCTGCTTGGTCGCGCGCAGCGCCTTGCCGGCGGCGATACAGCCGAGCGGATCGAAGCCGTCGCAGGCCTTGGACATCCAGCCGAGCGACTGCGCGGGATCGCGGACGGTGGCCATGCCATCGGCGTAGTACCCGCCGAGTACGTACATGTAATACGGGTTGTCCTTCGCGAGCTCCTGCGCGCGCGCGAACGAGGTGGTGCGAAGGCGGGCGATCTCCGCGGGGGTGCCGCCGCGTTGCTCATCGAGGAGCATCGCGAGATCCACGCAGGCCTCGGGCATCACGTAGTTCTCGTTCTCGCACGCCGAGCGGAGCGCTTGCTGGGCGCGTCGCTTGTCGAGCTTGGTGCCGCCTTCGCCGGTCGCGAGGTAGTGGCCCACGCCCGCGCATCCGGTGGGCGCACCCGGGCGGCATGCCTTCTCGTACAGCGCGAACGCCTTCTTGTGATCGAGCGGTGCGCCAGCGCCATAGCGGTAGACATCGCCGGCGTTCGTGCAGCCCGCGGCGCTGCCGAGCTCGCAGGCCTTCTCGAAGTACTTCGCGGCGGCCGCGACGTCCCAGCGTGCGCCATGCGCGGTGTAGTACGCGAAGCCGACGGAGCTGCACGCATCGGCCCAGCCGCCATCACACGCGCGGGCGTGCATGCGGAGCGCGTCATCCGGGTGACCCTGCGCCTCGTACAGGCGCCCCATCCCGAAGCACGCGGCGGCGCGGCCCTCGTCGCAGCGCGCGCGGTAGATGCCCTCGGCCTTGGCGACGTCCTTGGTGATGCCCCATCCATCCGCGAGCAGATCGGCCTGCCGGAGACAGCCGTCGTCGGACTTGCGCGTGCACGCGGCGGTGAACACCTCGTAGGCCTTGCGCCGGTCGGTCTCTCGCTGGCTCGCGGTCAGCTGGTTGCCGAGCGCGATGCACGCGTGCTCGTGGTGGTCGGTGCACGCTTGCTCCATCACGGCGAGCACGGGCTCGAGCGAGCCGCCGGTCTCGGCGACCAGGCTGCCCAGGTATCCGCAGGTGTCGGGCTCGCCGAACCTGCACGCACGCGTGAAGGCGGCGAGGGCGACCTTGAGGTCCTTCACACCGCCGGCCTCGCCGAAGTACGCCATCAGCGCCCACGTCCTGCACGCGTGGGCATAGAGCTCGGTGCCGGTGCCCGTGCACGCGCGCTCGAACAGCGCGATCGCCTTGTTCGGATCGGCGGCCGTCCCGGCGCCCGCGCGATAGGCATCCCCGGCGGCATCGCAGCCGACCGGGGACGCGAGCTCGCACGCACGCTCGAACAGCACCAGCGCGCGCTCGGGCGAGGCCGGGCCGCCGGCGCGCCCCACGCTCGCGAGCCAGCCGGCGAGGTAGCAGGAGTCGCCGTGCTTCGCGTCGCACCCCATGTGGGCGATCACCGACGCACGCGCGTCATCGGACTTCGCCGCGATCAGATCCTGCGCGCTCTGGTAGCACGCGACCGGCCAGCCGCCCTTGCACCCGCGCTCGAGCGCGGCCTGGGCTGCCGCGGGATCCGCCGACATCCCCACGCCGTCGCGGGCGCGGCGTCCATAGTGCTCGCACCAGCCGCCGCCGGCCTCGCATGCCGTCTTGTAGTAGCGCGTGGCGAGCGCCGGATCGGGAGCCGCGATCCCGAGGCCGATCCGATAGAACTCGGCGAGCGTGCCGCAGTACTTCGGATCGAGCTCGCAGCCGCGCTTCGTGAGCTCGAACGCGTGGGGCAGGTTCTTCTTCGCGATGCCGAGGCGCTCGCCGATCTTCTGGCAGGCGTCGCCGTTGTCGTAGCGCGTGCACGCCTTGTCGAAGGCATCGTTGGCCCCATCGGTGTCCTTGGCGCCCGCGAGGCCCTCGTCGAGCGCGGCGGCGAGACGCAGGCAGGCGTCGCCGCTGCCGCCGTTGCAGCCATGGCGATACGAGACGATCGCCTTCGCGGGATCCTTCGCCACGCCCTTGCCCTCCTCCTGGAGGATGCCGATCACGAAGCACGCGCCGGAGTCCTCGGGGCAGCGCGGTCCGAGGAGCGCGAACGACTTCTCGAACATCGGTTGCGCGCCGCGAGGATCCGCCGCCCCACCGATCCCGCGCTCGAGCAGATCGGCCCCCCGCGCGCAGCCGATGCCACTGCCGAGCTCGCATGCGCGCTGGAACGCGACACGCGCCGCGGTGTAGTCCGCCGTCCGCACGCCGAGATCGCCGATGTTGAAGCAGCCCTCGAGGTCATCGAGCTGGCACGCCTTGACGAAGTACGTCATCGCCTTCGTGTCGTCGCGCGGGAGCTTGTTGCGACCCCGCGCGGACAGAAAGCCGAGCAGCGTGCACGACGATCCGTGGCCCGCGCCGCAGGCCTCGTCGAGCAGCTGGACCGCGTGCGTCGGGTCGAGCTCTCGGCCCTTGCCGAGCCCCTTGCCCTCGAGCTCGTCGCTCGCCTGGTTGTACTTCTCCTGCGGCGACAGCTTGGGCGCCGGCTTCTTCTTCACGCACGCGCCGGCCGAGATGCTCCACTGCTGGCCGGCGGGGCAGTTGCGATCCACCGCCCACGCGCGCGCCGGCAACACCAGCAGCGCGGTGATCACGATCAGCGGGCGGATCATCGGGGGGATCATCGGGCGGATCATCGGGCGTGATCCGGACCGCTGACGCAGCGCACTCCGACCTCTGGATCGCCCTTGCTCCTGGTCACCGCGACGCGGAAGTGGATCGACGCTTGCCAGCCCGCATCCGGCGACACGGTGAACGAGGCGCCGCGCGCGATCTTGGTCCCGGGCCGGGGCCCGTCATCGGCGGTCCATTCGAGCACGCTCCCCAGCATGTCGCACAACCCGGCCGCGGAGCAGGCTTTCGGCGCGGAGGCGGTCAGGTGTGGCTTGCCGCGGAGCAGCGAGGCCACGGCGCGATCCTCCGCGGCGACGAGCGCGGCGGCCTCCCACTCGAGCTCCGTCGGCAAGCGCCTCCCCAACGCCTTGCACGCGGCCGCGGCCACGGCCCACGTCACGTTGCGTGCCGGCAGGTCCGCGGCATCCCCCGGCAGGCCGCCCGCCTTCGGATCCCGCAGCACGCTGCGGAGGTGCTCGAGCGAGAGCTCGGTTCGATCGATCCACAGCTCGGGGAGCGTGATCGTCGTCGGAGCCAATGCGTCCGGATGTGTCCCGGCCGGCTCGCCGAGGGCATGTTCGCCCGCCGCGATCCGCAGCATGTCCGCGGGCAGCTGTGGCTCGGAGGGGAGCGGGCCGTCGATCGGCGATGCGGCGTCGATCGAGATCGCATCGACGGCGGTCGACGGCGTCGCGGCGTCCGACGGCGTCGCGGCGTCCGATCGTACCGCCGCGCGGTGGCTGTGCATCCAGGTGCTTCCGAAGTAGGTGAGCCCGACGACGGCGCCGAACCCGACGAGCAACAGGACCGTGCGCTGACTCCGGCGTCGCGGTGGCTGCGGGTCGACGACGGTCGGTGGCTTCGAGGGCAGGGTGTCCTTGCTCGGTGCGGTGGCGAGCAGGCCGACCTGGCTCGCACCGACGTGCGGCGTGATCCGCGGCGGCGGGATCGCTGTACCCGCAGGGACCAGCTTCGCGGCGGCGAGCTCGGCGCGCATGGCATCGGCGTCCTGGGGGCGACGCACTGGATCGACATCGAGACAGCGCTCGACGAGCGCGTAGATCGCCGCGGGGAGGCCGGGGCGCAGCGTCGAGAGCGGGACGATGTCGTGGCGCAGGACCTTCTGGAGGACGGAGGTCACGGTGTCCCCGCCGCAGGCGGCGGTCCCCGCGAGGAGCTCGTAGAGGATCGCGCCCATCGCATAGACGTCGGTCCATGGACCGATCTCGCCGTGATCCGGTGCCACTTGCTCGATCGCCATGTACCCCGCGGTGCCCATCAGGGTGCCCGTCAGCGTCAGGTCGGAGTCCTTGGTCCGCACGCGGGCGATACCAAAATCGAGCAACTTCGGGACCTCGCCGTCGTCGGTCTCGGTGACGTAGACGTTCTCGGGCTTGAGATCGCGATGAACGATGCCGGCCTTGTGCGCCGCGGCCAGGCCCCGAAGCGCGCCGTCGATCACCATGAGGACGCGCGCGAGATCCATCGTGTCGGGCGGAGGTTCGATCTCCTCGCGGAGCGTGTGCCCGTCGAGCAGCTCCATCACGAGGTAGAGCGTGCCGCCGTCGGTGCCGAAGTCGAACACCTTGACGACGTGCGCGGTGCGCAGCGCCGCGACCGCCGCGGCCTCGCGCTGGAACCGTGCGCGCGCGGACTCGGCCCCGGCCACCGCGGGGTTCATGATCTTGATCGCGACCCGGCCACGCGTGTCGGGGTTGACCGCCCGGTAGACCGCACCCATCCCACCCACGCCGAGCAGCCCTTCGATCTTGTACTTCCCGATCTGCGCGGAGCGGAGGAGGGCGGTCTCGTCTTTGGGACAGACCTTCCAGTCCTCCGGGTAGTCCGCGCGACAGACCGGGCAGTACACACCACGATCTTACTCGCCTGCGTGTACGATGGCGTTCGTGCGC
>JAYVRN010000052.1:0-8713 GCA_043776275.1 Myxococcales bacterium | reverse complement strand
CCGGTGTCGACGTCCGGATGCTCGCGATCGCCGCCTCGCCGCGCTCGCGGCTGCGCACCACCATCACGATCCGCGCGCCCAGGCCCGCGAGGGCGCGTGCCGTCTCGAGGCCGATCCCCGAGCTCGCCCCTGTGATCACGACGGTCTTCCCTCGCATCGCCCGACCTTGCCACGAAAGTCGTTGAACGACGGCGGGCGACGGTTACCATCGAAGGATGGGGAAGCTCTCTGCCATTGCCACGCTCGCGCTCGTTGCCTGCCAGCCGATGTACGGAGCGCCAGCACCGAAGGTGAAGAACCCGGCGCCGATCCGCCACACCGAGCTGGGCGATCCGCCGCCTCCGCCGAAGGAGTATGTGGAGGAGTGCAACGTGCGCACCGTGCCCGTGACCCGGCCGGTGAAGCGCGACATCGCGCGTTCCGACGAGCATGTGAAGAAGGCCGATGCGACGCTCGTGATGGCCGACAAGTCCGCGGTCGCGGCAGCGCGCGGTGACCTCCTGATCGGCGGCATCGAGGAGTACAGCAACGCGCTCGAGCGCGATCCGTACAACGCCGAGGCCACGGTGAAGCTCGCGCGCGCGTACGACAAGGTCCAGCGCAAGGGCTGTGCGTTGCGCCTGCTAGGCCGGCTCGCGAAGCTCGCGGATCACCCGACGTATCAGCGGCAGGCGGCGGAGCAGATCGAAGAGGTCGAGAACCACAAGGCGTGGTTCGAGGACTACCGCAAGGACGCGCTGCGGACGCTCGGAAGGTAGCGCACGCGTAGCACCTGCGTCGCGGCTCAGTGCGCGGAGCCCGCGGCAACGGGCGATCCCCGGATCGCACGACCGCCCTCAACCTCGTGCTTCGAACAACCGGCGAGCAAGCCGCACGGCACGAGCACGCGGACGCGGAGCATGTCAGTACCCGCAGGCGGGCGTCGTCGAGATCGGCTTGGCCGGATCCTGGAGGTTCGCCGTCCCGAACATCGCCACGGTCTGGCGGCGGCTGTCCTCCGAGCCGCCGGCGCGATCGATCGCCTCGACGGCGCGCACGCCGGAGCGGGTGTTCATGATCATCGGCACGTAGCTGACGCCGTTGACCACGACGCCTGCGGCGGTGCGGGTCAGGCCGACGTACAGGAGGATCGTCGAGCGCCGGGCGAGCTGCGCCTGGCCCGAGACGAAGTTCCCGAGCGAGTAGATGACGAATGTCTCGCGACCATCCGCCGTCTTGTACTTCTCCCACGGCTCGAGCACGTGCGGATGGCTGCCGAGGACCAGCGTGGCGCCGGCGTCGAGGAAGCGATGGCCAAGCTCGCGCTGCGCGCGCGTGGGATTCGCCGTGTACTCCTCGCCCCAGTGCGGCGTCACGATCACGGCATCGATGCCGGGCGTGGTGCGGAGCTTCTTGATCTCGGCGACCACTTGCTCCTCGTCCTCCCAGCAGCCGAGCACCTGGCTCGCCGCATCGGGGATGCCGTTGGTCGAGAACGAGCACGCGAGCCAGGCGAGCTTGAAGCCGTGGGACGTCGTCGTGGTGGACCACGGCGCGGTGGCCTCGTTACGGTGGCGCGTGCCCGTGTACGGCAGGCCGGCTTCGCGGAGCCGCTCGATCGTGCGATCCGCGCCGAGTGCGCGGCGATCCATCGCGTGGTTGTTCGCGGTCGACACCACATCGAACCCGGTCGCGACGAGATCGTCCTCGAGAGATCCGTGGTAGTTGAACTGCGGGTAGCTGCCGTAGACGTTGCCGTCGAACCGGAAGCCCGGATCGGGGACGTCGCGGCCCGAGCTGTTGACGCCGTGGGCGGTGGGACCTTCGAGGTTCGCGTACTGGGTGTCCGCGGCGGCCAGCAGATCCTTCACGGGCGACCACAGCGAGCTGAACCTGCCGCTGCTCGCCTTGGCGATCGCCTGCTGCTGCAGCGGCGAGTGCAAGAGCACGTCGCCCACCGCGCCGATCGTGATCCGCGCGCCGGGTGCACAGGCCGCGCTGAAGCTGACCGGTCCGCCGAGACCCGTGGAGCCGTCGGCCTTGCCGTCGAACGGTGCATAGTCCTCGCCGTCCTCGCCGTCGTCTGATGGGGCGCCGTCGTCGCGCTCCGTCGAGGCGCACGCGGCGAGCGGGATCAGCGCGAGAGTCAGGAGCCAGGAGGAGGTGCCGCGGTGACGCATCCGGCGGGAGGTTGCAGTGACCGTGCCGCCTCCAAGTGCTTGATCACGGGGCGCTTTGGGGGGCGACGCAACTTGGGTAGCCGGCGGCTGGGAACAACCGACCCCTGCGCCCCGAGACTCGCGCACTTGCGCGCCGCAAGTGACCCCGCAGGGGACGACCCCGCAGGGGGCGGTTTCAACTTGAGCAACTTGCGGCGCGCAAGTGCATGAGCTGTGGAACGAGCTCGCGGCGACGCGCGACACCAACGCGTTGTACGTCGCCATCGACGAGGGACCGTCGACGGGCGTGCTGAGCACGATCCGGATCCGCGACGAGCGCCGGTGCAGACTGCTCGGCGTCGCTGTGGGTTCTGGTGACCAGCCGCGTCGGGCTGACGGAGCGCACGCGGTCGCGGCTGCTCACAGAACCGCACAGCGCTTGCCTTCGCGCCGACCCGCCGTTTCGAACCTTGGGGTTCGAGGAGGCAAGCAGATCGGAGAGAGAGGATCACCCTGTCACGGATGTCCTTGGACTTCTCGATCACAGTGTCAGGAATGTCCTTGGGCTGACCTGTCAGGGCTCTATCAAGTCCGTACGCTGCGTTGCGGGCAATCGCAGCACGATGATCAACATCGTTCGGTAAAAATATCGGCGAAATCAAATTGACGTCACGTGTGCGCCTTGCTACGAAACGGAGATGGTGACGGTGAAGGGATCGAGGGCGCGCAAGCGGCACGTGCAAACGGAGCTGCTCGATGCGAGCGGCACGAGACCGAAGTCGCGGCGGGGCGGAAAACGGCGCGGAGCCGGACGTCCTCCGAAGGGTTCGCGCGCCGGGTCACCACACAAGCGGCGCGAGACGTTCAAGGCGAGCGAGCCGCTGCACGTCGTGCTCCGGGTGATGGCGGTGATGGGTGCGCTTCGCAAGCGTGAGATGTACCGAGCGCTGCGGTGGGCCACCGTCGTCCTCGCCAAGCACGAGGATGTCCGGATCATTCATCTCTCGATCCAGCAGACGCACGTGCACCTGCTGGTCGAGGCGCAGAACAAGCGAGCGCTCGCACGCGGGATGAAGGCGTTCCAGATCTCGGCGGCGAAGCTGATGAACGCGGCGCTAGGCTGGCAGGTGCGGCGGCGAGGAAAGGTCTTCGGGGATCGCTATCATGCCGAGGTGATTCGCACGCCGCGGCAAGCGCGGCACGCGCTCGCGTACGTGCTCAACAACTGGCGCAAGCACCGCGAGGACCGTGGGGAGAACGCGCGGACGTGGCTCGTCGATCCGTTCTCGTCGGGATGCTCGTTCACGGGGTGGAAGCAGCTCGAGCATCGGGACTTCATGTGGAAGGTGCCCGCGACGTACGATCCGATGGTCGTCTGGCTACCGAAGACGTGGCTGTTGCAAACCGGATGGCGGAGACACGGGTTGATCGATTGTCGGGAGGTGCCGAGTGCGCGCCAGGCGACCCGGGTTCGCCGAGTTGGGCGCAGCAGCAGCAGAACTGGCCGCTGAGCCACCTGCACCGCCAGTTGCAATCGCGGCATGCGCCGCCCGTGTCCCTTGGCGCTGCGCACTCGTTCCACAGCTCGCGCACGTGCGCACCGCAAGTTGGCTCAAGTTGCAGCCGTCCCCGCTCCCCGGCTCTGCCTCCTCGAACCCCAAGGTTCGAAACGGTGCGCCGACGCGAAGGCAAGCGCTGTGCGGTTCTGTGAGCAGCCGCGACCGCGTGCGCTCCGTCGGCCCGACGCGGCTGGTCATCAGAACCCACAGCGACGCCGAGCGGTCTGCACCGGCGCTCGTCGCGGATCCGGATCGTGCTCAGCACGCCCGTCGACGGTTGCTCGTCGATGGCGACGTACAACGCGTTGGTGTCGCGCGTCGCCGCGCGCTCGTTCCACAGCTCGGTGTTGGTGTCGCGCGCCACCACGCGCTTCCACAACTCAGGTACTTGGGCGCCGCACGTTGCTCAAGTTGAAACCGACCCCTCAGAACAGCCGGCCCTGCGCTCCACCCTGCCCGCCCGAGGGCGCCTTGCTGGGTGCCGCGAGGCCCATGTGCTGATAGCCGGCGGCCGTGGCCACGCGGCCACGCGGCGTTCGCGCGATGAAGCCGACCTGGAGGAGGAAGGGCTCGACGACCTCTTCGAGGGTGCCGCGCTCCTCCGACAGCGAGGCCGCGACGGCCTCGATGCCGACGGGACCGCCGTCGAACCGCTCGCAGATCACGCTGAGGTAAGCGCGATCGAGCATGTCGAGCCCGGCGTGATCGACGGCGAGGCGATCGAGGGACGAGGCGGCGATGTCGCCATCGATCGCGCCGTCGCGCTCGACCGCGGCGAAGTCACGCACGCGCCGGAGCAGGCGGTTCGCGATGCGGGGCGTGCCGCGCGCTCGCCGCGCGATCTCGGTGGCACCATCGCGATCGATCGTGATGCCGATCAGCTGCGCGGAGCGCTTCACGATCGCCTCCATGTCGGCCTGCTCGTAGTACCGGAGCTGCCAGTGGAAGCCGAAGCGATCGAGGAGCGGCGCGGACAGCAGCCCCATCCGCGTGGTGGCGCCGAGGAGCGTGAACCGCGGTAGCTGCATCGTCACGGCCTTCGCGTGCGGGCCATCGCCGATGAACAGATCGAAGCGGAAGTCCTCCATCGCGGGATAAAGGTTCTCCTCGACGACCGGCGCGAGCCGGTGGATCTCGTCGATGAACAGCGCGTCGCCCTCGCCGAGCGAGGTCAGCAGCGAGGCGAGCATGCCCTTGTGATCGATCGCCGGTCCGCTCGACACGTGCAGGTTGACGCCGAGCTCGTTCGCGATCACGTGCGCGAGGGTGGTCTTGCCGAGGCCGGGCGGGCCCGCGAACAGGAAGTGATCGAGCGGCCAGCCGTTCTGCTTGGCGGCGCGGACGGAGACCTTGAGGTTGTCGATCAGATCGCGCTGGCCGATGTACTGATCGAACGTCTGCGGCCGGAGCGCGGCCTGCCATGCCTTCTCCGTGCCCTGCGCCGCGGGCGCGACCTCGCGGACGTCCTCGGGTGCATCGTGCTCGTGTTTCTTGCGGGCCACGGCTACCTCGGCATGCTCCGCAGCGCCTGGCGCAGCAGGGTCTCGAGCGTGGCGTCCTCACCGATCGGCAGCTCGGCGACCACCGCCTCGGCCTCGATCGAGCGCCAGCCCATGTTGATCAGCGCCGTCATCACCTCGCCGAGGAGTGGGTGCCGCTGATGACGCTGGCCTCCGCCCGGCCGCACGCTGCCCGACGGAGCGGCCCCTGGCCGCGTGCCATCAGCGTTCCACGACAGCACGAGCAGCTCGCACTTCTCGCGCAGCTCCACCACGAGCAGCTCGGCGGTCTTCTTGCCGATGCCCTTGATCTTCGTCAGGCCCGGCACGTCCTCGCGGGCGATCAGCGCGGCGATGTCCCGCGGGCCAGCGCCCGAGAGGATCGCGATCGCCGTGGATGGGCCGACGTTCTTCACCGTGATCAGCAGGTCGAACAGATCGCGCTCGTGCACGTCGAAGAATCCGAACAGGGCGATCGCGGTCTCGCGCATCTGCGTGAACACGCGCAGCGCGACCTTCTCGCCATGCGAGGGCAGCGCCGCCACCGTGTACGCCGAGCACGTGACCTCGTACCCGACGCCGTTGCAATCGACGATCACGCGATCGCCTTCGCGCATCAGCGTTCCCTCGAGCCGCGCGATCATGTGGCTCTCGCTCTTAGCACGGCCGACACGATCCGCGCCGAGGTGGGCCGCACCAGCTGCCCGTGGGTGATCGCCACCGCGAGCGCATCGGTGGCGTCCGCGCGCGGCAAGGTCTTGAGGCCGATCAGCGCCTGCACCATGCGCGCGACCTGCGCCTTCTCCGCCTTGCCCGATCCGGACACCGCCTTCTTCACCGTGGCTGGCGGATACGACGCGACCGCGAGCCCGGCGAGGCCGATCACCGCGAGCGCCATCCCGCGCGCCTGCGCCAGCGCAAGCGCCGACCGCGGGTTGTGCTGGACGAACACGTCCTCCACCGCGACGACCGCGGGCCCGAGCTCGGCGATCACCTCGCGGAGCCCGCAAGCGATCTCGCCCAGCCGCTGCTCCATCGTCCGGTGCTCGGGCGCCGTCAGGATCCCGCACTCGACGTATCGCAGCTCGCCGCCGACCTCATCGATCACGCCGTAGCCGCACACGCGACTGCCGGGATCGAGGCCGAGGATCCGCATCTAGCCGACGCTACTCCACCCCTCCGACAGGGGCGAACTACCGATCGCCCCCCAACGATTTCAGGTGATTCGAGACCGCAAGTTGCTCAAGTTGAAACCGTCCCCCGTGTTCCCCGTGTTCCGAAGATGGCCGTGCCCACCCGGACGTGGGTGGCCCCGCAGGTGATCGCGACCTCGAAGTCGCCTGACATCCCCATCGAGAGCACGGGGAGCGCCTGCCCGAGGTCGTCCGCGAGCCGCGCGCGCAGCGCGGCGAGCGCGAGGAACGCGGGGCGGCTAGCGGCGGGATCGTCGGCGGGCGGTGGCATGGTCATCAGGCCGTCGAGCCGGATGCCCGCGACGGCCGCGATCGCGCGCGCGAGGGCGGGCGCGGTGTCGGGCGTGACGCCGCCCTTGGTCGCCTCGCCCGCGACGTTGACCGAGATCAGCACGGGCTGGAGGGTGCCCGCGGCGCGCTTCGCCAGCTCCTGTGCGAGCTCGACGGTGTCGACGGCGTGGATCAGCGCGACCTGCCCGGCCACGAACCTGGCCTTGTTGCGCTGCAGCCGCCCGATGTAGTGCCAGCGGACGTCGCCGCACACCGGCCGCTTCTCGACCAGCTCCTGGACGTAGTTCTCGCCGAAGTCGGTGGCTCCTGCGGCCACGGCCTCGCGCACGGCCGAGGCCGGATGGGTCTTGGACACCGCGACGATCGTGACCTCGCTCGGTGCGCGGCCCGCGCGCTCGCAGGCCGCCTCGACCCGCGCCTTGACCTCCGCCCAGCGCGCCGCGATGGTCACGCGGGCGTGCCCGCAGCGAGCCGTGGCACCGGGCCACCGGCCTCGCGCAGCGCCGCCAGGACTTCGGCGAGCGGCAGGCCGATCACGTTGGTGACCGAGCCGCGCACCGCGCTCACCAGCGCCGCGCCGATGCCCTGGATCGCGTAGGCACCCGCCTTGCCCCGCCACTCGCCACTCGCCACGTAGTCCGCCAGCGTCCCCGCATCGAGCTCGAGGAACTGAACCTCCGTACCCACCAGGCCCTCGTGGATCACCGGCTGCCCATCTCGCTCCCCTACCAGGATGAACGCGGTGATCACCTGGTGCGCTCGCCCCGCGAGCCAGCGCAGCATCTTGGCCGCCTCCTCGGGCGTCTCCGCCTTGCCGAGGATCTGGCCATCGAGGGTGACCGTGGTGTCCGCGGCGAGCACCCACTCGTCGGCGCGCCGCTGCGTGGCAGCCGCCTTCGCCCGTGCCACGCGCATCACGTACGCGCTCGGCTCCTCGCCGTCGAGCACGCGCTCGTCGACGTCGGCCGGCCTCACCTCGAGGAGCAACCCCACGCGCTGGAGCAGCTCGCGCCGGCGCGGCGATGCCGACGCCAGCAAGAGCGTCGTCGACATGATCAGCGCGGCGGCTTGATCGACTTGATCGCGGTGGTGCTGAAGTTCAGCTCGACCGAGATGCCATCGACGAACCGGTTCTTGCCGTTCTTCTGCGCCTCGCTGCACTGCATGACGACCTTGCCGTCGCTGCCGAGCACGTCCTGGACCTCGGTGCCGTCGCCGTCGATGCAGATATTGACCTCCTTGATCTCGTCGTTCGGATCGAGATCGCAGAACGCCTCGAGCCCGTCGCCATCGACGTCGATGTCGGGCGTGCGGCAGCCGGCGTGAGGATCGGTCGACGGCCGCGCCGGCAGCGCGAGCAGCGGGCCGAGCACGTTGGCGAAGATCGCGTCGAGCAGCGAGTTCTCCGGGGTCAGGCCGATCTGATCGACGGTGAGGCCGCGGATGGTGTCGGCGGTGCGGGCGTCGATGACGCCGCCCAGGCGGCCGTGCGTCAGCGTGATGACGCCGCCGGTGTCGATCACCTCGGCCTCGATCTGCGTGCCGGTGATCTTCAGCGTCAGGTTGATGCCGTCGGACACCGGCAGCGTGACCGCGAACAGGTTGGGTCCGGCGTGCAGCATCAGCTTGCCGTTCTCCATCACGGTCTGGCCCGAGTCGAACGTGATGACCGGCTTGCCGTTCTCGAACGAGCGCGGGTCGACGCTGACCGTGTCGGGGGTGGCGTCGTACGGGTAGCACTGCGTCGGCGGGTCACCGGCGTTGCGATCGGCGACGCCGTTGCAGTCGTTGTCGAAGCCGTCGCCGCAGACCTCGGCGGCGCCGGTGCCGCCGTGGACCGCCATGTTGGTGTCGTCGCAGTCGCCGTCCATCATGCTGACGCCGTCGCCATCGTGATCGACGTCGTCGGCCGACGCGGTCTGGCTGGGCCCGTCGTTGACCTCGTCGGCGAGGCCGTCGCAGTCGTCGTCCTTCAGGTTGCCGGCGACCTCGGTCGCGCCCGGATGGATCGCGCCGTCGTGATCGTTGCAGTC
>JAYVRN010000051.1:0-2631 GCA_043776275.1 Myxococcales bacterium | reverse complement strand
CCGGCTACGACGTCGCGGCCGACGAGGTGACGCTCACCTTCACGTTCTCCACCCCGGTCTCCCTCGACGCCGCGCGCAAGGCGGTGACCAGCACGCCCGCGATCCCCGGCCTCGACCAGGGCTACCTGTCGGGAGATGGCACCGAGTACAAGGTGACGTCCGATCTCGACACCGAGACCGACTACACGGTGACCGTCGCGGGCCTGGTCGACAGCTTCGGCCAGAAGCTCGCCGCGCCGGAGGTCCATCAGTTCCGGACCGGGGATGCGCTCCCGCGGCTCTCGATGGAGCGCGGCATCTTCGCGCTCGAGGCCTCCGCCAAGGGCTATCCCGTGTGGTCGCGCAACATCGGTCAGTTCGATCTCGAGTGCGCCGCGATCCCACGGGATAAGCTCGTCCAGATCCTGACCACCGACATGAACTACGACCCGTGGGGCGGCAACGATGATGACAAGCCACTCGACTGGAAGGCGCTGAAGGTCACGGCGAAGAAGACGCCGTTTCGCACCACCGGCAAGAACAAGTGGATCCTCAACGAGCTCGAGCTCGGCAAGAGCTGCGCGGCGGCGCCCGGCATGCGGGGCGTGTTCCTCGCGGAGCTGACCTCGAAGGATCTCGTCCCCGATCCGCAGCGCAGCTGGCGACAGCCGCGCCGCAACCGCGTGATGGCGAACGTCACCGACCTCGGCGTGTTGATCAAGACCGGCACCTCCTCGGGCCTGGTGTGGGTCACCTCGCTCGCCACCGGCACGCCCGTGGCCGATGCGAAGGTCGCCGTGTACACGCCGGCCGGCAAGCAGGTGTGGGTCGACGTCACGAACGGAGATGGCCTGATCACGATCCCGGGCAGCGCGCTCCTCAAGCTGCAGAAGGCCGTGGAGCGCCCCGAGGAGGCCGACGGTGACTGGGAGGATTGGGACAGCTATCGCAGCCAGCGGTTGATCGCGATCGTCGAGAAGGGTGGAGATGTCGCGGTCGTCGACGGCAACTGGTCGAACGGGATCCAGATCTGGAACTTCGGGCTCCCCGAGGATCGCCAGGGCGGCCAGACCAAGATCCGTGGCTTCATCCAGAGCGATCGCGGCCTCTACAAGCCCGGCGAGACGGTCCACTTCAAGGGCATCTCGCGCGAGATCGTGGCGGGTCGGCCGCCGCGGGTGCCGGCGAAGAAGGGCGTGGACATCGAGGTGCAGGACGCGCGCGGTCAGAGCGTCCTCGTCACGAAGGCAAAGCTGTCGAGCTTCGGCGGCTTTGCGTTCGATCTGCAGCTCGGCCCCGAGGCCTCGCTCGGTGACTACTACGTGCGTGCCACCGTGAACGATCAGGTGTTCCGCGAGAAGTTCACCGTGGAGGAGTTCCGCGCCGCGACCTTCGAGGTCGGCCTCAAGGCCGGCCAGGCGAACCCGCGGCCCGGCGAGAAGCTCGCGTTCGATCTCGATGTCCAGTACCTGTTCGGCGCGCCGGTGGTGAGCGGCAAGGTCGAGTGGAGCCTGCGCAAGCGCAACCACCCGCTGCGCTTCACGGGGTTCGACGACTACACGTTCTCGGCGAACCCGATGGAGTGGTGGTGGTACGACCGCGACCAGGACTACGGCGAGTTCATCTCCGACGGCAATGGCACCACGGATGCGCAGGGCACGCTGAAGGTCGCGGCCCGCGACAGCGCCACCTCGTTCGATGGACCGATCGACTACATCCTGACGGCCAACGTCACCGACAGCGCCGATCAGACGATGGGCAAGTCCGCGGTGGTGACGGCGCACAAGACCTCGCTCTACCTCGGCATGCACGCGAACGAGTTCGTGCAGGCCGTGGGCATGCCGTTCGGGGTCAACCTCGTGGCGCTCGATCCCGCCGGCAAGCGGACGGCGGCGAAGGCGAAGCTGACGTTCACCCGCACCGTCCGCACCTGCGCGTGGAACGAGGTGGGCTCGCGCAGCTTCCAGCGCTGCGATGCGAGTGAGAAGGTCATGCTCTCGCGCGACATCGAGATCGCCGCAGGCGGCACGCACGTGGAGCGGCTGTACCCTACCGAGCCCGGCGACTACATCGTGCGCGCAGAGGGCAAGGACGACCGCGGCAACCCGGTCTCGGTCGCGAGCGAGATCTGGGTGATCGGCAAGGGCGAGGCGTTCTGGAGCGGCGACGAGGGAGATCGGATGACGTTGATCGCGAGCAAGCCGGCGTACCTGCCCGGCGACACCGCGCGGCTGGTGGCGCAGGCCAACCTCGACAAGCCCACCGCGCTGATCACGATCGAACGCGATGGCATCATCGATGCGCGCGTCAAGAAGCTCGGCGCCTCGTCGGAAGGCGTGGAGCTCGTGATCGCTGATGCGTGGGCGCCGAACGTGTTCGCGAGCGTGGCGCTGGTCACCGGCCGGCGCGGCGTGGGTGACCGCAACCGCCCGATGTTCAAGATGGGCACGGTGGAGCTCAAGGTCTCGAGCGCGCACAAGCAGCTCGACGTGGCCGTGACGCTCGACGCGGCGACCGTGCGCCCTGGCGATCGCGTGTCGGGCAAGATCAAGGTCACGCACGCGGGCGCGCCGGTGAAGGCCGAGGTCTCGCTGTCCGCGGCAGACGAGGGGATCCTCCAGCTGATCTCGTACGCCACGCCGAACCCGATGA
>JAYVRN010000050.1:0-8734 GCA_043776275.1 Myxococcales bacterium | reverse complement strand
GATCAGCTCGCGGCCCTCGATGGTGAGCTCGCCGCGGCGGCGCGGGCCGCCCGTGCGGGGCACTTGATCGAGGCCAATCACTACCTGACGCTGGCTTCGCGGAGGTTCGCGAGCGAGCGTTGACGGTCGCTCCATCGATAGTGTTTGACAGACACTAACGAGCGGCATAGGGTGACGGCATCCAAAGCACCGTCATGTCCGCGATCCGCACCTCCAAGTTCCTGTCTCTCGTCCTGCGCCACGCCCCGGCGACGGTCGGCATCGTCCTCGACGACGCCGGCTGGACCGATGTCGCCAAGCTGCTGCGTGCCCTCGCCGCGCATGGCCATCCCCTCACGCGCGACCAGCTCGCCGAGCTCGTCGCCGCATCTGACAAGCAGCGATTCGCGTTGTCCCCCGACGGAACCCGGATCCGCGCCAACCAGGGCCACTCGGTCGAGGTCGAGCTCGCGTTGCCCGTGGTCTCGCCACCGGCGCGGCTGTTCCACGGCACGGTGTCCGAGTTCCTGTCGTCGATCCGCGCGACCGGTCTGGTCAAGGGCGCACGTCATCACGTCCACATGTCCGCGGATCTCGAGACCGCCACCAAGGTCGGCCGCCGCCGCGG
Source organism: Myxococcales bacterium (assembly GCA_043776275.1). Lineage (GTDB taxonomy): Bacteria > Myxococcota_A > Polyangia > Haliangiales > Haliangiaceae > JABFXX01. The sequence continues at coordinate 8,127 of JAYVRN010000050.1, read as the reverse complement.
CAAGCTGGTCCTCCTCCTCGTCCGCGCCGAGGCGATGGCGGAGGCCGGGCACGTGTTCTATCGCTCGGCCAACGGGGTGTGGCTGACCGATCGCGTCCCGCCCGAGTTCCTCGAGTTCCCCGAGCCTGCCGTACCCTCGGAGGCCTCTGCGCCGCCCGATCACGCAGGCGGTGGCCCCTCGCGCAGCGCGAAGGTCGCGATCGCGAAGCAGACCCTCGCGGCGTGTGAGGCCGGCCGCTATATGACCCCGCGTGGTGCCACCGTCGAGCTGACCGGCCTGATCGCGCGTGCGGTCGAGAGCACCGTCACCTACGAGCTCGGCACCTACGTCTCGGCGCCGATCCGTTCGCGCGTGGCCGCGACGACGATCTCGGTGACCGCCGAGTCAACGATCGAGGCGATCCGCCGGCTGGCCGTGGGCTCGGGGCACCTCGGGTGCCTGAACTTCGCTTCGGCCAAGAACCCGGGAGGTGGGTTCCTCGGAGGCGCACAGGCGCAGGAGGAATCTCTCGCCCGCAGCTCCGCGCTGTATCCGTGCCTGCAGACGCAGCCGGGGCACTATGCGCGGAACAAGGCGAATCGCTCCGCGACCTACCTCGATCTCGCGATCTACTCCGCGGCGGTTCCGTTCTTCCGCGACGACGACGGGGGCTGGTTCGACGTCCCCGCGCTGTGCTCGGTGATCACGTGTGCCGCACCCAACGCAGGGGCGTTGCGTCAGCATGGTCGGTTCGTGGAAGCCGAGGTCCTCGCCGCGCTGCGCGCGCGCGCGGCGTTCGTGCTCGCGATCGCACGGGATGCGGCGATCGATCACCTGATCCTCGGCGCCTGGGGCGCAGGGGTGTTCGCCAACGATCCCGTGATGGTCGCGCAGACGTTCGCGGACCTCCTGCAGGGGCCGTTTGATCGAACGTTCTCGTCAGTGGTGTTCGCGGTGGTCGGCGGCCCGGGTGCGCTCAATCACGATGCGTTCGCGGCGACGTTCCCATCGGGGTGACGGCCGCGTCGCTCGAGCTTGCCGGCCGGACTACTGCATGACCTTCATCATGCGGTCGGTCATCTTCTGCTGGAGCTGAGGCGACATCTGCGAGTTGCAGGCGGTCATCGCATCGGTGCTCTCGCCGGCGGCGAGGATGCACTTCTTGAAGCCATCGGGCCACGCATCCTGCTCGCACGACTGCTGGACCACACCCATCACCTTGGTGAACATCTCCTGCGTCTTCGGATCGGACCCGGTCATCGACTTGCCCATCTGGGCGCGGATCTTCGTCGCGATCGCACCGCAGTCACCCCCGCCAGCCGACGCCTTCTGCTCGGGGAACATGTCGGGCGCGCACTGTGAGGCGCTCCACTTGTCCATGACCTTGGCGAGGCACTCGCCCTGCTCCTTGGTGACGTAGGCCTTCTCGCAGGCCGCGCGATACCGGGCGACGACGGGCGCGCGGGTCTCGAGCTCCGCATAGTTGCCGAGATCGAGCGACGCGAGTCCATCGGCGACAACCTGGCAATCCGCACCTGGCGGGCGGACACACAGGTTCGACAGACACTGCAGGCCGGGGTCACAACCCTTGTTCGGCTTGCAATCGCCGCGCTCCTTGCCGAGCGCCACGCGCACGGTCCCCGCCTCGTTCTTGTCGTGCTGGCAGCCAAGGGCAGCAGACACCAGGACGACCACGACCACGGCAGCTCGGTTCATGCGATCGAAGATACGCATGAACCCGCCGAAGGATCCTCCGGCGGTCAGCCGAATACGCCCCCGGGGCCTCCAGAGGTCTCCAGGGGTCTCCAGAGTCTCTACAGGTGCTTCTGAAGCTCGGCCTCGAGCTTGGCGCGGGGCATCGCCCCGACCAGCTGGGCCACGACCTTGCCGCCCTTGAACAGGAGGAGGGTGGGGATCGACCGGACCTGGTACTGCTGGGGGACCAGCTGGTGGTGATCGACGTCCATCTTGCCGACCTTGACCCGGCCCTTGTACTCGTCGGCCAGGGCATCGACCATGGGCGCGATCTGCTTGCAGGGCCCGCACCACACGGCCCAGAAGTCGACCAGGGTCGGCACCTCGGCCTGCAGGACCTCGGACTCGAAGTTGGCGTCGGTGAGCTCTTTGACGTTCGCGCTGGCCATGTGACAGGACCTCCAGGGACTAGGGGCTTTGTAACTCCCCAGACGGTCCAAGACAACCTGACCAAGTAGCTTGCCGTAACCCCTGACCAAGTAGCTTGCCGCGGCGACCCCCGGTACACTTAGCCGACGTGTCGCGCCTGTTCATCTCGGTGGAGCGCCTCGAAGCGTGGACGGCCGAGGGCCGTGCGTCGCTCGAAGGCGATCGGATGACCCTCACGGAGCTCAATCGCAAGTTCGCGATGCTCCCGGCGGTCTGCTTCGTCACCGCTACCGGCCAGGATCACGATCCCCATGATCTGGTGGGCCGGGTGAAGTCGAAGGAAGCGTTGCTGTCGATGGGCGCCGAGCAGTTCGCCAACTCGGTGATCTTCAACGACACGGCCTACGACGTGATCGACGGCTTCATCGGCGATCCGTTGCCGCCATGACAGTTCTCGGGGCAGGTCCCGAGCGGATGCTGTCCGTCGCGCCGTCACCCGCGTTCTGGGTGGCGGTGGTCGCATACACCGCGGCCTCGGCGATGCTGCTGGTCGTCCTCGCGGGGCAGCAGCGGCTGCGCAGCGCCACGATCGCGATGGTCGCCGTCGCGTTCGTCGCCCATGGGATCGATATCGGGTGGCGCGGCACGCTCCACGTCCACCCCGCGCAGAGCGTGCGCGAGGCGATCGGGTTCCTCTCGTTCATCGTCACCGGTGGCTACCTCCTCGCGAGCACGCGCTACCGCCTCACGCTCGGCGGCGTGGTGGTGATGCCCGTGTCCCTCGTGCTCCTGCTCCTCGCGCGCCTGACACCCGCCGGCGAGGCCACGGATCTCTCGGCGCTCGGCAAGATCCACATCTCGCTCGCCACCGTGGGCGTCGGCGTGTTCGCGCTCGCGAGCGCGCTCTCCGCGATCTACCTGGTCGAGGAGCGTGCGCTCAAGCGGAAGAAGTTCGACACCCTCGCGTTCAAGGACAAGGGCGCTCCCCTCGAGGCGCTCGACAAGCTGTCCCAGCGGCTGATCTGGGTCGGGTTCCCGATCTTCACCGTCGCGCTCGTGCTCGGCGCGATCTGGGTCGGCAAGCTCGGTGAGAGCCTCGACCGGCTCGAGTATCCTCTGGCCGCCGTGACCTGGGTGGCCTACGCCCTGCTCCTCGTCGCGCGCGCGGTCTACGGCTGGCGCGGCAAGCGCGCGGCGCGGCTCACGCTGATCGGCTTCGCGGCCGCACTCGCGGTCCTCGCGATCTACCTGGCCCGCAGGATGGTGGGCTGAGCGTGGTGGTGGCGTGTGAGTGAGCTGTTCGTCGTCGGGATCTCGTGGCGGACTGCTCCGGTCGCGGTCCGCGAGAAGCTCGCGTTTCGGGAGGAGGAGCTGGCGAACACGCTGAAGCTCCTGACCGCGCAGCTGCCGGTCTCCGAGGCGCTTTTGATCTCCACGTGCAACCGCGTCGAGGTCTACGGCGTCGCGAAGGCCGGGCACAGCGCCACTGGCGCCGTGCGATCGTTTCTCGCACACCAGCGCGGCCTCAAGCCTTCCGACGTCTCCGACGTGCTCTACGATCATGAGGGCGGCGCGGCCGTGCGCCACGTGTTCCGGGTCGCGAGCGCGCTCGATTCGCTCGTGCTCGGTGAAGCGCAGATCCTCGGACAGCTAAAAGAAGCCTACGGCATGGCCGGCGGGGCAGGGACCTCGGGGCCGGTGCTGGGGCGTTGCCTCGAGCGCGCGTTCGGGGTGGCGAAGCGTGTCCGCACCGAGACCGCGATCGCCCGAGGCTCCGCGAACATCTCCACCGTGGCCGTCGATCTCGCGGCGCGCGTGTTCGGCAGCCTCGCGGGGAAGAGCGTGCTGGTCGTTGGCGCGGGGAAGATGTCCACGCTCGCAGCGCGCCACCTCTACGGCCACGGGGCCAAGCACATCGTCGTGACCAATCGCTCTCCGGAGAAGGCCGAGCGGCTCGCCGCCGAGATCGATGGCATCGCCAAGCCGTGGGCCGACCTCGAGGGGCTGCTCGTCGATGCCGACGTGGTGATCAGCTCCACCGGGGCGCGCGAGCCGATCCTGACGCGCGCGATGTTCAAGAAGGTGATGAAGGCGCGGCGCTGGCGCTCGATCGTCCTCATCGATATCGCCGTCCCGCGCGATGTCGAGGCATCGGTCAACGAGCTCGACGGCGTCTATGTCTACGACATCGACGATCTCGAGAAGATCGTCGCCGCGAACCTCGCCGATCGCGCGAAGGCGGCGGAGCAGGCCGGCAAGATCGTCGAGCACGAGGCCACGCAGTTCGAGCACTGGATGCGGTCCCAGGGCGTGGTGCCCACGATCCGGGCGCTGCGCCAGCGGTTCGCTCAGGTCGCCGATGCCGAGGTCCAGAAGACGCTCGAAGCGCTCGGTCGCCGCGAGCACAGCCCCGCGCAGCAACGCGAGGCGATCCAGCGCCTGGTCCAGCTCGTGGTGAACAAGCTCCTGCATCAACCGACCGCCGCCCTCCGCGAGGCCTCGGCCGAGGAGGCTCGGCTGCGCGCCGAGGTGCTGTGCGAGCTGTTCGCGCTCGATCCCGAGGAGCCCAGCGAGGGCGACGAGACCGACGGCCGCGACGGGTCCGCCGAGAAACTTGGCGAGCCGGATCCAGCCCTGCCATCGACCGTGCAAGAGTCCGGGTCTCCCGAGAGGAATCCACCGACGTGAGCCAACGCATCGTCATCGCAACGCGCGGTAGCGCCCTCGCCCTGTGGCAGGCGGAGCACGTGAAGTCCCGTCTCGAGGGCGTGGTCGCAGGGATCGAGGTCACGTTCAACGTGATCAAGACGCAGGGCGACAAGATCCTCGACGTCCCACTCGCGAAAGTTGGTGGCAAGGGGCTGTTCGTCAAGGAGATCGAGCAGGCGCTGATCGACGAGACCGCGGATATCGCCGTGCACAGCATGAAGGACGTGCCCGCGGAGCTCGAGCCCGGGCTCGCGCTCGCCGCCGTGTCGACGCGCGAGGTCCCGTGGGACGCGCTGTGCGCCCGGAGCCCGGTGACGCTCGAGACGTTGCCGAAGGGTGCGACGGTCGGGACATCGAGCATGCGCCGCCAGTGCCAGCTGCTCGCGGCGCGCCCCGATCTCAAGATCGCGATGCTGCGCGGTAACGTGCCGACCCGGATCAAGAAGCTCGATGACGGCGAGTTCGATGCGATCGTGCTCGCGGCCGCGGGGCTGACCCGGCTCGGGATGGCCGATCGGATCACGCAGCTGCTGCCGCTCGAGGTCTCGATCCCGGCGGTCGCCCAGGGCGTCCTGGGGCTCGAGACCCGCGGTCAGGACTTCTTGACCGGCGAGCTGATCCGCCGCGCGATGCATGATCCCGCCGAAGAGCGGCGCGTCGCGGCCGAGCGGAGCTTTCTCGCGCGGATGGGGGGCAGCTGTCAGACGCCCCTCGCAGCCCACGCCATCGACCGTCCCGGCGGGGGGCTGCGGCTGGTGGGAATGTGCGGGATGCCGGATGGTTCCAGGATCCTGCGCGCCGAGGTCGGGGGGCCGGTCGAGGACGCCGAGCTGCTCGGTCGCACCCTCGGTGACGACCTGATGGCGCAGGGTGCCGGCGCGATCCTCGCCGCCACGAAGTAGTAAGCACTTCGCTAAGTCGCAGCGCTCGTCGGCGAGAAATTTTGCGTCGAGGGTCCCGACGGCCTACGATTTTCGGTGCGATGACCCGCCACATCTCTGCGTCCCTGCTCCTGTTCGTTGTCGGGTGCACCACGCCGATGTCGGCCGTGCGTGACGACAACAAGCGTCTCAACCAGACGGTCGAGGAGCTGCGAACGGATCGCCGCGCCCAGGACCGCAAACTGAAGGATCTGCAGCATCAGCTCGACAACCTGCGCGCCGACAAGGTGAGCTCGATCATGGCCTCGATGCCGCCGCTGCCCGTCGAGGTCTCGGGGCCTGCGTCGGGAGCCGCCTCGGCGTCCGTCGCGAGCCGCGATCCCGGCGCGTCCCGGGTCGTCGCCGTCACCGAGGACGGGACGGAGATCGTGTACGAGGGCGATGCCGCTCTCGGCAAGGTCGCGACGATGGACGACGATCCGACGCCGACACCGCGACGTGCCGCCCGGACGGCGAGCGCGCCGGCCCCGATCGGCGCCTTCCAGCCGAGTGGCGGCATGGAGATCTCGCGCCGGGTTCCGGTCTCGGCTCGCACCGCGCGCGTCGCGACCCGCGAGCGCGAGCTGCCGACGGAGCGCGGTGATGATGCCTCGGCCGACTACCGCGCCGCCGTCGAGCTCGTGAAGGCGGGGAGCAGCACCCAGGCGATCGACGGGCTGCGGGCGTTCCTGCGCAAGTACCCACGACACGACTACGCGGACAACGCTCAGTACTGGCTCGGCGAGGCGTTCTACGCCCAGAAGGACTACCCGCACGCGCTCGCGGAGTTCCGCAACGTGATCGAGACCTACCCCCGCGGAAACAAGGTCCCCGACGCGCTGTTGAAAGTTGGATACTGCTACCAGGCCCTCGGGCAGGGAGACAAAGCTCGCGCCGTGCTGGAGCAAGTCGTGAACCTCTATCCCAAGACCGAACCGGCTGCGCTTGCCACCAAGCGACTGGAGACCCCATGAAGCGCGCCCTGCTCGCCACCCTCGTGTTCGTGCCTACCCAGGCGCTGGCTCAGCCGTTCCCCACCACCGACTCGCCGACCAACCTCAACCCCGGCTCGTCCGGCAGCCAGAGCCCCACACCGCCACCGCAGGCGCAGGGGCCGGCGGCTCAGGCGCAGCCCAACGTGATCGTCGTCGGTCCGGACGGCAAGGTACAGAGCACGGGGCCCGCGGTCGCCGAGAGCGGCTACTACATGTCCGGCGGCGGCGGCTCGATGATGGTCGACAACTACGATGTCCACCCGGGCGCCGTCCCCGATCTCCACGTCGTGCGCTCCGGCGACACGCTGTGGGACATCTGCTTCTACTACTTCAACAACCCGTGGGAGTGGCCGAAGGTCTGGTCGTACAACCCCCAGATCACGAACCCGCACTGGATCTACCCCGGTGATCTCGTGCGCCTGTTGCCCCGCGGCGTGTTCGTGAACGGCACGCCGGAGCCCGACGCCAAGCCCGATCCGGTCAGCGACCGGGTGGTCCCGGCGCCAGCGAGGCGGCTCGAGGTCGGCATCAAGCAGGTCGCGTTCGTCCAGAAATCCGATCTCGACAAGTCCGTCACGATCGACGGTGCGGTCGACGAGAAAGAACTGCTCGGCGACGGCGACTCCGTGTACCTGAGCTACCCCGCAGGTCACCCGCCGCAGGTCGGTCAGCGCTATTCGATCTACCAGCCGGGCAAGTCGGTCAAGAACGGCTCCACGGACTACGGCTCGTACGTGCGCGTGATCGGCACGCTCGAGGTCGTGAGCGTCAAGCAGGACAAGCGGGCGCGTGGGGTGATCCTCCAGGCCAACCGCGAGATCCAGCGCGGCGCGAAGGTCGGCCCGCTGATGAAGACGTACAAGAACGTCCCGCCGGTGCTGCCCACCGTCGATGCGCAGGGACCGATCGTCGGGCTGATCGCGCATGACCAGCTGATCGGCGACGGCGAGATCGTGTTCATCGGCGTGACCAAGAAGCAGGGCGCGCAGGTCGGTAACCGGATGTTCGTGGTGCGCCGTGGCGATGCGATGCCGGAGAAGATGTCGGCGAACGTTGGCCAGGATGATCGGCGGTTCCCGGCGCGTGCCCTCGGCGAGATCGTGCTCGTGGAGGTTGGCGACAACGTCTCGATCGGCCTCGTGACCCTATCTGTGCAGGAGATGGCGATCGGCGACACGGCGATGATGCAGAAGGCGCAGTGACCTCCCGGTCGTTCGGGCAGAGCGCAGCGCACCGTATATAAGGAAGGGCGAACAGCCAACCGGCTGAAATCGCTCATCCAGCGCCGCTCGCACTTGACGGGGCAGCCGCAGGTGGCTAATTGCATTCCCCCTGTGACCTCCGTCGTGCTGACTCCCGGGCAACTTCCGCCGCGCCTCGAAGCGCTGGGCTGGAAGCA
>JAYVRN010000049.1:0-8748 GCA_043776275.1 Myxococcales bacterium | reverse complement strand
GAACTGGCGCTTCTCGCGCCGACCCGCCTGTTTCGCTGCCATCTTGGACACAATATCCGCCTCTCGGAAGGTGTCCACGGGAGTGGATCAAGCCCAGGCCGTGATCGCGCAGCCGGCCGAGCAGCCACGCGTCTTCGAGCGCGGCGCGCTTGGAGATCGTGAGGTGGCGATGATGAAGCAGTGCATCGATCTCGGAGAGCGGCCACGTCGTCGCCACCGCCGTGTCTCGATGCAGCCGGCGCAGCGCCTCGACGCGCAGGTAGCCGTCGATCAGCACGAGTCGCTCGGCATCGCAGATCACGATCACCGGCACCTGCTGGCCGATCTCGGCGATCGATCCGATCAGTCGTCGGCGCTGATCGCCGTCGTGGATCCGGAGATCACGATGACGGAGCTCGAGCTGGTGCAGATCGATGTCCACGCCGCCACGGTGCAGGCGCTACCGAAATCCCTCCATCTCGTCTTGCACGACACCCCGGGCATGTCTGGCTACTCCCGCTGTAATCCCAACGACTTGCTTTCGTATCTCGTCTTGCACGAACAACCCCATTACTCGGACTACTCCCGCAAGGATCACGCGACCTTCGACCCTCATCTCGTCTTGCACCACGTCCCAGGGCACTCCCGGCACCGGTGCCGGTGCGTTGGCTGCCGGTGGCGCCGAAGCCGGATGATCCTTCGCGGCTCCGAGCGTCACCCGCCAGCGACGATCGCGATCGTAGTCGCGATTCGCGGCACGCCAGGCTCGATCCGCCTCCGCGTGCCGCGCTCGCTGGCAGTCGACCGCGCCGCACGCCCGCTGGCGATCGCCGACTCGAACGTCAGGCTGAAACCAACGCCGACACTTCGAGCAGGGACGTTTCTTCCTCACGGCGACAACCACCATCGCCGAACACCACCCCGCTCAGCGCTGGGTCATTTCTGACGAGCAACCCCGGGTCAATTCTCACAAGCGGTGCAGGATCGTCGAAACCGATGCCGCCCGCGCCTCCGGGCAAGACGAGCTGCGTGGCCTTCGTGACCTCCGGTGCATGCGCGCTGGCCTCGAGCTTCGCGGGCACGGGCGCCGCGCTTCCGGCTTCTGGCTTCGCGGGCGAAGAGCAGGCGAGCAACGCGAGAGGAAGCAGGGGGCGCAGCATGGCGGGATGCTAGCTCACGAACAGGTAGTGGCTGTGGTTCTGCACGTCGAGCACGTAGATGCCGTAGCCGGCCCGCGTGCCCTGGCGCGTGGGGATCGCCCAGTAGATGAACCCAGCGGGAAACTTCGCCTGCGCCTTCACGACGGCGGAGCGCAGGTTCATGCCAGCGGCCTGCACCAGCGAGAGATCACGCGACGCCTTGGTCACGTGTTCCTCGTCGGGCACGTCAAACTTCTCGTACGAGGGCGCGAACGACGTGACGGTAGGATCTCCTGCCAGCTCGCCGAGCTCGTTGCGCTCGGCGTCGAGGCGGAAGTCCTTGACGGGGTAGAGCGAGAGGCTGAGGTGGTTCGAGCCATCGAGCTCGAACTTCGCTTCGATCATCTTCCCGTACTGCGGTTCGAGCTGGTCGATCGCCACGAGCATCGACACCTTCGACTGGCGGACGACCGTAGGGTCATTGCCGAGCTCGGGCGAGCGATCATCGGTCGGAGAGGTTGGAGCCGCGCCCAGACTCTTGACCTGGCGCACGCGGCTCCCTTGGCCGTCGACGAACACGTACTGGCTCTCTCCATCGTGATCGACGGCGTAGACGCCGTACCCTGCGCGGCCTGCCTGCATCGTGGGAATCGCCCAGTAAACGAAACCAAGGTAGCGAGCGCGGTCGATTGCGTTGCGGAGGGTGAGCTTGGAGAGCTGGACGATCGTGAGGTCGCGCGTCGAGCGGGAGAGGTGCTCGAAGTCATGGAAGACCTCCAGCCCGGGCGCGAAGGAGGTCCCGGTCGGATCGCCCGCTGCTTCCCGGAATAGGTTGTTTGTCGCGTCCACGGTGACGGACTTGCCGAGCGGGTAGAGCGAGAGGCTGAGGTGATTGTCGTGATCGGGCTCGAACTTCGCCTCGATCAGCGTGCCCATTGATTGCTCGGTCTGCTTGGCAGCGTCAGCCATCGCGATCTTCGAGGCGAGGACGTCGGCAGCGTTTGCTAGTTCGGGCGTGCGCGCATCGCTCGCGCAGTCGGGGTCGCGCTGCGCGCAGAAGGCGTCGCACTCACCGTCGCCATACCAGTCGAAGGCCTCGCAGACGTCGATGCCGTTGTCGGTCTTGCCGTCGCTGTCGCGATAGGCATCCTTGTCATCGCCGTCGGGCGCGGCGTTGTCGGTGGCGCACGCAGCGTGGGCGAGTAGGGAAGAAGCGAGGAGGAAGCGGAGAGTCGGGGACATGAAAAGCTCCAGGTTGGTTGCTGCCCGCTGGAGGAAGCCCGAAGGACTTGTCGCACCGAAATCGACGTCGGCGCGATCCGTGCGTCGCATCGAACGGACCGGTGCATCGAAGAACACAGCGGTCTCGGCTACTTGCGCGCGACCTGCCAGCGCTTGTCGAGCACGGTCCAGTTGACGTTCGCGAAGAAGGCGTCGATGTACTTCGCGTGGGCAGCGCCGTAGTCGAGCGCGTAGGCGTGCTCGAACATGTCGAGGACGAAGATCGGGGTGCCCGCCGCGAGCGCCTGCGAGTGCCCGCCGGTCCCGATGATGCGGAGGTCATTCGTCAGCGGTGCATGCGCGATCACGACCCACCCGGAGCCACCACCGAGTGACATCGCCGTCGCGCGCAATAGCTCTTCCCAGCGGGCTGCCGAGCCGAACTGGGTCGCGAGCGCCTTCGAGAAGTCACCGGCCGGCTTGCCGTCCCCGCCGAGGTTCTCGAAGTAGCGCTCGTGCAGGTACGCCGAGTTCGTGTAGGTCAGCTCGCGCTCGCGAAGCGCCGCGATCTGGAAGCCGGGCGTGTCCTTGGTGACCTTGTCGAGCTCGAGCTCGATCGCGTTCAGGTTCTTCACGGCACCGGCGTAGTTGCTGTCGTGGTGGGACGTCAGGAGCTTCTCGGACAGTCCGGGAAGCTTCGCCGCATTGAACGGCAGCGGTACGGGCTTGTGCGCACCGGGCGCGACGGGTGTCAGCGGCGGTGTCTTGGCTTCAGAGACGCGCGTGACGGCAGCCGTGGCCGCTACTGCGCCGGCGATCGATCCGATGGCTTGGCGTCGATTCATGAACGAACGCTAACATGCGGAAATAGCCGTAACCCGATGTTATGAGCGTTTCAGGACCGCGTATGATCGCTCGCGTGTCGCGCAAGCGGAACGTGAAGAACAGGAACGTGTCAGCCAACGGGGCTCGCTGGGTCCTGTTCATGCCGACGATTCCGGCGAAGCCGGCGTCCGTGCGCGTGAAGATCTGGCGCCGGCTGCAGGCGATCGGCGCGATCGGGTTGCGCGGAGCCGTGTATGCACTGCCGAACAGCGAGGAGTGCGTCGAGGTCTTCGAGTGGGTCAGCCGGGAGCTCCGCGAACTCGGTGGGCAGGCGTCGATCTGCGAGGGACGCTTTCTCGACAGCTCGACCGACGACGATATCGAGCGCCGGTTCATCGAGGCCCGGAACGCAGACTATGCCGTGATCGCCGCCGACGCGAAGAAGCTCGCGAAGAAGCTCGCTGCGAAGCGCATCGCTCCTGATCGGATCGCAGCGATCACCGATCAGCACACGAAGCTCGTGCATCGACTCGGTGAGGTGACGGCGATCGACTTCTTGAACGTGCCCGGGCGGGAGGCCGTCGAGGGGCTCCTCGCGGCTGTCGCACGTGCCTTGCCGCGCGATGGAACATCGACAATCGAACCGCTGCAAGTCCTGGCCAAGCCGCGCGGCGCGACCTGGGTGACGCGGACCGGCGTGCACGTCGATCGCATTGCGAGCGCGTGGTTGATCCGCCGGTTCATCGATGCAGAAGCGCGGTTCAAGTACGTCCCGGCCAAGGGCTACGTTCCCAGGAAGGGCGAGCTTCGGTTCGACATGTTCGAGGCGGAGTTCACCCACGTGGGAGACCGCTGCACGTTCGAGGTGCTGATCGAGCAGATGAATCTCCGCGATCCGGCGCTCGTCGCGATCGGCGAGATCATCCATGACCTCGATCTCCGCGACGACAAGTACACGCGCGAGGAGACGGCTGGGGTGCGCAGTGCCGTCGACGGTATCTGTACCGTCGCACGCGACGACGAACAGCGCATCACGGCAGCATCGCCGATGCTCGAAGGCCTCTACTCGCATTTTTCGATGCGCACCCGGCGCAAGGCCCGCCGAGCTAACGCAGCCAAGCCCACGAGAGCTTGAGTAGCACCACGTCCTGCGCGGGGCCGCGAGACAGCGAGCGGGCGTCGAGCCCAGTGCCATCCTCGCGCGGGACTTGCGCGTGCGAGTACACGAGGAACGCCGTCGATCCCGGCCGGTACTCCCAGCGCCCAACGATCGTTGCGTTGAGCGCGCCCTCCCGGCCGTCATAGGAAGCCGGATCGAAGGTCCCAGGGCGGAGCTCGTCGAGACCGATCACGCGCTCTGATGCATGTGCGAGTAGTCCATCGCGGTAACGCAGCGTCGCGAGGAGCGCCTGGACGTATGCCTGGAGCGTGAAGTTGCGATGCAGTGTCCAGGTCGCGCGCGTCGTGATCCCGAACGAGGTCGCGTCGAGCCGTGCGAACCGAGGCCCCATCGGATCGGACGCATCGACGAAGCGTGGCTCGCCACGCACGGCGACGAGGTCGGGCTCGACATCGAGCTCGACGTTGTCGCGCGGTCGGATCGCGATCGAGCTGCTCGCGTAGGTCTCGCTACCATCGTGGGTGCTACGCCGTGTGAAGGACATGCCCGCCGAGATCGCCCGGCGTGGATCGCTGCGCAACGACAGCTCCACGCCGAGCCGGCCGGAGCGCTCGAGCGCGCGGCCATCGCCGAGCTCGCGATCGTCGAAGTAGTGCGGACGCCAGTGCAGCTCGAGAAATATCTCCCACAGGCCCTTGCCGGTCCCCGAGAGGTTCCACTGGTAGCCCGATGGCAAGACGAGCCCGTCGAGGTTGCGGCGGCCGTAAATCTCGACGCGCGATCGGGTCTCGATCATCGGTCCGTGGGGCTGAGCCGAGTAGCCTTCGAGATCGAGCTCGACACGATGCACGTTCGAGCGATCGAGATAGCCGAGGTCGTCGATCAGGAAGCGCCGCGAGTAGCCCGAATAGGAAAGCTCGCCACGGAACGTGCCGCCCTCCTTGCCGACCCGCAGCTCGGTCCCGACACCGCCGTCGCCGGGCTTTACGATCGTGCCATCGGCGCGGGCCAGCGGGGGGCCTCCCTCGATCCGAGAGCCGGCCACCTGACCTCGCGCGACCCAGGCGCCGTCACTGGAGCGCCACGCCGCGTCGACGCCACCGGCATATGCGTCGTGGCCGCAACGTGCGCGCGAGGCGACGACAGCGCCCGTGAAGCACAGTGCACCACCCATGAGCGCCGGATATCGCGCTCGATCTTCGCTCTGGCGCTGCGCGGTCCCGAGAACGCCAACCGTGACACCGTGGCCGCTCGTGCGCGCGCGAACAACGTGGTGACTCGCGGCGAGCGACGCCGGAAGGCCGCCGACCACCGCACCGCCGACCTGCGCATCCACACCGCCGGTGACCGCACTGAGCACACCGAGCTCGATGCCGCCTGCGTTCGCGACGATCTTCGCCGCACCGAGGACCGGCGCGGCGCCGACAGGCTCGAGCTGATCGACTCCGTCAGGGAGCACGGGTGAGTCAGCGGCGCGACCGATGCGACGCGTGTAGAGCAGCTGGACCGGGGTCTGGAACAGATCCATCCCCTGCAGGAAGAACGGACGCTTCTCGGGATACTCGACCTCTGTGGTCGTCAGGTTGAGCACGACCTGGTCGGCTTCCACTTGCCCGAAGTCTGGAAGCATGGATGCCGAGATGACGAGGTTCGAGCGCGGTCGCCAGGTTCCGTCGAGCCCTGCCGCTGCCGATAGGCCGTCGCCGTATTGCGAGGGCACGGCGGGATCGGTGTGAACCGCGCGCGTCAATGCAAACGGTACCAGCGCGATGCTCTGGCGCGGCGCGAGTCCATCGAATGGACCGAGGTCGCCGTAGCGCGAGACCTCGCCACCCGCATCGCGCGGCGCATAGGCCCACGTGTCGAGCTCTCCGGTCGCTCCGATCCAGCGGCGGACCTGGAAGCCCCAGGTCGATACGCCCGCGTGGAGCCGCAGAATGCGAAGTGGGATCCGGATCTCGGCGGACCATCCAGTCGCGGTATTCGCGACTTCGCCGTTCCAGATCTCATCCCAGTCCGTGTTCAGCTCGGTGTCTTCGTAGCGAAGGCCATCGATCAGCACACCCGCTGCGCTGACCTGAAAGTGAAACGCGCTGCGCCGATCGTGGGCGGTGTCGATGTCGATGCTGACGCGATCATCATCGACGTTGCGATCGCGGCGCGTCAGGCGCGCGAGGCGCGGAGCCGTCTGCTCGCAGTCGATCGCGACGTAGAGGTTCTCGTCGTCGTACGCTACCTGGATGCGCGTCGGCGCGCTCGGGCTCTCTGCGTCGTGCGGGAAGGACTGTGTGAACGCGTCGCTCGCGGCAATGGTCGACCACACGGGATCATCGAGATGGCCATCGATGTGCGGTGCCGTGGCGACGCGCACGGGGATGACGGCCGCGAGGAGGAGGGTTGGCGTCAGCATGGGTAGCGGTCGCGGCACCAAGAGGCACGCCGGGGGCTGGGTCGCGCTGAAATCGACCGGGGGCTGCCAAGCGCGGGGAGACACACAGGAATCCGTCCCTCGGCGTTGCGCCGCGCGACCGAGATGCCGGCGCGTCTCCTGCGGGTATGAACACGCAGTTCCTTCTTCGTTCGACCCTGGCCGACGCCATGACGCGCGCCTCGGATGAGGGCGGCCTCGGCTACCACGCCACGATCGGAAGCGGCGCGTACAGCCCCGTGATTCTGTCGTAGTGAGCACATCGTGCGGAGCGCATATAACCACGTGTTATAGATGTTTCATGCGCCGCTTGGCTGTCATGGTCGCCGTTCTGGTGTCGTACGTGACGCCTGCTCACGCAGGGAGAACGCACTTTGGCTGGCTCTACGGCTCCGAGGTCATCCCGGAGCGCGGCGTCGAGATCGAGAACTGGATCGTCGAAGAGAACAAGAAGGGCGACGCCAAGACCGACGAGACGAGCTTCTGGTGGGGGCCGGTGGTCGCGCTCACCCAGCACGTCGAATTCGCGATCACTGCGGAAGCTGCCGATGAGACCAGCGGCGTCCACTTCACGCGCTGGGGGGGCGAGGTTCGCTACCGCCTCCAGTCGCCAGACCCCATCGATGCGGGACCGTTCACGACGCTGTTCCGCGTGGGGGCCAAGCGGCTGATCCAGGATCGAGCCGGCGTTCGCGGTGAGGTCGACGTCGTCGCGAGCTACACCGCCGGCCGCGCAGTGATGAGCATCGATCTAGGCGGCATCTTCGAGCGCGTGCCGGGGGCCAACGAGGTCGAGTTCCGACCCGGTGCCGGGATCAGCGTTCACGTGGCGCACGACTTCCGCCTCGGCGTCGAGAGCTACGGGGAGCTGATCGTGAAGGGCGAGGGGACGAGCTGGCTCGTGGTCGGTCCGACCGCATCGCTCACGCACGGCCGATTCTGGGGCGCGGCGACCCTCGGCATCGGCGTGTTTGGAATCCGAGACGCTCCGCGCCTCACGTTCGGAGTCGCTTTGTGAAGGCACTGGCGTGCCTCGTGCTGTGCGCGAGCTCGCTGGCGCATGCGGACGCGAGCGTGCATGGGGTCGTCGAGGTCACGCGCCCCAAGGACGTTCCGGTCGGTGCGGTGCTGGTCTACCTCGTCGGGTTCGACGACAAGGCGCCGGCCCAAGCCATCGAGGTCAAGCAGGTCGGTAAGCGGTTCATCCCGGACTTGATCGCCGTCACGGCGGGAGGCTCGGTGACATTTCCGAACGGAGATCGGTTCCTCCACAACGTGTTCTCGCCGACGAACGAGCGCACGTTCGATCTTGGCAGCTTCAAGAAGGGTGACGCGCGAAGCCGAACGTTCCCGAAACGCGGCGTGGTCGACATCTACTGCAACATCCACCCGGAGATGTCGGCAACGCTCGTGATCCTGCCCAACACGCGATTTACGTTTGCCGACGCGAGTGGCCGGTTCCAGATCGATCACGTTCCCGTCGGAACGTGGACCCTGTTCGCGTTCTCGCGTCGGGCGGTGCAGCCCGTGAGCACCAGGGTCACCGTCGGGGCAGATGGGGTCGTCGAGGCAACCTTCAAGCTCGACGAGGTGCAGCGCGACTTCACGCACCAGAACAAGTTCGGCGAGAAGTACCGGCCGACCACCGTCTACCCACCGGGGGCGTGATGCGCTCAGCGCTTGCGCGGCGGCGGCCCGAGATGCCGGATCACGCTCATGTCGAGCTGACTCTGGACCAGCCGCACGATGCTGGCGGCTTCCGCGGTGTCGACGCCGAGCGACTCCGCCATCAACGAGCGAGAACGACCGACGAGGTCATCGCGGACCTTCGCGATCCAGCGCGCTGCGGTGGCGCGGTGAACGCGGAAGATCGCTCCGATCTCGTCGATCGTGAGGCCGTCCATCAGCTGGTAACGCAGCAGCGTGCGATCGCGAGCGGGCAGCTCGGTCAGGGCGGTTCGAAACGCCTCGGCAAGCTCGGCGCGGTACTTCGCCTTCAGCTCCTCCAGCGCAGGGTCGTCGCCGTAGCCTGGATC
>JAYVRN010000048.1:0-8772 GCA_043776275.1 Myxococcales bacterium | reverse complement strand
TCGATCTCGTGCCTACACGAGCGTCGGCGACTCTGACGTGAGCCGGCCGATTGACGTTGTGAACCCTAGCGATCACCGAGAGTTGCGGTGGCGAGGTGGTTGCAAGTTCGGTCGGCGTAGTGGCCGATCCGCAACGCACACATAAAGCCACACCCAAGCGGGTGAAGGAGTTTCGGCAGCGCGGCGAGATCGCGATGTCGCGAGATCTGGTGTCGGCGGCGTCCCTCGGCGGTGGCGTGATCGCCCTGGTCGCGTGCTCCGGGATGGCGGTCAAGGCGCTGCTCGAGCTCACCCGCAACGCCGCGATGGCCACGGACGGGCGCGATGTCTCGTGGCTCCCACGCGAGTGCGTCGAGGCGTTCCTGCGCGCCGCGGGCCCCGCGATGATCGGGGCGGCGATCGCGAGCACGATCGCGATCCTCGGTCAGCTCGGCTTTCCGCCCGCGTTCAAGAAGCTCAGCTTCGATCTCTCGCGGATCAACCCGCTCGCGAACCTGCCGAACACGTTCGGGCTCGCGGCGATGACCCGCCGCACGGGGACCGCGCTCGCGAAGGTCATCCTGATCGGCGCGATCGTGTGGTTCGCGCTCGGCAGCAGCATGACCAGCCACGGCGTGGATGCCGGTGGGCTCGGGGCGATGGCCTGGCGCGTGGTGTCCCGTGCGCTGTGGTTCGTCCTCGGAACGCTGGCCGCGCTCGGGGCGATCGACTACCTGCTTGCCCGCCGCCGGATCGCCGGCCAGATGCGGATGACCGCCGACGAAGTGAAGCGCGAGCACCGAGAGAGCGACGGCGATCCGATGATCAAGGGCAAGCGCAAGCAGCGGATGCGCGAGCTCGCGAAGCGCCGGATGGCGGCGAGTGTCGCCAAGGCGGACGTGGTGATCGTCAACCCCACGCACTACGCGGTCGCGCTGCGCTACGACGAGAAGCAGGACCGCGCGCCCGTCGTGGTCGCGAAGGGCGTGGACGAATCGGCTGAGCGGATCCGCGAGATCGCGCGCAAGCACGGAGTCCCCGTCTTGGCCCGCCCACCGCTCGCGCGCGCACTCCACAAGCACGTCAAGGAAGGTCGGGCCGTGCCTGCGAACCTGTACAAGGCTGTCGCTGAAGTCCTCGCGTACGTCTATCGCCTGCGCGCCGGGAGCCGGGCATGAAGAGCCGCGGGCAATGGGTGATGGCGGTGGCCCTGGTGGGCATCCTGGGCATCGCGATGGCACCGCTGCCGCCGGTGTTGTTCGATCTCTTGATCGGCGTCTCGTTGTGCGTGGCCGCGCTGACGTTCCTCGTCGCGTTCTACGTGGAGAAGCCCACGGAGTTCAGCTCGTTCCCGTCACTGCTCCTGTTCGTCACGCTGTTCCGGCTCGCCCTCAACGTCGCGTCGACGCGCCTGATCCTCACCGGCGAGGACCAGCACGCGGCAGGCGCGGTGATCGCCGCGTTCGGCGAGTTCGTGATCCGCGGCAACTTCGTCGTCGGCGCGGTGGTGTTCCTGATCCTCGTGATCGTGAACTTCATCGTCATCACCAAGGGTGCGGAGCGGATCTCCGAGGTCTCGGCGCGCTTCACCTTGGACTCGATGCCGGGCAAGCAGATGGCGATCGACGCCGATCTCGGCGCCGGGCTGATCACAGAGAAAGATGCCCGCGCGCGCCGCCTCGCGATCCAGCGCGATGCGGACTTCCACGGCGCCATGGACGGTGCGTCGAAGTTTGTCCGCGGCGATGCGATCGCAGGCCTGCTCGTCCTGGCGATCAACGTCGTCGGTGGGATCATCATCGGCGTCGCTCAGAAGGGCATGTCGGTCGGTCATGCCGCGCAGACCTACACGGTGCTCTCGATCGGTGACGGTCTGGTCGCCCAGATCCCCGCCCTCCTGGTCTCTACCGGCGCTGCACTCCTCACCACGCGTGGCGAGGATGCCCAGCTCGGCGGCACGCTCTCGGGCCAGCTGCTCGGGCGCAAGAAGCCGCTCGTGGTCACCGCGTTCGTCCTGATCGTGATCGGCCTGTTGCCGGGCATGCCCCACATCTTGTTCATCGCGCTCGGCAGCCTGGCGGCGTTCGCGGCGCGGCGCGCCACCGACACCGTGGCCACCGCGACCACCGAGGGTGGCGTCCCAGCGGCGGCGCCCGGCAAGCCCGGTGAGGCGCGCACCGACGAGCGCACACATCGTGGAGAGGTGGAGGCGGCGCTCCCCGTCGAGCTGCTCCAGCTCGAGGTCGGCCTCGATCTGCTCGGTATGGTGGATGCGGCGCGCGGTGGTGAGCTGCTGTCGCGGATCGCGACCCTCCGCAAGCAGCTCGCGCTCGAGCTCGGGATCATCATCCCACCGATCCACATCCGCGATGACCTGCGGCTTCGACCCGGCCAGTACCGCGTGCTGCTCTCCGGTGTGCAGATCGCAGATGCCGAGGTGTATGTCCACCGCGTCCTCGCGATCGACCCGACCGGGACCGCGCTCAAGCACCTGATCGGCGATCACACCACCGAGCCGACGTTCGGTCTCCCCGCGAAGTGGTTGCTGACCGGTGACCGCACGCGCGCCGAGGCGGCGGGCTGCACCGTAGTTGACGCTCCGGCCGTCATCGCGACGCATTTGACGGAGCTCCTCCGACGCAACGCCCAGGAACTCCTGGGGAGGCGCGAGGCACAGGAGTTGCTCGACATCGCAGGGAGGCACAATGGCAAGGTCGTCGAAGAGCTCATCCCACATCTCCTCTCGATGGGGCAGGTGATGCAGGTGCTCCGCAACCTCCTCCGCGAAGGCGTCTCGGTGCGCGACATGCGGACCATCCTCGAGGCGCTCGCCGACCACGCGCCCGCGACCAAGAACCCCGACGATCTGACCGAGATGGTCCGCCAGCGCCTCGCGCGGCGGCTCACCCGGGCGCAGCTCTCCGACGATGGCACGCTGCGCCCGCTCGTCCTTGACCCGCGCGCCGAGGCGCTGTTCCGCGATGGCACCGGCCGGAGCGCGCGCGCCCTGACCAAGCTCACCGAGGAGCTCGTCAACCGGGCGCGTGACCTGGCCGTCCAGGATCAGCCGCCGCTGCTCGTGGTGGCTCCGGATCTCCGGCGCGCTGTCGCCGGTATCGCTGCTCGTCACGTTCCGGGACTCGCGGTCATGAGCTACCGCGAAGTTGATCCGGGCGTGCCGTTCGTCACCCGCGGAGTGATCTCCGCGCAGGAGGCCGCGTGAAGGTTCTCAAGTTCGAAGGCGCCACGATGCGCGACGCGATCGCGAAGGTGAAGGCGGAGCTGGGTGACCAGGCCGTCATCATCGCCACCCGGCAGATCAAGCGCGGGATGCTCGGCGGTACCGCCTTCGAGATCTCCGCGGCGATCGACGACGGCAACGAGGAGCCCGCCTCGGGCCCGCGGTTCAGCTTCAACGCCGGTCCGCAGCGCGAGCGCGAGCGCGAACGGGAGCGCGAACGGGATCGCGAACCGCCCCAGGATGTCGACAAGCTGATCAATCCGCTCCGCAACGAGATGCGCTCGCTCCGCGCGATGGTCCGGGCCTCTGACGCTGGCCGCGGCAATCAAGACCTTCGCACCGAGGTCGCCGAGCTCCGCCGCTTGGTCGAGCAGTTCGGCTCGAAGGCCCCAGCGCCGGCCGCTACTGCACCGATCCCCGCGGTCACCATCACCACCGCGGCGCCTGCCCCCATGGCGCGCCGATCCACGACCGCGCCGCCGGCCGCGATCGTCCCGGCACGCCGCGGGTCTGCACAGCCGATGCTGACCAAGCCCAGCACGGGCCGCGTGATCGTCCTCGTCGGACCCACGGGTGCGGGCAAGACCACGACGATCGCGAAGCTCGCGGCACGGGCTGCGTTGATCGACAACAAGCGGGTTCGGCTGATCACGCTCGACAACTATCGGGTCGGCGGCGTCGACCAGATTCGCACGTTCGCCGACCTGATCGGGGTGCCGCTCGCCGTCGCCGATGGTCCGATCGAGCTCGCGAGCATGCTCGCGGACGAGGACGCTGATCAGTACGACCTCACGCTCGTCGACACCGCCGGCAAGAGCCCGCGCGACACGTCCTCGATCGTCGAGCTCGCCGCCGAGCTCCCGAACCTCCCGAAGCTCGAGATCCACGTCGTGATCCCGGCCGGGGCAGGGCTCGCGATGGTCGACGCGCTCGTCAACCGCTACCGCCCACTCGGGCCGTCACGCCTCCTGATCACGAAGGTCGACGAGGTCGAGGTCGCCTCGGATCTCGCGACCCTGCCGGCGCGCACCAACCTCCCGATCACCTGGATCACCACCGGCCAGGCCGTCCCCGAGGACATCGAAGAGCCCACGCCGGCCCGCCTGCTCGAGCTGTCCTCGACCGGCCTCACCCTCACCTCGCGAGTCGCCTGAACATGACCGACCAAGCAGCCACGCTGCGCGTGATCCGCGGAGGAAGCTCCGTGAAGACCACGGTGCCCGTGCCGTGCCGTGCGATCTCGGTGACCGGCGGGAAGGGTGGCGTGGGCAAGAGCACGATCGCGCTCAACCTCGCCCTCGCCTATGCCGCGGACAACGCGCGCACGTTGATGGTCGACACCGACCTCGGCATGGCGGACTTGAACCTGCTGCTCGGCGTGGCCCCAAACAAGACGATCCTCGACGCTCTCGGTGGCACGCCGATCGAGGAGGTGCTGCTCGAGGCGCACGGCATCACGCTGCTTCCGGCGCTGAACGGCAGCTACCTGCTCTCGACGATCGGGCCGGCCGCGCAGCGGCGCCTGATCGAGATCATCGCAGCGCTGTCGAGCCGGTTCGACACCCTGGTGGTCGACGTCGCGGCCGGGATCGGCCAGGTCCAGACCGCGTTCGCCGGCGCAACGGCGGACACCCTGGTGGTCGTCAACCCCGAGCCGCTGTCGATGGCCGACGCATATGCGTGCCTCAAGGTCCTCTCGACGGAGCAGGGCGTGCGCCACGCCTACATCGTCCCGAATCGGACCACGTCGCGTGCTCAGGCCGACGAGCTGACCTCGCGCCTCGGCGCGCTGGTCGCCCGCTTCCTCGATCTCGAGATCACCACGCTCCCTGCCATCCCCGCCGATCCATGCGTCGGCGAAGCGGCGCAGATCGGTGTCCCACTGCTCGTTCATGCCCCCGAGTCACCCGCCGCTCGCGCGATCAGGAAGCTGACGCGCGCCATCGCGGGAGCGGGACACACCACCCAGTCAACGCCCTGGATGCGGTCATTCCCGCTGGCGCAAGGAGAGACGCGATGAAGGCATACAGCGCACAGATGAAGCGCCCGGACGTCGAGCGCAACGCCCTGATCTCCAGTCACGTCGACATCGCACGCCGGATCTCGCTGCGGATCGCGCGTCGGTGCCCGGACTGGATCGCGCGCGAGGATCTCGTCGCCGCGGGCATGCTCGGCCTGACCGAGGCCGCCGAGCGCTACGACTTCAACCGCAACGAGCCGTTCCTCCCGTTCGCGGAGAAGCGGATCCGCGGCGCGGTGCTCGACGAGCTCCGCCGCGGCGACATCATGCCGCGCCGCGCTCGGCAGATGGCGCGCAAGATCGGCGCGACGATCCAGGAGATCGAGAAGCAGACCGGCAGCGCGCCTACCGACGAGGTCGTGGCCACCGCCCTCGGCGTCTCGGTCGACGAGTATCGCACCAACCTCGAGCACCTCGTCCACGTCACCGTGGGTGCTCTCGATGAGAGCGACGACAACGCTCAGCTCGGCGTGGACGCTTCGCCCGAGACCGAGGCCGCCCACCGCGAGGCGATGGGAAAGGTCCGCGCGGCGCTGCCGAAACTCGAGAAGCGCGACCTGATGGTGCTCTCGCTCTACTACGTCGAAGAGCTCACGTACGCCGAGGTCGCGCATGTCCTCGGAGTGACGACGGCCCGGATCTGCCAGTTGCACGGCCGGGCGATCGCCCGGCTGCGCGCCGAGATTCATAGCAACGAGACCGAGGAGGCATCATGAGCAGCGGGATCTACATCGCGACCGCGGGTGCAGTTGCACAGTCGAACGCCCTCGACGCCACCTCCAACAACATCGCGAACGCCTCGACCGCCGGGTTTCATGGCGATCGCATCACGTTCCGCGAGGCGCTGACCGCGGCGAAGTCCGCCGACATGTCCGTGGTCGGCGCGGGCACGTCACGCGTGGACAGCCAGGCCGGCGCGCTCATGCAGACCAACAACCCTCTGGACCTCGCGCTCGAGGGGGATGGCATGTTCGGCGTCCAGACCCCGAACGGTGCGCGCTACACGCGGTCCGGCAACTTCAAGCTCGACGACACGCGGCGCCTCGTGACGGCGGATGGCCTCCAGGTCCGCGGCGAGGGAGGTGCGGCGATCGTGATCCCCCCGGAGGCGCAGGCGATCGCGATCGGCGCCGATGGCTCGGTCTCCGCGGACGGCACGGCCGTCGGCAAGCTCGAGCTCCTCAACTTCCAGCCCCGGCAGCTCAAGCGCGAAGGCGCCTCGCTGTTCTCGGCCTCCGGCAAGCCGCTCGTCGGAGAGCCTCCGAAGGTGCGCTCCGGGATGCTCGAGTCCTCCAACGTCAACGTGGTCCGCGGTGTCGTCGATCTCGTGAAGGTGTCTCGCACCTACGAATCGCTGATGCGCGTGATCCAGGGCTATCACGATGTCGAGAGCCGCGCGGCGCGCGACCTCGGCGGACCGAAGTGAAAGGACGCTAAGCCATGTTTCGCTCCCTCGCGACCGCTGCTTCCGGCATGGAAGCCCAGCAGACCAAGCTCGACGTCACCGCGAACAACATCGCGAACGTCTCTACCAACGGCTTCAAGAAGGGCCGCGCCGAGTTCGCGGACCTCATGTATCAGCAGATCCGCCCGGGCGGCGCGTCGACGGGCGCTGGCACGAGTGCTCCCACCTCGACGGAGATCGGCCTCGGCACGCGGCTCGTGGCCACCAGCCGCGAGAACGGACAGGGCGAGCTCCACACCACGGGGAACCCGCTCGACGTCGCGATCGAAGGTCACGGCTACCTGCCGGTGACCCTGCCGAACGGTGAGACGGCGTACTCGCGTAACGGTGCACTGCACCTCAGCGCCGAGGGCCGGCTGGTCACCAGCGATGGCTACACGGTCGGTGGGGACATCACGATTCCCCCGGAGGCCGAGGCGGTCACGATCGGCGTCGATGGCACCGTCTCCGCGAAGATCCCCGGCGATACGCAGGTCACGGAGCTCGGGCAGATCCAGCTCGCGACGTTCGCGAACCCCGGGGGCCTGTCCGCGCAGGGTGGCACGCTGTTCCGCGAGACCTCGGCCTCGGGCACCGCGGTCCTCGGCAATCCTGGCGACGGTGGGGCAGGGACCCTCCGACAGGGCATGCTCGAGGTCAGCAACGTCAACGTGGTCGAGGAGATGATCGACCTGATCTCGGGCCAGCGCGCCTACGAGATCAACTCACGCGTGATCAAGGCGGCCGACGAGATGCTCGGCCAGACGGCGCAGCTGCGATGAAGACGCTTGTCCTCCTCGCGAGCCTCGCCCTCTTGGCCGCCACGGCCGCGGCGGATCCGATCGACGCGATCGTGCGCGCGCGCCTCGCGCCGGTGATCCCCGTCGGCTTCGGGATCGCGAAGGTCCACGTGCCGAAGGTGCTCGCCGAGCTGGACGTGACCCCGGCCCAGGTCACCGTCGAGGTGCCGGGCGAGCTCAAGCTCGGGCGCCGCAGCGTCGAGGTCACCGTGAGAGGCAAGCGCACGATCTACATCCCGGTCACGGTCGGCAGGCTGATCGAGGTGGCGGTCGCCACGCGTGCCCTCGTCGAGGGCGACGTGCTGACGGCCGCCGATCTCTCGATCGAGCAGCGCGCCGTGGAGGTCACGAATCCCGCTCCTGCGGCGTCGCTCGTCGGCGCCACGGTCACCAGAGCACTCGGCGAAGGCACGGCGATCCAGCGCGATGGCGTGGTCCTCGCTCCGCCGCTCGCCCGCGGCACCCAGGTCGCCATCGAGATGCGCCGCGGCGGAGTACGGATCCGAGGTACCGCGATCCTCGAGGCTTCGGCCCGCCCGGGCCAGAGTGCGGTCGTGCGTGTGGGACAGACGCGCACGCTGGTGCGTGGCCTGCTCGTTGCACCGAGCACGGTTGTCGTCGGAGAAGCGCCATGAAACACCTCACCACTCTCGCCCTCGTCACCGCGCTCGCCGCGGGCTGTGCGACGCACATCGCGCCGTACAAGACGAAGCATCGCAAGCTCGACGCCGGCGAGTTCGGCAGCCGATCGAAGCCAGAAAACGGGAGCTTGTACGCCGAGGGCGCCCCGGGCCTGTTCGAGGATGCGGTCGCCAGCCGGATCGGCGACATCCTGGTGATCAAGATCGACGAGAAGGATCTCGCGAGTCACCAGGCCGATACCAAGCTCGACAAGTCTGACGACACCTCCTACGGCATCCCGGCCGCGTTCGGCCTGGTCACGGCCCTCAAGACCAAGTTCCCCGACGTCGACCCGGCGAAGCTGTTCGCCACGACCACGGGCCAGAAGTTCTCCGGTAACGGTGCTGTCGAGCGCAAGGGGACCGTCATCGCGACGCTGCCCGTGCGCGTGAAGCAGATCCTGCCGAGCGGGGACCTGTTCATCGAGGGCACCAAGGTCGTGATGGTCGGCTACGAAGAGAAGCACATCTACCTCTCCGGCATCGTTCGCCGGATCGACATCGCCGAAGACAACACGGTCCCGTCCTCGCGCATCGCGGATGCCGAGATCGAGTACACGGGCCGCGGCGACGTCAGCGATACGCAACGCCGAGGCTGGCTCGGGCGC
>JAYVRN010000047.1:0-8775 GCA_043776275.1 Myxococcales bacterium | reverse complement strand
GAGGCGCTGGCCGCGAAGGTCAAGGAGTCCGCGTGGGACCGCCTCAAGGAGGTCTCGCTGATCAAGGACAAGAAGCTCCGCCGCGAGGGCATCGGCTCACTCCACACGGAGACCCGCACCGCCCTGACCGCCGAGGGTCAGCCGTGGCACGGCAAGCCCAAGGACGTGGACGCCGCATTCGGCAAGCTGCAGAAGAAGTGGGCCCGCGGTCACACGATCTCCACCCGCACGCGCATCGACGGTCGCAAGCCCGACGAGATCCGCGCGATCAGCGTGGAGACCGGCGTGCTGCCCCGCGCGCACGGCTCGGCGCTGTTCACCCGTGGCGAGACGCAGGCGCTGGTCGCCGTCACGCTCGGCACCAAGTACGACGAGAAGAAGCTCGATACGCTGCTCGGTGACAAGAAGAAGACCTTCTACATGGACTACAACTTCCCGCCGTTCTCGACGGGAGAGGTCAAGATGCTCCGCGGCCAGTCGCGTCGCGAGGTCGGCCACGGCTTCCTCGCCGAGCGCTCGGTCGAGGCGATCGTGCCGATCTATGAGGACTTCCCGTACACGATCCGCGTGGTCTCGGACATCCTCGAGAGCAACGGCTCCTCGTCGATGGCGTCGGTGTGTGGTGGCTCGCTCGCGCTGATGGATGCCGGCGTGCCGACCAAGTCGCCGGTCGCGGGCATCGCGATGGGCCTCATGAAGGAGGGTGATGACTACGTCATCCTGTCCGACATCCTCGGCGACGAGGATCACCTCGGCGACATGGACTTCAAGGTGACGGGCACCCGCCGCGGCGTGTGCGCGCTCCAGATGGACATCAAGGTCGACGGCCTGACCCGCGAGATCCTCGAGAAGGCGCTCGCGCAGGCCAAGGCCGGTCGCCTGCACATCCTCGAGCGCATGGACGCGGCGATCAACGCCCCGCGCGATGAGGTGTCGATCTATGCGCCGCGCATCGTCACGGTGCAGGTCAAGCCGGACAAGGTCCGCGACATCATCGGACCCGGTGGCAAGACCATCCGCGCGATCCAGGAGCAGACCGGCGCCCAGATCGACATCGCCGACAACGGCGTGGTCTCGATCGCGTCGTCCGACGCCAAGGCGATCGAGCAGGCTCAGGCCCTGATCTCCGGGCTCATCATGGAGCCCGAGGTCGGCCAGTTCTACAACGGCATCGTCAAGAAGATCGTCGAGATCGGTGCGTTCGTCGAGATCATGCCGGGCACCGACGGTCTCCTGCACATCTCCGAGGTCGCGAAGGAGCGCATCCGCGCGGTCGAGGACGTCCTCAACGAGGGCGACGAGGTCATCGTCAAGTGCATCAAGGTCGACCGGGACGGCAAGATCCGCCTGTCGCGCCGCGAGGCGCTCGATGCGAACCCGGGCCCCGAGGAAGTTCACAACTACATCATCTGATCTCGTGGTCCGCTGAAGTGGTGACGGCCCCGAGCGATCGGGGCCGTGCTGCGTTTCGGGCGCGCAGATTTCGGCTAGAGTGATGGCGATGACGCCGAGGGTCCAGATCAAGAAGCTGCGTCCGGACGCGGTGGTCCCCAGGTACATGACCTCACAGGCCGCCGGTCTCGATCTGTGCGCGGCGATCGATGCGCCGATCGACCTCGCACCGGGAGCGCGGGTCGCGATCTCCACCGGCCTGGCATTCGCGCTCCCCGCGGGCTACGAGGGCCAGCTCCGGCCGCGCTCCGGCCTCGCGCGCGAGCACGGCATCACGCTGGTGAACTCGCCGGGGACGCTCGACGCCGATTACCGGGGGCCGCTCGCCGTGCTCCTGATCAACCACGGCCAGAGCAGCGTCCGGATCGAGCCCGGGCATCGCATCGCGCAGCTCGTGATCGCGCCGGTCGTGCAGGCGGAGCTCGCCGAGGTCGACGAGCTCGACGCCACCACGCGTGGCGCGGGTGGCTTCGGGTCGACGGGGCGATGAGCGCGGGGCCCAAGCCTCCGAACGACGACGACGACGACACCACGTCGACGCGCGCTCACCTCCCGACGACGGGACGCGTGAGCACGCGGCGCGGCCTCGATCCCAGCGGGCCGCGCATGATCCCGACGGGCCTCGACGAGCCTGATGATCTTGATGGTGGTGCGACCCGGATCGATCCCGAGGTCCCCACCGGCCTGCGCGGGCGACCACACTCGTTCGACCCGGTCGCGCGGATCGACGACAACCGGCGCACGGTGCCGCGGCTGGCGACCGCTCCGGTGGGGGAGGGTCTGAACGAGCCCCCGCCGCTGTCTGGTGAGTTGAACGAGCACGGGGCTCGGTCTGGTGAGGTCAACGCGCCGCCATCCACGGCGACCGTGATCGGCAAGCGCGCCGCCAAGCCGACGATCAAGCACGCGAGCGGACCGCGCGCCGCGCCGGTGCCTCCGGTCGATCCGAGCGAGCTGCCGGGGGCGAAGCCGCGCAGCCCTGGCTGGAATCCGCACGCCCGCATCGATGATTCGAGCCGCACCACCAAGTGGGAGGCGCCACAGATCGACGAGCCGGCGCCAATGACGCCCCGCCCGCCGGTGCTCCCGCTCGCGCCCGGGCCACGGAGCGAGCCGCTTCGCGTGGTCTCGATGAAGACGCCGCAGGATCTCGAGGAGGAGAAGCAGGCTCGGTCACTCCCGGAGGTCCGGCTGCGGGCGATGTCGGACGTTCACCAGACCCCGGCCCGCGGGATGGGCTTCCTCGCACCGCCCCATGACCCTCGGGAGGCGCGCTCTCGTCGCCGTCGGGACTTCGTGATCTGGGGATCGGTCGCCGTGATCGTCGCTGCGGTCGTGATGCTGGCGGTGTGGTTCATCGCGCGCTGACCTGGTAAAACAGCCGCGGTCGGCCACGATGATTCCTCGATATAGTCGCCCCGAGCTCGCTGCGCTGTGGGAGGACAAGTATCGCTTCGAGCTCTGGCTCGAGATCGAGCTCGCCGCGTGCAGTGCGATGGAGCGCCTCGGTACCGTCCCCTCTGGCACCGCGGCCAAGGTCCGCGCGGCCGCCGCCGGTAAGCTCGAGCCGCAGCGGATCCTGACAATCGAGGCGACCACGCGTCACGACGTGATCGCGTTCTTGACCCACGTCGAGGAGCTCGCGGGTGAGCCGGCGCGCTGGCTACACCTCGGGATGACCTCGAGCGACGTGCTCGATACCTCGCTCGCGCTCCAGACCTCGCGCGCCCTCGACGAGATCGTCGCGCGGATCGGAGCCCTCAAGGCTGCGCTGGCCCGACGCGCGCGTGAGCACGCGAGGACGCCGATGATCGGCCGATCGCACGGCATCCACGCGGAGCCAGTCACCGCGGGGCTCACGTTCGCGCGCTGGCACGCCGAGCTCGCGCGCGCCGAGGTGCGGATCGTGCGTGCGCGCGAGGCGATCTCGGTCGGCAAGATCGCCGGGGCGGTTGGGGTCTACGGAAATCTAGATCCGGTGATCGAGACCGAGGCGCTCGCGGCGCTCGGCCTTCGCCCCGAGACCGTGGCCACGCAGATCGTGGCGCGCGATCGCCACGCCGAGGTGTTCAACGCCCTCGCCTTGCTCGGCACGGCGATCGAGCAGATCGCGCTCGGCGTGCGGCACTGGCAGCGGACCGAAGTCGGCGAGGCCGAGGAGGGCTTCGGCAAGGGGCAGAAGGGCAGCTCCGCGATGCCGCACAAGAAGAACCCGATCCTCAGCGAGAATCTGACCGGGCTCGCGCGCCTCCTGCGGTCGTACGCTGGCGCCGGGCTCGAGGACGTGGCGCTGTGGCACGAGCGCGATATCTCGCACTCGAGCGTGGAACGCGTCGCGATGCCCGATGCGACGATCCTCGCGGACTTCATGACGGTGCGTGCCACGTCGCTGATCGACGGGCTCGTGGTCCACGCGAGCCGGATGCAGTCGAACCTCGATCGCACGGGCGGCCTGTACTTCTCCGAGGCCGTGCTGCTCGCCCTGGTCCGCACCGGGCTCGCGCGCCAGGACGCGTACGTCATGGTGCAGCGATCGGCCCTCGCGGCGATCGGCGAGGCCGCGGCCGAGGGCCAGACCGGTGCGCGGCCGGGGCGGTTCCGCGCGCTGCTCGGGGCCGATCCGGACGTCGCCTCGCGCCTCGATGCCAAGGCGCTCGATGCGGCGTTCGATCTCGAGCACCATCTTCGGCATGCGCCGTTCATCCTCGAGCGCGCTCTTGGAGAGACCACACCATGACCGTCGCGAACCTCGATGAGGCGCTGCGCCTCCAGCTCCGTCACACGCTTGATGCCACGCCGTTCACCACGATCGGCGGGCGCGCGCTGCCTCGCTATGAAGGCAAGGTCCGCGATTGCTACATCGACCAGGAACGCGGCGAGCGGATCATCATCGTCACCGATCGCCTGAGTGCGTTCGATGCCGTGGTCGGCACGATCCCGTCGAAGGGGCAGGTGCTGAACCAGCTCGCCCGGTTCTGGTTCGAGAAGACCAAGCACATCGCGCCCAATCACATGCTGCGCGTGCCCGATCCGAACGTGATGATCGCGCGCGAGTGCGAGCCGCTCCCGGTGGAGCTGGTGATGCGGAGCTACCTGACCGGCGTCACCTCGACCTCGATCTGGAAGGCCTACGAGGCGGGTGCGCGCACGTTCTGCGGTCACGCGCTCCCCGACGGCATGAAGAAGAACCAGAAGCTGCCGCACGCGATCCTGACGCCCTCCACCAAGGCCGCCAAGGGCGGCCACGATGTCTCGGTGTCCCGCGAGGAGCTGCTGGCGATGGGGCGGATCGATCCGAAGCTGTTCGATCGCGCCGCGGAGATCGCCGCCGCGTTGTTCGCGGAGGGCCAGCGCCACGCCGCGGCGCAGGGCCTGATTCTCGCGGACACCAAGTACGAGATGGGGATCGATCGCAGCGCCGGGGGAGACGGCATCCTCACCGTGATCGACGAGATCCACACGCCGGATTCGTCGCGCTACTGGTACGCGGTGGACTACGAGGCGCGCCTCGCGAGCGGTGAGGAGCCGCGCAGCCTCGACAAGGAGTACGTGCGCCGCTGGCTGTCCGGAGAGGCGAACTGGTCCGGCGACGGACCGCCGCCGATCATGCCGGACGAGGTCAAGCTCGAGGCCGCGCGGCGGTACATCGCGAGCTACGAGCTGGTGACCGGCGCGACGTTCGTGCCTGACACCGGCCATCCGATCGATCGCATCGCACAGGCCCTGGGGGCCGCGTGATCATCCTGGCCGGCCGCGCAGCTCTGGGCGCGGCCCGGCAGGCCCGCGCACTCGCGAAGATCCAGGCCGCCGTCCCCGCCGCGACCGGCGTCGGCGCGCGGTGGGTCCACCTGATCGCGGTCACGCGACCGCTGACCACGCCCGAGCAAGCACAGCTCGCGCAGATGCTCGCCTACGGCCCGACCGACGCGACGGGGCCGGTCGCCCTCGCGGCGGCCCAGGCGACCGTGTGGGTCACGCCGCGGATCGGTACGACCTCGCCGTGGTCGTCGAAGGCGACCGATATTGCGCGCGTCTGCGGTCTGACTACGGTGACCCGGATCGAGCGCGCGATCGCGTACGCGGTGACCGGAGCGGGCCTGCCGCTCGCACAGATCGGCGCCGCGCTCGCGGATCGGATGACGGAGAGCGTGATCACGCGCGAGGAGGACCTCGCCCGCATCCTTGGCGGCCACGCTGGTGAGCCGCGGCCGCTCGCGTTCGTCGCGCTCGGCGCCGATGGCCAGGCCACGCTGCGCGCGGCGAGCACCCGGCTCGGGTTGGCGCTCGCCGACGACGAGATCGAGTACCTGGTCACCCGGTATCGCGAGCTCGGTCGCGATCCCACGGACGTCGAGCTGATGATGTTCGCTCAGGCCAACAGCGAGCACTGCCGTCACAAGATCTTCAACGCCGAGTGGTTCGTCGATGGCGCCAAGCAAGACGCGTCGCTGTTCCAGCTGATCAAGCGCACGCACGCCGCGAGCCCGGCGGGAACGCTGTCGGCGTACACGGACAACGCGGCGGTGGTGGAGGGCTCCACCGCGATGCGGTTCTTCCCGCGCGAGGACGGCGTCTATCGCGGCAGCTCCGAAGCCGTGCACATCCTCGGCAAGGTCGAGACCCACAACCACCCCACCGCGATCTCACCGTTTCCGGGTGCCGCGACGGGATCGGGCGGCGAGATCCGCGACGAGGGCGCCACCGGCCGCGGCGGCAAGCCGAAGGCGGGGCTTACCGGCTTCACGGTCTCGGATCTCCGGATCCCCGGCGCGCTCGAACCGTGGGAGGCGCCGGCGGCCACGTGGGTCGGTTCGCCCGCGCGGATCGCCACCGCGCTCGACATCATGCTCGACGGTCCGCTCGGCGGCGCCGCCTTCAACAACGAGTTCGGTCGCCCGGCGATCCTCGGCTACTTCCGGACCTACGAGCACCCCGAGGCGAGCGGCACCGTGCGCGGCTATCACAAGCCGGTGATGCTCGCGGGCGGCATCGGATCGGTGCGTCCCGGTCACGTCGAGAAGGCCAAGGTCCCCGATGGGGCGGCGCTGATCGTGCTCGGCGGGCCAGCGTTCCTGATCGGCCTCGGCGGCGGCGCGGCGAGCTCGCTCGCACAGGGTGCCTCGGCGGAGGATCTCGACTTCGCCTCGGTGCAGCGCGACAACGCCGAGATCGAGCGCAGGTGCCAGGAGGTCATCGACCGCTGCTGGGCGCTCGGCGACGCCAACCCGATCCTCTCGATCCACGACGTGGGTGCCGGCGGGCTCTCGAACGCGATGCCGGAGCTGGTCAACGATGCCGGCCTCGGCGCCAAGCTCGAGCTGCGGGAGATCCCCACCGGGGAGCCCGATCTGTCGCCGCTCGAGCTGTGGTGCAACGAGGCGCAGGAGCGCTACGTGCTCGCGATCGATCCGGTGCGCGTGCCCGAGTTCAGCGCGCTGTGCGCTCGCGAGCGCGCGCCGTGGGCACAGCTCGGGATCGCCACGCCGGAGCGCCGGCTCACGGTGGAGGATCGCCGCGGCGGTCCGGCTCCGGTCGATCTGCCGCTCGAGGTCGTGCTCGGCAAGGCGCCGCGGATGACTCGCCGCGCCGAGGCAGTCGCGCCGGTCCGCGCGAAGCTCGATCTCGCGGGCGCCACGGTCGCGGATGCCCTCGAGCGCGTGCTCGGGATGCCGACCGTCGCGGACAAGTCGTTCCTCGTCACGATCGGCGATCGCACCGTCGGCGGGCTGATCTCGCGTGATCCGATGGTGGGCCGATTCCAGGTCCCAGTCGCCGATTGCGCGCTGACGCTCGCGGGCTTCGACACGCACGCCGGCGAGGTGATGTCGATCGGCGAGCGGCCGCCGGTGGCGCTGCTCGATGCCGCCGCGGCCTCGCGCCTGGCGATCGCAGAAGCGATCCTGAACCTCGGCGGCGCACCGATCGGCGCGCTCGGCCGGATCAAGCTGTCCTGCAACTGGATGGCCGCGGCCGGGCACCCCGGTGAGGACGCGCGGCTCTACGCAGGGGTCCGCGCGGCGAGCGAGACGGCGATCGCCCTCGGGATCTCGATCCCGGTCGGCAAGGACTCGATGTCGATGCGCACGGTGTGGTCCGGCCCGCCGCTGCCGCACACCGAGCCGGTGACCACGACGGCCTCCGCGGAGGCCGCGCTCGCCGAGCTCGAACGCGATGCTTCGCCGGTGGGCGTGCGCCCCCCGATCTCCGATGACGATGTGGATGCGCAGCTCGCGGCTCTCGAGCGGACCGCGAAGAAGCAGCTCGATCTCGAAGAGCTCGCGCGCATGCGCGACGCCCCCGCGCCGACCGGCGACCTGCGCGCCGAGATCGCGGCCGATCTCCAGATCGCCGGCGCGGTGTCGGCCGCCGATTCGATCTCGGATCGGATCGCGGGCGGGCCGAGGATCCTGCCGTTCGTGCCTCCGCCGTCCGGTGCGCGGCAGGTCGCGAAGCCATCCACCGCCACCCGCTCCGTGGTCTCGCCCGTCACGCTGGTGGTCACCGCGTTCGGTCCGGTCATCGACGTGACGCAGGCGGTGACGCCGGAGTTGCGCGGCGAGGGGCACCAGCTCCTGCTCGTCGATCTCGGCGCGGGGCAGGGCCGGCTCGGTGGTTCGTGCCTCGCCCAGGCGTTCGGCCAGCTCGGTGAGGTCCCGCCGGATCTCGACGACGTCAAGCGCCTCGGGGCGACCTTCGCGGCGCTCCAGGATCTCGTGGCGCGGCAGCAGCTCACCGCGTATCACGATCGCTCCGATGGCGGCCTGATCGTCAGCGCGATCGAAATGGCGTTCGCCGCAGGGCTCGCGCTCGAGCTCGACACCTCTGGCGTCCATGCTGATCCGTTCGCGGCGCTGTTCGCGGAGGAGCTCGGCGCTCTCGTGGAGGTCGCCAGCGACAGCGTCGCGGCGGTCACCGCGGCGTTGACCGCCGCCGGGGCGCGCGTGGTGGCGATCGGTCGCGCACTCGCCGGCACCAGGATCCGGGTCACGCACGCGGGCCGGGTCGTCATCGATGCCGAGCGCGCGAAGCTGCGCGCCCGGTGGTCAAACGTCTCGCACCAGCTCGCCACGCGTCGCGACGATCCGACGTGCGCCGCCGAGGAGCACGCCACGCGGCTCGATCCGGCGGCCACGGGGCTCACTGCACATCTGACGTTCGAGCTGACCGCCGCCGCTTCGGCCGCACCCGGGGCACCCGTGATCGGTCCTCGTCCACGCGTGGCGGTCCTGCGCGAGCAGGGCGTCAACGGCCAGATCGAGATGGCCGCCGCGTTCACCCACGCGGGGTTCGATGCGGTCGACGTCCACATGACGGATCTGATCG
>JAYVRN010000046.1:0-8785 GCA_043776275.1 Myxococcales bacterium | reverse complement strand
AGCTGACCTCGGGCTCTCGGTTCGCGAGTGCGCGGTACTGCGTGAACTCCATCGCATCCGTCAGCGGCCCTCCGAGGAAGGTCAGCCCGAGAGCGACGAGGCTGCCGGCGATCACCGCGCGCGGGTTCGAGACCAGGAGAACGAGCAACAGGATCAAGATGCCGGCGAGCGAAGCACGCGACGACGACAGAACCGCGAGGTACGCGCAGCCCGTGACACCGATACTGGCCTGCAGTCTCGACAGCCCGAGAGGCTGCTGGATCATCGCGAACAGGCAGGCCGCGAGCAGCGAATAGTAGCCGAGCTGGTTCGGGCTATTGAAGAACAGCGTGCCGCGATAGAGGTCCGTCCGGTAGAAGAACGACGCGACGACCTGGAACATGATCATCCAGAACATCACGTCGAACGTCAGGCGCAGGAACCGCGCCGGTTCGCGCTTGGCCAGGACCAGCGCGGCGAGCAGGACGGCGGCGTTGTACGCGTAGAACAACGGATGGATCAGGAAGTCTTCCGGCTTGGTCAACTTCCACTCGATGAACGCCCACGCGTAGTTGACGACGAACACCCAGATCGTGAACCACAGCAGGGCGCGCAGCATCCTGGAGGTGGCGCGATCGAGCTTGCCGTCCCACCGCGCGAGGGCGAGAGGGAGCAGCGGGAACACCAGCGCATCACCGGGCTGCGGCAGGCCACTGTCGACCACGTAGAACGGGGTCAGGATCAGATACAGGCACCACACCACCAGGCCGGGCTGAGCGAACAGCTCCACCAGCCGATACCGCGCCGGTGGCGTCACGGGCGTTCGATCACGTGCGGCCATGGCCGTACGCTCGCTGGATGACTTCGACCACGCGTGTACGATCGCGCTCGGCGAGGTTCGAACCGCTGGGCAGGCACACGCCGTTCGCGAACAGCCTCTCGGAGATGCCGCCGCCGATCGCCCGGGTCCCGGCGAAGATCGGCTGGAGGTGCATCGGCTTCCAGGTGGGGCGCGCTTCGATGTTCTCGTGCGCGAGGGCGTCGATCACGACATCGCGATCGACACCGGCTTGCGGCTCGATGGTGGCGCACGTCAACCAGAACGTGGAGACGCACGCGGGCGCCTCGGGCATGAACGACCAGCCTGGGGTGTCGCGCAGCGCGGCGCGATACGCGGCGTTGGTGGCGCGGCGTGCGGTGACCCGACGATCAAGATCCGCGAGCTGCGCGCGGCCCACGGCGGCGAGCAGGTTGGACATTCGATAGTTGTAGCCGATCGCCTCGTGCTCGTAGTGCCGTGCGGAGCTGCGCGCCTGCGTGGCGAGGTAGCGCGCGCGATCGATCCAGTCCTTGCGCTTGCCGAGCAGCATGCCGCCGCCCGAGGTCGTGATGATCTTGTTGCCGTTGAACGAGAACACCGAGAGATCGCCGAACGAGCCCGCCGGCCGACCGTGGTGCGTGGCGCCGAGCGCCTCGGCGGCATCTTCGATCAGGTACACGCCGTGCTTCCGGCACGCGGCGACGATCGGCTCGAGGTCCGCACACTGCCCGTACAGGTCAACCGCGATCACGGCCTTGGGGAGCCGGTTCGCACGCGCGGCCGCATCGAGCGCCTCCGCGAGCAGCCCCGGATCGAGGTTCCAGGAGGCGAGCTCGCTGTCGACGAACACCGGGGTCGCACGGACGTAGGTCGCCGCGTTCGCAGTGGCGGCGAACGTGAACGTCGACATCCACACCTCGTCACCGGCCCCGACGCCCAGCACCTCGAGCGCGAGGTGGAGCCCGGCCGTCCCGCTCGACAGGGCGAGCGCATGGGGCAGATCGATCCGAGCCGCCATCTCCGCCTCGAACGCATCGACGTGCGGACCCAGCGGGGCGATCCAGTTGGACTCCAGCGCATCGCGCACCATGTCCAGCTCTGGACCGGCCAGATCGGGGGGGGAGAGATAGATGCGCGGCAAGGGAGACCTGGACGTTAGTGGTCAGGTTTGGGGAGAGTGTTCAAGGGTATAGCCCGAGGAATGGGTGTGCGGAACCCCCCTTGTCAGGGGGCTCCGCGGTGCGATTCGGCGACGAACCCGCGCAAGCGTAGGTGCTCGGTTCGCCACCGGTTCGCCGCCGGTTTGGATGCACAAATGACCGCGCGTGATCACGGCGCGGCGAACAGGCACTGTGCCGCACCGCGGACGGTGGCCAGAGAGCTCAGAAAGCCCGTCCGCGTGGCCTCGTCGACAGGTCCCCACCGGCGATCGATCAGGCGCTGCTCGGCGCCAAGCGCACCGGCGACCCGATAGGTGAGGTACTTCGCGCCGGTCTCCGCGAGCGTGCGCGCGACACGCAGCGGGTGGCTCCGCCAGTGCCGGAGGTGGGTGCGTACGCGATACCTGTACCCCTCGAGCGTGCGGCTGAGGCTCGCGGCGCCGGCCTGCGAGTACGCGTAGAGCACTTCGGAGCTGAGGGCGTAGTGCTTGCCGAGCAAGGCACGGATCAGGAAGTCCGAGTCCTGCGAGCGGCGAAACGCCGGATCGAAGCCGGTGGTCTTCGCGAGGTCCGTGCGGATCATCGAGGTGGGAAACAACAGCGGCGGCGGTACGGGGTGCTCGAATGCGGTGACCACCGGAAGCGGATGCTCGGAGCCGGGCTTCAACAGACCCACCACATCGTCCGAGCCATCCGTGACCGCGGCGCATGCGCTCACCGCGCAGATGTGCGCATCGGCATCGAGCCAGCGCGCCTCGGCGGCGAGCCGATCCGGATACATCCAATCATCGGAATCGAGGAACGCGAGGTAGTTGCCAGTGGCGAGCTCGAGCACGCGCTGGCGCGCCGCACCCCGCCCGCGGTTCTCGGGGAACTTCTCGATCTTGAACCGCCGATCGCGCTGCGCCACCTCGGTGAGGATCTCCCAGGTGCGATCCTGCGAGCCATCATCGAGCCCGATGCACTCCCAGTCCCCGAGCGTCTGCGCGACCACCGAGCCGATCGCCATGTGCAGCGTGTCGGCCGAGTTGAAGCAGGGCATCATGATCGAGACGATCGGTCGCGACATCAGGGGTTCTTCTCGACGGATAGATCGACTGGGACGCCATCCATCGCGAGCGAACGCTGGGCGGCCTCGAGCACCGTGACCACGCGCAGGCCACTCGCTAGATCTGTCAACGGCGTCTGCCCATCGCGCACGCAGCCGAGGAAGTGCTGGAGCTGCAGGCGAAGGGGCTCGTGCATTGGAAGCTGCGGGATGTGGACGTCGCCATCTCGCAGCGTCAGGTACTGCGCGTAGTCGGAGAACACCGGAGGTCGATCGTACCCCTTGTCATAGATCCGCAGCTTGTCGGTGGCGACATCGTCGAACTCCACCATCTTCTGCGAGCACACCATCGTCAGGCGGCGCTCCTTGCGGGGGTTCAACCACGACAGGTGGATGTGCGCGATCTCGCCGCTCGCATAGCGCAGCGTGACGAACACCACGTCTTCGACCCCGGGCTGCAACACGCTCTGGCCTCGCGCAGAGACGTTCTGGGGGGTGGCCTCGATCAGGAAATCGATCATCGAGAGGTCGTGCGGTCCGAGGCTCCACAGCGCGTTCTCGTCGCTGCGGATCCGCCCGAGGTTGACCCGGGTGCTGTGGAGATAGTGCAGCGAGCCGAGGGCGCCCGACCGCAGCAGCTCGCGGAGGCGAACCACCGCGGGGTGGAAGATCATCAGATGACCCACCATCCCGATCCGCTTGTGGATGCGGCTCGCCTCGACCAGCGCGACGGCATCACTCCGGTTGACCGCGAGCGGCTTCTCTACCAGGACGTGCTTGCCCGCGGCGAGCGCGGCGGCGGCGAGCGCGGCGTGAGAGGCCGAAGGCGAGGAGATCACGATCGCATCGATCGATGGATCGGAGATCACGGCATCCGCCGCTGCAAACACCCGCGCGTCGGGAACGATCGCGCGGACGCGGCCGACGACCTCGGGATCCGGATCCGCCACGCTGACGAGCCGACAACCTGGCTCGCTCGCGAGCACGCGGACGTGATTCAGCCCCCAGGCGCCGGCGCCGATCACCGCGGTGCGGATCATGCGAACGCCGTCCGCATCCACTTCTCGAGGATGAACCACCGGAACACATCGGTGTAGAACGCACCCTCGGCGGTCGCATCGAGGCTCTTGCCGAACTCGCGGCCGAGCGCCGCGCCATCGAGGTACTCGGCGCTGGCCAGCTTCCCGGCGAACGTGTCCTGCAGCTCGGTGCGGCCCTGACGCAGCCAGATCACCTCGGGCGTCACGAAGCCCTTCTTGTCTTTGCGCCACTGGATCTCGGACGG
This sequence comes from Myxococcales bacterium, assembly GCA_043776275.1. Classification (GTDB taxonomy): domain Bacteria; phylum Myxococcota_A; class Polyangia; order Haliangiales; family Haliangiaceae; genus JABFXX01. Next base: position 4,493 of record JAYVRN010000046.1, on the reverse strand, counting down.
CAGCACGCCTTCGGTGGCGTCGCGCAGCGAGCGCTTGGTCCAGCCGTCTCGGATCTTGTGAGACATCGGCATCTCGAACGCGAGCTCGACCAGGCGGTAGTCGAGGAACGGGGTGCGCGCCTCGATCGAGTGCGCCATCGAGTTCCGGTCCTCGTAGCGCAGCAGCGCGGGCAAGCTGCCGCGGAACACGTCGTGGTACAGGCGGCGCGGGAGATCTCGCAGGCGTGCGCTCTGGTCGATGAGCATCGCCTCGCGCCGGGGCGCGTACTGCCGCTCGAAGTCGGGCCGGACCACCGCCTGGAGCCGGCCCTCGGGGAGCAGGCCCGGCAGCCGCGAGGACACCGCACCGCGGATCATGCGCCCGATCGGCGTCATCCCGTATGCGACGCGGAGGAGCAGGTCCATGGCCGAGCGTCCGCGGCCTCCCATGCCGCGCGCCGCGCGCGCTTCGTGGAGCGCGAGCCCGAACCGTCGCCGCGCGATCAACGTGCCGAGCAACACCCCGTAGTACCCGGGATACCCGGCGAGCATCTCGTCGGCACCCTGTCCGTCGAGCGTGACCTTCACGCCCGCCTCGGCGACGCGCTTCATCACGCAGTACTGCGAGTACTGGCTGGTCGAGTGGAACGGCTCGTCCATGTGCCAGAGCAGCCGATCGAGATCGCGCCACAGCCCATCGCCGTCGGGGAACGTCAGGTGACTGTCGGCATTGGTGTCGCGCAGCACCAGCTTGATGAACTCGCGTTCGTCGAACCGCGGGTCCTCGAAGCACGCGCTGAACGTCTTCTGGTGAAGGCCGATCGCGGCGTGATCGCGGCCGTGCTCCTTCGAGAGGAGATCGTTGACGATCATCGCGATCGTCGAGGAATCGAGGCCACCGCTCAGGCACGTGCCGATCGGCACATCGCTGCGGAGCCGAAGCCGGACCGAATCGATCATCAGCTCGCGGAACCGCTCGACGAGCCGGGCGTCCTCGGCTGGCGAGGTGTCCACGGCATCGTTGACGGTGACATCCCACCAGCGCCGCTGGACGAGCTCGCCGTCTGGGCGGACAACCAGGTAGTGCGCCGCGGGCAGCGGAACGATCTCCGCGAAGAACGTCTCCGGCGCGTGATCGATGTGCTTGAGCGCCAGGTAGTCGTAGATCATCGCGGGGTTCGGCCGCCGCGGCACGGCGGGATGCGCGAACAGCGCCTTGAGCTCCGAGCCGAACACGAAGTGTTGCGCATCGCGCCAGTAGTAGAACGGCTTCACGCCGAGGCGATCACGCGCGCAGAACAGCTCGCGCTTGCGCCCGTCCCACAGCGCGAAGGCGAACATGCCGTTGAACCGCGACAGGCAGGCGTGGCCCCACTCGCGATACGCGGCGAGGATCACCTCGCTGTCGGTCTCGGTGCCGAACTGGTGGCCCTTGGTGATCAGCTCCGCACGCAGCTCGACGTAGTTGAAGATCTCGCCGTTGAAGATCAGCCACGCGGTGCCATCGGCGGTGGTCATCGGCTGGCGGCCGCGCTCGCTCAGATCGATGATCGAGAGCCGGCGATGCCCGAGCGCGATGTCCCCATCCTCGGGAGGCTGCGGGGCATCACCCGGCCGCCAGATCGCACCGCGGCTGCTCGAGATCACCAGCAGGCCGTCGGCATCGGGACCACGATGCGCGAGCCGCGTGGTCATCGCCGCGAGCACGTCTCGCGACGCTCGACCCCCACGCTGAATAAACCCAGTGATTCCACACATCTCAGTTGGAAAGCCGATCTAACCTGCAACCGACTGGTCCGCAAGGCTTCGTTCGTTCTACACGTAGGGCGTCGTGACGAAGGCGTACATTTTCATGTCGGTCCACGAGGAGCTGTTCCACCGGATGGCCGAGCGCCTCCGGGCCTGTGGGGTCGACTCATTTGGCGCGTTCGTGTGGGGCCATGCGAAGGCCGATTCACTCGCCAACCGCGGCATCAGCTACGACCCGCTCGTGATCTTCACGCGGGACCTGCTGCCGAAGTATGGCGATGCGCCGCCCGATCTCGCGTGGCTCCAGCAGCGCGAGCGCGAGCTCGGCGTCTCGATCCAGCGCATGATCTCCTCGGAGCGTCACCTGCTCGCGGGCCGCACGTTCGAGCAGATCATGCGGATGGCCGAGGTCGGGCTGCGGGAGATCGCGGCCACCTACGATCGGGTCCGTCCGGACTTCGTGTTCTCCGAGGACATCTCCTGCTTCCACAGCTATGCGCACTTCGTGCTCGCACGCGAGCGCGGGATCCCGTTCTGGTGCGTCGGCTCGGCGCGGCTCCCCAAGCGGATCGCGGTCTATTCATCCGGCATGCAGCACTGGGAGAGCGTCGAGCGCCTGTTCGCGGAGTACCAGCGCCGGGGCCTCACGCCCGACCAGCGCACCGCCGCGCAGGCCTACGTCAGGGAATTCCAGAACCGACCGCGCCGTCCCACCGGGATGGACTCGCGTGCCGTGGCGCCGGGGATCGGCCGCGCGGACTTCGACATCCTCAAGCTCGCCGCAACGCGGTACTGGCGCGATCGCGAGGACCCGACGGCGACCCCACCGCTGCGCGTGATGCAGCGACGGTTGCGGCGGATGGCGAGAATCCGCGGCGCCGGCTTGCTCGGGATGTTCGACGAGCCGGTGGAGGGCGAGAACTTCGTGCTCTACCCGATCCACTTCCAGCCCGAAGCCTCGACGCTGGTCCAGGCCCCGATGTACCTCGATCAGCTCGCGCTTCTCGAGGACATGGCGCGCAGCCTCCCGGTGGGATACCGGCTGTACGTCAAGGAGCACCTCTCGAACCGCGGCCGGCGCCCGCTCGAGTTCTACAACGCGATCCGCAGGATCCCGGCGGTGCGCCTGCTCGGTCCGGATGCAGACACCTGGGCGCTGATCAAGCAGGCGCGGGCGATCGCCGTGATCACCGGCACGATGGGCTGGGAGGGCCTGCTGTTCGACAAGCCCGTCGTGACGTTCGGCGACGTGTTCTACAACCAGGTCCCGAGCGTGTATCGCGCGAGCGAGGTGTCGAAGGACGGCTGGTACGCGCTGTTCCAGCGCGCGATCACCGCGCACGTGCCCGATCGAGAGGCGCTGCTCGCGTACATCGCGGCGATGCAGGCGACCTCGTTCGAGGGCTTCATCGGCAGCCCGGTCAGCTTCCCGGCCGTGCTGGAGGACGCGAACGTGCAGCTCCTGGTGGACGCGCTCGCGACGTCCGCGGGGCTCGCGACTACCAGTCGAGCGCCGTCAACAGCGCCGTCGCGTCCGCATCACTGATCTCTGCGCGCACACCATACCAGGCGACCACGTAGAGGAAGCGCGCCTCGGGGGCCGGCGCCACCGCGCCGCCGAGGAACAGACCGCGACTGCCGGCTAGCGCCGTGTTCGGCAGCGTGATCGTCTCGGTGCTTGTGAACAGCTTCTGCTCAGCGTGCAGATGGTCGAGCTTCATCACAACGGCGGTCGCGGCGGTCCCCGGATCCTGCGCGCCCGTGGTCGTGGTCGGAGAGATCGTCATCATCAGGTGCTTGCTGGAGTCGAGATTGGCCTGGGCGAATGCGGTCAGCGAGCCCGAGCCCTCGACGAGGAATGTGCGCGTGTTCGCGGGTGCAATGCCGGGAAACGCGATCAGGGCCAGCACCGTCATCGACGTGCTCCCCACGTTCGGCAGCGTCGCATCGGTCATGTTGGAGAAGCTCGCGACGGAACCATCCGTGGTGCCGACGGCCTTGCGGCTCCAGCCAGGGACGGTGAGCCCATAGAGCGTGGCGCCGATGGGGGCGAGCGCGACCGGACCGATGCTGTCCGCCAGCGGGCCACTCGCTTCCTGCGCGAGCCACAACCCGTTTGGAGGCATGATGCTGGTCAGGCCCTTGGCCTTGAGGAAGTCTCGCCACTCGAACTGGTTGGCGGGGACGGCCTTGCCGCTGGTGGCATCCACCGTCCACGTCACGGGCACCACGTCCGGAGGCGTGTCGGGCATGCCGGCGGCATCGTCTCTCGCGGGGACCGAGAAACCGCATGCGCTCACGAGCGCCAAGGCGAGAACCGACCGCACGCGCGCAGCATAGCCCAGCTGGTCCGGGGCGGGGGTGGCCCAGGTCACCGAGATCAACTACCCCAGATCAACTACCCGGGCTTGCGGGCAAGTCGGGTAGTCCCGATCGCCGCCACCGCGGCCTCGGCGCGGGCCCAGTCCTCGAGCGTGTCGATGTTCACACTCAACGCGGCCTCGATGACATGCCCGACAGTGCGGGCGCCGTAGAGGCTATCGCCGTCGAGGAGCACGTCCCGGCGCACGGTGTAGACCGAGCCCTCGCGGAAGAATGCCGGGGGCAGATCCTGACGGCGGGTGGCGGGCGCCGCGGCTCCCAGCGCCAGCCGGAGGTCGCCATTGGGCGCCGCGACATAGGCCCAGTACGGGTGCTGATCGTGCGGAATCGGCAGGACGGAGACCGCCGAGTCCGCGCCGGTGCTCTCGAGGAGCGCGAGGCAC
>JAYVRN010000045.1:0-2654 GCA_043776275.1 Myxococcales bacterium | reverse complement strand
CGAGCTCCATGGTGTGTCCTGGTACTTCGTCAGGATCGCGGTCGTCGCGGCTGCGATACCGAGCCGGCTCGCCTCGAGGATCCGTACGCGAGTGATCGCGTCGTAGCCCGGATCTTCAGGTTCGACAAGCCGCGCAGGCATCGCTCCGCGGATCACGGTGATCCGGAGTCGGCGATGCGTCAGCGTTTGATCGTGATGCGCCACCGGCGTCGGATCGATCGTAACGCCGAGGCGCTCCGCCACATCCAACGTCGGGAGCTCCCAGAGGCCGCCGAACAGGCCCTCCGGAGCGCGCCGCACGAGGACGATCTCGGCGTCGCCCGCGACCCAGACCAGCGTCCACGTGAGCAGCGGGAGGTCCGCCTGCTTCTTGCGCGCCGGCACCACGGGGAGCTCGCCCGTGCGCCGGGTGGCGTTCGCGATGCACTGCTTCGCGAGCGGGCACACGAGGCAGCGCGGCTGCGTGGGTGAGCACACCGTGGCGCCAAGCTCCATCAGCCCCTGGTTGAGATCACCGGGCGCTGCACGGGCGGGTAGCGCCGTCATCAGCTCGCCGGCGCGCGCCCACAGCGCCTTCCCGCCCGCCGTGGACTTGATGTCGAGGGTGATTCCGAACACGCGGGCGAGGACGCGCGCCACGTTGCCATCGACCAGCGGTGCGCGCTCGCCGTACGCGATCGAGGCGATCGCGCCGGCCGTGTACGGACCGATGCCGGGGACGGTGCGCAGCTCGTCGGCGTGTCGCGGCAAGGTTCCACGCCACGTGGTGTCGATCGTCTGCGCGCCGCGGTGGAGGTTGCGGGCGCGCGAGTAGTAGCCGAGCCCCGCCCACGCGGCGAGCACCTCATCGAGCGGCGCCTTCGCGAGGGCGCCTACGGTGGGAAACCTCGCCATCCATCGCTCCCAGTACGGGATCACGGTGGCCACGCGGGTCTGCTGCAGCATGATCTCGCTGACCCAGATCGCGTAAGGATCGCGGGTCCTGCGCCACGGCAGGTCGCGCTTCACCTTCCGATAGTGGGCGACCACCGCGGTCGCGATCGCGCTCGCGTCCAAGTGATCACTCGGAGCGGATCGGCCAGATCCGCCACGCCACGCCGCCGAGCTCGGTGCGCCGGACGACGCCGAGGTCGCCCTCGGTCGGGTCCTCCTTCTCGACGCGGAGGTACGCCGCCGGCAGATCGAAGTCATGCATCGTGCCGCACGAGGTCAGCCAGTTGACGTCATCGGTCTCGTCGGCCTTCACCGACAGCCGCACGTCGGTCAGCGGCGCCACCACGATCTCCGTGGGCGTGCCCGGGGCCGTGGCGCCATCGATCATCATCTCCTCGAGGACGGGATTCGCGCGGGTCTCACCGAGGAACACGGTCTTGAACGCGAGCAGCGTGTTGCCGGCGTACGAAACTCCGACCTGAAGCGGGACCGGTGCATCGGCGGCGAGCCCGAGCTCCGTACGCGCTGCGGCGAGCCGCGCTGCGTCGGGCGCGGTGACCACCCACTTGCCAGCCTCGGGGGCGAGCACCATCGCGAGGCTCATCGGCGAGAGCACCGTGGCCACCTCGGGGGACAGCTCGACGGGATGCGCGCCCTTCGCGCCGACCAGGGCATCGAGCTCCGAGCGCTCGCCGGACAGGATCCCGGGCGGGGTGGCGCGGACCGCGATCACGCGATCGTGATCGAGCTGCCACTGCTCGTCTGCATCGCTGTTGCACGCACCGAACGCCAGCAGCGCGCCGGCGAACATCAAGGCGGCCTTCACAGGATCCCCCGGAGACCGATCGAGGGGATCAGCGGCAACGACGTGAACGCCGTACGCTGCGAATAGTCATAGTTGTAGAAATAGGTCACGACGCTCTCGTTGAGATAGGCGTTCTGGAGATCGAGGAAGGCGGTCATCGCGACGCGACCCCACTTCCACGAATAATCGACGCGGAGATCGAGCTGGTGGTGGAGCGGCGCTCGCTCCGAGTTCGGCTCCGCGTAGAGCGGGACGTAGATGTTGCGATCGCTGTCGAACACCGAGCCGGTGGCAGGCGTGTACGGGAGGCCCGAGTACAGCTGGAACCGAGCGCCGAGCTGCCAGCGCCCCTTCTGCCAGCTCGCCGCGGCGTTGAGGCTGTGCGGCTGGTCGAAGCTGAACAGGCGGCGCTCGGCGCCCGGCTGATCGACGCGCGTCGAGTGCGAGTACGAATAGCTGAGCCACGCGAACCACGGACCGCCGCGATAGGTGGCGAGGAGCTCGGCGCCCTTGGTGGTGCCCCGCCCGTTGTTGCCGAGCGAGTTGTCCATGTTGTGGGTGATGAGGGCGGTGCGATCCGTGTAGTAGACCGAGGCCTGCACGCGTGCGCCATCGCGGGGTTCGTACTGCACGCCGAGGATCCCCTGCTTCGAGCGCTCGGACTTGGTCTGCTTCTCGAGGATCTCCGATTGAAACTCGGGCGGCCGCCGATACGCGCCGGCGGAGAGCCGCAGCTGCCACGGCTTGGTGAGCTGGATCTTGAGCTCGCCGCGCGGCTGGATCGCGAACTCGTTGGGGCGCGCGAAGTACTCGTTCCGCACGCCGAACGTGCCGCGGATCCGCTTGTCGAGGCTCGCGGTCACCGAGCCCCAGCCCGCGAAGTCCGCGAGCCAGACGTTCCCCTTGAACGACGTGG
>JAYVRN010000044.1:0-8810 GCA_043776275.1 Myxococcales bacterium | reverse complement strand
GTGACGAACTCGTCGACCACGGCGGTGATCGCCGGGAGGCCACCGAGGCGGTCGTAGAGCGACTTCGCCACCGGCTTCATCGGCGCGGGCGCCGGGGTGTTGTTGCCCGGCGTGGGTGCCGGGGTAGGGGTAGCGTCGCCAGGCGTCGCAACCGTCTTTGGAGCAGGCTTGGACGAACCACATCCGAGCAGGAGCAAACTGACCAGCACACCCGAAGTCCTCATGGACCAACGGTTTATCCTCTGGCGCGTCCCTTTAGCAAGAGCACGAAGTACACGACCAGCAACAGACCACCGACGCTCCAGCTGGCGTTGCGCGCGAGCGCATAGGTGCGGGTGGGGCTCTTGGTACCTGCGGCGCGCTGGACCAGCTCGAGCTTCGCGCCGTTGGTCTTGAGGCCCTTCGCGGCGAGCGGAAGCGCGATCGTGGTGGTGGGATCCGCCGAGGCGGTCGCCTTCACGAGCGTGAGCGGTGGACCAAAGCCGATCAGTCTGGCCTCGATCACCAGCGGCGCGAGCGTGCCGGCAACGGCGGACAGATCGACGGGCGCCTGGAGAGCGACCACGCCCGCGATCGCACCCTTCTGCGACGAGATCGGTGATCCGAGAGTGGCGAGGAGCGAGGGGCCATCACTCGCGATGCGGGACTCGTCGATGCCCACCAGCGGCAGCGCGGTAGCCGACGCCGGGATCCTGAGCAACATCGTGCGGACGCCCTCGCGGATCTGGATCAGCTCGAACACCTCGCCCTTGCCGGGTGTGAACAGAAAGTCGCTGCCGACCATGTCCTTGACGGTCGCGGCATCGGTCTCCACGGCCGAGCGCAGCATCGGGGTCTGCGCGATCCCCTGCGCGCGGAGCTGGAGGCCCTTGAGCGTGGAGTCGATCGCGACGCCCACCGCATCCGCGCCACCCTGCAGCGCGGCCATCCGTACCGCGAGATCGTCACCCGCGACGGCCTTGGTCTGGCTGTCGAGGTACATCAGCGCGCCACCCGTGACCCCGGCGATCAACGCTGTCACCAACCAGATCGCACCGGAGCGCCGCGCTGGGGCCGTGGGCAGCGTGATCAGATTCGCCGCGGCGAGGTGCGCATCGGCGACATCCAAACGCGTCATGACCGGGATCGGCTTGCTCTCGCGACCCTCGCGGAGGACCCCCGCGAACGCTTCGAGCGCGCCCTCGACGTCGCGCATCGTCGAATAGCGGTCCGCGCGGTTCTTCGAGAGCATCCTGGTGAACAACATCTCCTGCAGCCCGGTCGGGACGTCGGCGACGTCGAGGGGCGGCGGCGGGGTGTTGAGGATGTCGTGGATCAGCGCATCGGTGTCGTCGTTGTTGAACGGCCGACGCGCCGTGATCATCTCGTAGATGATCACGCCGAGAGCATAGATGTCCGCGCGCCGATCGACCTTGTCGGGCTCGGTGATCTGCTCGGGGGCCATGAACTGCGGCGTGCCCATCACGAGCGAGCGGGCGCCGCTCCGATCGTCCTCGGCTTCGAGGAAGCGGGAGATGCCGAAATCGAGGACCTTGACGTGATCGCTCGCCTCTTCCTTGTCGGTGAGGAACACGTTGTCGGTCTTGAGATCGCGATGGATCACGCCCGCGTGGTGCGCGGCGTTGAGGGCCGAGGCGATCTGGCGAGCGATCCGGACCGCGCGTCGCACCGGCATCCCGCCCACGCGATAGATCTCGTCGGTGAGGAGCGAGCCCTCGAGGTACTCGAACACGATGTACGGCACCCCTTCGCGGGTGAACCCCATGTCCGTGGACTCGACGATGTTCGGGTGACCGAGCGTGCCGGCGGCTCGCGCTTCGTTCATGAACCGCTCGATGACGTCCGCGTCCTCGGCGAGTTCGGGCTTGAGGACCTTGATCGCGACCCGACGCTTGATCAGGACGTGCTCGGCCAGGAACACGCTCCCCATGCCGCCCTGATCGAGCTGCCGGATGATCCGATATCGTCCTTCGACGGTATCGCCCTCCTTCACCGGCGCTGTCGCGGCATCCCCCATCAGTGGCGGCAATGATCCATTCCGGTACGCCGGAGGTAAAGCCAGAAGACGGTCGAACCAACTGTGCCGCTTACGTAAGCACGCTTGCGATGCCTGCGGGAGAGTGCACAACCCGCGCAACCACGGCTGGCGAATTCAGTAGCCATGAGAGTGGTTTGCCAAGGGTGTCGGGTCGAGTCGACGGTCGCGAGGCCCGACGACACCAGAGGTCGCGCGGTTAGCGCTGGCATCGTTCGAGCAGATGGACAGAGGCATGAAGACGTTCCTCGAAACCGTGTCTGTCGAGCAGCTGACCGCGGTCAGCGGTGGGATGAAGTGGCAAGACTTCCGGCCGTCCACGAACGTCGAGGACCGACGTCCCGAGTGGGCGAAGCGCCGGGACGATGCCTGGTTCCGCGGCCAGAGCCAGGACGCCGCGCAGCCGGCCCCGACCGCGGTCCCGCTGCCACCCCGCCGCCCGGCCGGGGCTGGATTCTGAGGAGCCAGATCATGTCCGACGAAGACCAGATCGAGACCCTCGACACCACGCTCGAGCAGCAGCTCGACACGCTCCTCGAGACGGCGCTCTGCGCGGTCGAGGATCCCCAGGAGGACATCGTCACGATCGAGCAGCCACAGCTCGCGCCGGCGTCGTAGCGCTCAGGCGAGCAGGCCGGGCACGCCACCGCTCGACGCCTCGCCGAACGCGGTCAGGCCATCGCCCATGGCGTTGGCGATCGACAGCAGCAGATCCGAGTGACGGCGATACCCGAGCTGGAGCAGGCGACCGGTGCGGATCCGGCCGCTGCCGCCACCGGCGAGGATGAACGGCATGTCGTCGTGGCCGTGCGTGTTGCCATCGCAGACCTCGGTGCAGCTGAGGACCAGCGAATGGTCGAGCATGGTGCCGCCGTCCTCGGGCCGCGCGGCGAGCTGGCCGAGCAGGTAGGCGAGCTGCTCCATCCACCACGTGGATTGCTGCACGAACGCCGCGTACTCGCGGTGCGTGGTGTCGTGGCCCGCACCATAGTGCGAGGCTTGGTGACTCCGCATGTCGAACCCGGGGTCGTACATCGGCGTACCCATGAAGCGGCTCATGATCAGCTCGCTGGTGTGGATCGAGCTCTGGATCACGCCGACGCGCGTGAGCTGGCACGCCATCGCCTGCACCATCAGATCGATCTGCGCTCGCAGGACCTGCGGGAACCGCTCGGGCGCGTACAGCGTGGCGCTCGTGAGCCCGGCGGCGTCGATCGCCGGGGCCTGACACGACGCTCCGCCGGTGCCGCCGCCGGTCGCCATGATCCGCTGCTCGACCTCGCGCACGGCCTCGAGGTGGAGATCGAGCTTGCTCCGCTCCGAGCCGCCGAGGCCGCCGCGCAGCGCATCGAGCTCGGTCTTCGCGCGATCGAGCGCGGACAGCCGCCGCAGCCGCTTCGGATCGGTGCCGCCACCGGTGGTGGTGCCGCCGCCGCCGAACACGCGCGTGAACGCATCCACCGGATCGTCGTCGGGGGTTCCGGTCACCCCGGGGGCGACATAGGAGATGTGCTTGTCGCCGGATGCGCCGTTCTGGTTGGCCATCGCGCCGAGGTAGAGGCTGCGGAGCGGATCGCCGGCACCCACCGTCTGCGCGAGGCGCTGATCGATCGAGATCCCGTTGCCGCCATCGACGCCCGTCAGGAGCTTCTTCGCACCGCCGGGGTGACTCCCCACATCGGTGGCACCCATGGAGAGCCCGCGGAAGAACACGCAGCGATCGCGATACGGGGCGAGCGAGGCGAGCGCCGGCGGCAGCGTGAACTGCGTGTCGTTGCCCGTGGGATGCCACGCGCTCGGATCCCCGTTGCTCGACGGGCCGGGCACGCCATCGGGGTGATAGAGGATGATCAGCCGCTTCGCATAGGTGCCGGAGGCGTGGGCGCGCGCCCCCCGCAGGAACGGCAGCGCGAGCAGCGCGGCGGCGCCCCCCTGGAGAACGTCACGTCGCTTCATCGGCGCTCCACGAAGGCAGGTGACAGCACGGATTGTACGAGCAGCTCGCGGAGATCGTGGCCCGCCGCATCGAACCGCTCCTCGAGCCATAGCCGATCGCAGCGCTGTGCGAGCGATTCGCGGAGGCCGCGCGAGAACCGCAGGTACTGTCGGGTGAAGCAGCTGGTCGCCGCGTGGCTCCCGGCGATGATCTCCGCGAGCTCGGGCACCGTGCCGTACGGCGCCGAAGTGTGGGTGCCGAGGCGCTCGACATCGCCGAGATCACCGGAGGCATCGATCGCCGCACCGCCGTCGGTGTCGCGCCAGCGTCCCACCGGATCGAAGTGCTCGAGGCCGAATCCGACCTCATCGATGTACTGATGGCATCCGGCGCACACGGGGTTGTTCGTGTGCATCGCGAACCGCTCGCGCGTGGTGGCGTGGGGATCGACCTCGGGCACGCCACCGGCGAACGGCGGCGGCGGAGGCAGCTCCTCGCACAGGAGGTTGCGGCGGATCAGCAGGCCGCGCCGGATCGGGGAGGTCTGATCGGAGTGCGCCGTGGTCGCGAGCAGCGATGCGTGGCCGAGCAGGCCGGCGCGCCGTCCATCCGCGAAGGTCACGCGCCCCGAGGCGCTGGTCGGTGCCGCGACGCGATAGAACGCGGCGCTCGTCGCGTCGAGGACGGTGTAGTTCGCGACCAGCAGATCCTCGAACCGTCCGCTGCCGTCGAAGGCGACGTCGGCGGCGAACCGGCGGGTCTCGGTCGCGAGCGCGCGGCGCGTGAGATCGTCGAAGCCCGCATAGAGGTCCGCGCGCTTGTCGACGGTCAGGACGCCCTGGCCGCCCACCCACTGGAGCACGAGCTCGCCCACCTGATCACGCGCCCGGGGATCCGCGATCAGCGTGCGCGCCCAGCGCTCGATGCCCTCGGCGCCATCGAGCTCGCCGCCGGTGGCCGCGGCGAGCAGCGCCGCGCTCGGCGTGGTGCCGACGAACGTGTACGACAGCGCGGTCGCCACCTCGTGCGCGGTGAGCCGGAAGTGATCGCCAGTGGCGACCCCGAGCTCGGAGCGATACAGGAAGTGCGGCGAGATCAGCAGCGCCTCGAGAGCGCCGGTGAGGTCCTCACTCGCGAGGCCGCGATAGCGCGCGGCCTCGTCGGCCGTCAGCGGCCTCCGGAACACGCGCGGGCCGAGCACATCGATCAGCTGCGGGCCGCAGGTGGCGGCGTGGCCGCTCCAGTCGCACGGCACGAGCGTGTTCGCGTGCGCGGCGGCGAACTCCGCGAGTGGCTCCGCGGCGGCGAGGAACGCATCGACGTGTGCGGAGGTCACCACCGCCGAGGTCGCATCGGTGTCGAACGGAAATCCGGCCGGGCGTGCATCGGCCACGAGCTTGGCCGCGGGATCCGCCTCGCCTGCGCAGCTCAGCGCGAGGACCGAGTTGGAGCCGCCGAAGCCATCGGGCACCGCGGTCGGCGCGCGGGGATCAGCGATCCACTCGCGCTCGTCGAGCACGAGCTTGTACTGCGCCATGCCCTCACCGATCGCGAACGTCCCGACCCACTGGCCCGTCGTCGCGCTGTACACGAGGGGCAGGCCGCCGCCGGCGATCGTCCCGGCCCAGGCGTTGAAGCTGCCCGCGACGTGCACGCTCGACAGCGATCTCCCGTGCGGGTCGTACGCGAACGTCTGGCTCGCACACGCGCTCGGCTGGCAGGTGCCACCGCCGCACGCATCGCGAAACGCACAGTCCGTGGCACGCACGCAGCTCATCGCCGGCGCGCCGCTCCCGAACAGGTCGCGCACGGTGGCCCGGTACTCGCGCCGCGTGAGCAGGCGCAGGCGTTGCGGTCCCGGCGGGACGGCATCGCAGCGCAGCGCGCGCGAGGTCAGGCCCGAGCGGATGAATGTCGCGATCTCGGTGGCGCACTCGCCGGTGCACTGGCCTGGGTTGTTGGAGGGCATCCGGGCCGCGATCGCGGACTCGAGCTCGCCATGGCTCATCGCCGTGTCCTGGAGGACGGGGCCGAGCCCACCCTCGCCGGTCTCGCCGTGGCAGACCTGGCACATCTGCTGGTACAGCGCGGCGCCACGGCTCGACAGCGGGTCGTCGTGGGAATCGATCTGGCGATCGTTGCCACAGGCAGCGAGGATCACCCAGCAGATCAGCGTGGCGCGACGCATCCGGCAGGGCCCTGAGTGCAACGGGCATTCCGCTCGAACCCGCTGAGGTTGCAACGTGTTGACACGCCTCGCGCACAGGGATGTTGCTGATCGCAACGTCGGCGGGGCGGATCCGGGCGTGGCCCCCCCTGGAGTCAGGGTGGCGAGACGTCCGCGTCGCTGACGCTACCTTCCTCGATCGCGAGCACCTCGCGCTCGTAGGACAGCTCGGAGGTCTTCGAGTCGCGGTCGGCGCGCCTCGCCGGGGCGATCGGGATGCAGCGATGGTCTCGTTCAGCGCGCGACCATCGCACCCGTCCACCACTCGTAGTCGCGCCCGAGCTTGTCATCGCTCGGGAAGAACACCACGTAGCTCATCGCGTCGTACGCGAGGAAGCTCGGGCGGCCGCCGAGATCGTGGCCGATCTGATGCACCGCGCGCCATGTGCCGGTGTTGAAGTACACGGCCGGCTTGCCTTCGATCCGGCCGAGCGGCTGCATCGAGGGGAAGTGCGAGTGGCCGTTGACCACGTAGCGAAAGCCCCGGCGCTTGTCGAGCTCTGCGGCGGCGACGGTGGACATCTTCCCGTCGAAGCTGTGCTGGAAGTACTTGTAGAGCTGCGTCAGGCGTTCGTCGGAGCCGTGCGCCATCACCTTGTTGCGCGAGAGCTCCAGGAGCAGGCGGAGCCGCTTGCCGAGATCGAGCGAGAACGTCTTGCGCTGCCGGCCGAGCCAGTCCTTGACGAACTCGTTGGACAGGAACTCGTCCACGACCTCGCTCCAGACCTGACTCATCGGGCGGATCAACTCCTTGCGCATCACGCTCTGCTGGCGGACCCACGCGGGCACGGCATAGACGGGTCGCACGTCGTCGATGTCGTCGACCTCCTCGATGCCGGGGTGATCCTCGCCGACGAGCGCGCGCAGCTTGCGGGGGAACTTGAGGATCAGCTCCGAGCCGATCGCATCGCCGATCGTGGCGTCGCCATCCGGGCTCGCGTTGATCGGATCGCCCACGTTGCCGTGATAGGCGAGGACGCCGTGATCGGGGAACTCGATCTCCTTGTGGAGCTCGATCGAGTCCTTGCCGGTCAGGGCCCGCGCGATCGCCTGTTGCGCCTTGGGTGCGGTGTACAGCAGCCGATCGTGGTTGCCGATCACGTAGTAGATCTCGAGCTCGCCACTCTGGACGCGGGTCCGGATCGCGGTGAAGAACGCGGCCTCGCGCTTGATCGTGTCCTCGACGATCTGCTCGACGTTCTTGACCACGCCGTTGGTCGAGGCCCCGTGGTACGGGCGGTGGCGGCCCTCGAACCACGAAGGCGAGCGCACGAGATCGAACAGATCTCCGACGATGCACAGCTTCGCAGGGCGCTTGCCGCGTGCGACCTGGATCCGCTCCCAGAACCGCGTGAACTGATCGGCCTTACTGACCGCGTTGCCGTGCAGCCGATCCGTGAGGTGGATGTCGCTGATGAAGATCAGGAGCGGCCTCTCCACCATGGTTCGATCATCGCACGGAGCGTGCGAGGATGCGCGCATGGTCAGGTGCAAGCTCTGTCAGCGAAACCCACCCAACCCCAATGGCCTGTGCAAAGAGTGCATGGACGAGACCGGCGTCGTCGAGTTGCCTCCGCCCCGGCGCCGCGCAGGGCCGTGCCTCAAGTGCAACGGCTTCAAGTTCGTGCGCGTGATCCCGCGCGAGTACACGGTTGCGTACCCCAGCGCGCCGAGGCCCGAGATCGCGCCGATGACCTTGACCCAGCAGCCCTTCGTGACCGAGCGGTTGATACGCGAGGGCAACATCGTCAGAGCGCCGCCGCTCTTGTTCGGCGGCGAGGGCATGCTCGAGACCTATACGTGCATGAGCTGCGGCTATGTCGAGTGGTACTGCGAGGATCCCACGGAGATCCCGATCGGTCCCGAGTTCATGAGCGAGCTCGTCGACTACAGTCCCGACGCGCCGTACCGCTGATCAGCGCGCCTTGCGCTCGAGCACACGGACCAGCTCCGGAATGAAGTGATCGGGATGCTCGCGATGCAGGAAGTGGCCGCCCGGCACCTGGACCACCTCGTAGGAGGCGGTGAACAGGTGGCGTGCTTTCTCGTACGCACGGGGAGAGATCACGTCGTTCTCGCCGGCGAACGCGACCGTGGGGACCGTGATCGGGAGGCGCTGGGATTTCGGTAGCCGCACGCGGAGGCCGCGGTAGTAGCCCAGCGCGGCCTCGACCACGCCGGGCTCGTTGAACGCGGTCTTGACCTTCGCGGTCTCCGCAGGCGGGATGTCCTTCCACGCGGGTGACCAACGACGGACCAGTTCGTCGACGTGTGCGTAGTCATCGGCGCGGATCTTCGCCGGTGCGCCGGCGCGCCGCAGCGTCAGGAAGTGGCGCACCTTCCACAGCATCGCGGGCGTTGGCTTGACCGACGCGGGGTGCGGGATCGCGAGCGTGATCAACAGCCGGATCTTCTCGGGCGCCATCGCCGCCGCGGAGTAGGCGGCACCGGCACCCCAGTCATGTCCGATGACCACGGCCTGCGGTTCGCCCAGCGCCTCGATCAACGCGAGGAGGTCCTTGCCGAGCGTGTCGCCGTCGTAGGCGCCATCGGCGGGGATCTCGGTGGGGTGATAGCCGCGGGTGAACGGGGCGACGGCGCGGAACCCGGCG
>JAYVRN010000043.1:0-8823 GCA_043776275.1 Myxococcales bacterium | reverse complement strand
GCCCCATCAGCTTCTCGACGGCCATCGCCCAGCCGACGTTGTTGATCATCGGCGAGACGTAGTTGAGCCGGTCCGTGTACGGGAAGATCTGCGTGTATGTCGCGTACTCGCTCTCCTTCTCGAAGCAGCGGTGCAGGTAGCCCGGCTGGACGTCGGACTTCACGACCTTCTCGCCGTCGACCGTGAGGATGATGCGCACGGTGCCGTGCATCGCGGGGTGCGATGGGCCCATGTTCACGGTCATCAGATCCGGCGGGAGCTCGTGCTCGGTATCGGACAGGTCCGCGGCCTCCTTGCGGCCGAGGACGAGCTGCTTCAGCGAATGTGCGTCGGTCGCCATGACTACTTGGCGCTCCCTTCGGTGCGGTCGACCTTGATCGGGTTGATCGGGAGGTCATCGCGGCGCACCAGCGGCTGGCGCTTGTCCTTCGGATAGTCCTTGCGGAGCGGGTACCCGACGAACTCCTCGTACAGATAGATCCGTCGCAGGTCGGGGTGACCTTCGAACCGGATCCCGTACATGTCGAACGTCTCTCGCTCCTGCCAGTTGAACGCCGGCCACAGCCCCGCGAGCGAGGCACAGCGCGGATCTGCCTCGGTCAGCTCGACCTCGATCCGGATCCGGTGACGGTGCTTGCTCGATCGCAGCTGGTACGCGACCGTGAACCGCGGCTTGCCACTCTCATCCGTCCACGCCGCGCTCGGCGGCTGGTGGAGCGGCTTGTAGTCGATCCAGTCGATGCAGGTGACGAACACCGGGGCATCGAACGCCATCGCCGGATCGTTCCGGAGCCAGGTGGCGACCGCGAGCAGCTGATCGCGCTTGATCCAGGCGATCTCATCCGTGTGCGAGGTGGCGGTACGTTCGACCGCGGTACCGTGCGCGGCCTTGAGCGCGTCGAGGACTTTCTGCGACATGATCTAACCCTCGTCTTGCGACTTCGCCGCCATGACCTGCTCGCGCTTGTCACGCAGCTGGCTGTGGCCGCGACCTGCCTGGATCCGATCCATCAGCATGATCAGTGCGTCGAGCACCTGCTCGGGCCGCGGAGGGCAGCCCGGGATGTAGACATCGACGGGGATGACCTGATCGCAGCCCGGCATCGTGTGATAGTTCTGGTAGAAGCCGCCGGTCGACGCGCACACGCCAAACGCGATGACCCACTTGGGCTCGGTCATCTGGTCGTACACGCGCTTGAGCGCGGGGCCCTGCTTCTCGGTGACCGTACCGACGACCATGAGCAGATCGCTCTGGCGCGGCGAGAACCGCGGGAACTCGGCGCCGAACCGTGCGAGGTCGTACTTCGGACCGGCGACCGACATGAACTCCATCCCGCAGCACGCCGTGACGAACGGGTAGCTGAACAGGCTGAACTTGCGGCCCCAGTTGGTGACCTTGTCGAGCGAGCTCTGCTTCGCCCACTTGGCGGCGTCTTCGAGTCGCGTGGTTGTGAGCTCTACTCCCATCCGATCGCCTTCTTTCTCCAGACGTAGGCGAGCGCCACGACCAGGATCGCGACGAACACCAGCATCTCGGCGAAGCCGAACACGCTGACGATCGGACCGTTGGGGCCCATCGTGCGTGACAGCTGGTTATAGAGAACCGCCCACGGGTACATGAACGCTGCTTCGATGTCGAACACCAGGAACAGGATCGCGACCTGGTAGAACTTCACGGAGTAGCGCCCGCGCGGCGTGCCGATCGGCTCGCTGCCGCATTCGAACGGCTTGAGCTTCTCTGGACTGGAGGCCTTGGGACCTATCATCACGGCGAGCACCGTGAAGAGGCCGCAGAAGCCGAGGGCAAATGCGATCGCCAGCCCCGCTGGCATGTATGCCTGTAGCTGCAAAGCCAGCGCAGTATATGGCGGGCGCACCGTCGGTCAACGCGCGCGCGCCGCGATTTTCAGAGGGCGATCGCGCCCTTAGCAGGCGGAGTCCTGCGACAAACCGCCTCGCTTGGATGCCGGCCGAACCGCTAGAGATTCGCCTGCGCTTGCGCAGTGCTCGCTATAGATTCGCCTGCGCGTTGCGCAGGGCTTCTTCGAGAGCAGCGATCATGTTCTCGTTGGAATCGACGAGATAGATGGTCTCGGGGCACGGGCGGCGGTGCGCCCGGATCTCCTCGACGATTGCACGGGCGGCCTCGTCGACCGGGACGTCCCCGAGATCGGTCCCGATGCCCGGGATCGCGATGACCTTGAAGTTGTTGCGGTCGCTCGCGATCAGCGCGGCGCGCGCGGCCCGGCGCACGTTCTCGGCGCCGATCTTCATCCCCGGCTCTTCCATCGTGGGGACGTGGATGACGTTCTTGGCGGGCAGCTGCCCGGCCGTGGTCACCAGAGCTGCGCCGACCGCGATCGGTGCGGCAGCCATGGCGGCCTGCTGGATCACGTCACCGCCCTGGCGGCGCAATGCCCCACCGATCCCGCCGCCCATGATGCCCAGCGAGTTCGCCGGGTTAACCACAGCGTCCACCGGCAACGTCCAGATGTCCGCCTTCGCTACGTGAACCTGCATCGCGCGACCCATAGCACCCGGGTCCAACGCTACGCAAGCAGATGCTTTACGCGCAGGCCTTCTCGAGCTCGGCCTCGACCTTGTCCTCAGCCCACTTCTTGGCGACGGCGAGCTCCTTGACGATCAGCTGCTTGGCGTTGTCGAGCATCTTGCGCTCGCCGAACGAGAGGACCTTGCTCGACTTCAGGCGGTAGAGGTCGCGATAGACCTCGGCGACGTCGAACAGCGAGCCGGTCTTGATCTTCTCCATGAACCCGCGATAGCGGCGATTCCAGGTCTGCTTGTCGATGTGGACGTCCTTCTCCCGAAGGATGTCGAACACTTCGTCGATCTCGGAGGAGGTCGCCACGTGGCGGAGGCCGACCTGATCGGCCTTGTCCTTGGGCACCAGAATCTGCATGCCGGTCGCGAGGACCTTCAGCACGTAGAAGGAGCAGACCGACGTGTTGATCTCCTTCTTCTCGATTCCGATGACCTCGGCTACGCCATGGGCTGGGTAGACGGCCTTCTCACCGATCTTGAAGTCGTTCATGCGTGTGGGTTCTCCTAGGAAGACTACAGGCTAGGTCGTCGTCGTCGAGTCGTCGTTACGGCCCAGCTAGAAAGCAATGCTGGTGCCATCGCGATTTCGCGATGTTATCGGTCAGGGAATCCGGTCGCTGCGTCAGCCTGTCACGGCTGCCTCGAGCTCGAGAATCGGGGTTTCCCTAACGCGGGGCGCAGGATATCAGCGCAGGGGCGGATCGCCAGCCAATTCTCGGCGCGGCGGGTCTACTAGCCGCCCCGGGATTGGGATTTCGGGGACTTGGATGAACGAGAAAATGTGCGATCTGGCGAGGTCTGATACCCTTTGGTTCACGTGTGAGGGGTTCGATCGGGCAGCTGCTCATCCAGCAAGGCGTGATCGGTGCCAGCGAGCTGTCCGATGCCCTGGCCCGCCAGAGCGGCCGACACCCGGTGGCCTCCGAGCTCTATACGCTCGGCTATGCGAGCGAGCGCCAGCTGGCGATGGCCCTGTCCTCTCAGACCGGGTGGTCGGGCATCGTGCTCGACGAGTCCACGATCCGGCTGGAGGTCCTCGAGTACGTGTCGCTCGAGTGGGCGCGGATCTTCTCGGCCCTGGTGGTCTACGAGGACGAGCACACGCTGATCGTCGCGGCGGCGCGCCCCGAGGATGCGATCGTCCCCGCGCGCGAGCTGGGCGCGAGCCGAGGCAAGAGCGTGGAGCTGCGGATCGCGCTCGACATCACGCTCGCGCGGACCATTCGCGTCGCGTTCAAGCGCTGGAAGGTCGGCGAGCTGTTCCTGGTCGGTCCGGAGTCGAGCCGTGCCGGTGCGTACCTCGCCCAGGTCCACCCCGACGGTGGTGATCAGGAGGAGCATCGCCGCGCGCAGCGCGCACTCGCCGAGGAGGCCGCGCGCAACATCGAGAGCTCCGAGGATCTGCCGTCCGAGGAGATCTCGATCGCGGGCGCGACCCTGACCGGCGACTGGCAGGTCAACACGATCACGAACGCGACCACCGGGTCCGCCCACGATGCGCTCGTCGAGGAGAAGACGCAGATCATCGCGGCGGAGCTCGATCGGACCCCGGAGCCCGACACGCACGTCGGCCGAACGCGCGCGCTGGTCGTCGATCCCGATCCGCCGGGCCGGATTCATCTCGTCGCCGAGCTCGAGCGCCTGGGCTACGAGTGTCAGGCCGCCGCGGCGGGTGCGCAGGCCCTCGAGCTGATGTCGCAGCTGTACTTCGATCTGGTGTTCGCTGACATCGCGACACCCGAGCTCGACGGGCTCCGGCTGTGTCGCGCGATCAAGCGGAGCCGTCGCCTCGCGCGCTGCAAGGTGATCGTGACGACGTCCGTCGTCGATTCAGGCCAGGTCCCCGATGCCGTGCTGCAGCAGCACGGCGCCGACGGCTATCTCGAGAAGCCGCTCGACAACCGCCGCCTGCATCGGCTGCTCCGGGAGCTCTCCACCGACGAGCGGGCCGACCACGAGGCGCTGCTCGCCGACGCGCTCGGCCTCTATCACGGCGGCGACATCGACGGCGCGATCGGCCGGTTGCGCGGCGCACTGGTCGGGGATCCGTCGAGCCCCAAGCTCCACTTCATGCTGGCGAACATGCTCCAGCGCGCCTCTCGCTGGGCGGAGGCGGTGGACGAGTACGAGGCCGTCGTCGATCTCCAGCCGGCGTACTTCCCGGCGCTGACCCGGCTCGCGTACCTGTACTTCCGGCAAGGCCTCCACGCGCGCGCGGTGGAGACCTGGCGGCGCGCGCTGCCGGTGTGCGAGGACCCGGCGCTCCGGCGCAACATCGAGCTGTTCATGCGCAAGCTCGTCGCGGACATGTCCAAGCAGGACGCGGCTTCGGGCTGAGCTACGCGAGCGTGCCCGGGTTCATGATCTGATCGGGATCGATCGCCGCGCGCAGCGCATCGAGATAGGCATCGAGCTTGACCGCGCGCCCGCCGAGCAGCCATGCACCGGCACCTGCGGCGGCGACCTCGGCGGAGGTCGTGAGCTCCTCGGCGCCGATGATCGTGAAGAACACGACGGCGCCGTCCGCATCGAACCGCGAGATGTGTGCGCGTGCGACGCCGCCGTGCGCAGCGACGTGCGCGGTCACGGCGTGATAGACGGCGCCGAGCTTCGACGGTGTGGCCATCACCTGCAGCGACGGGCTCGGGCCGGGTGTGGGCTCGCCCGCGTGCAGGCGGCGCCACCACAGCTCGGCGAGCGCCAGGTCGCCGGTGTGGCCACCCTCGGCGTTGACCGCGCTCGTGATCAGATCGCGATCGCACGCCGCGAGATCCGTCGGCCCGGCGGTGCCGGCGCACAGCAGGGCGTGACCGGTGGGGAGCACGAGGCCATCGAAGTGCTCGGCGGCCTCCGCGGCGTCATAGATCCGCAGGCCGGAGGGTGCCGCTTCTTCCCGGAGCGAGAGCAGCACGGCGGACACCGCTGCATCGATCGAAGGGAGGATGTACGCGGCGAGGAGGCGCGCCTCGGGCTTGACGTGGATCCGCAGCACGGCGGAGGTGATGAAGCCGATCGTACCTTCGCTGCCGCACAGCGCACGCGCGAGATCGGGACCCGTGGCGCGGCGCGGTGCGACGCGGGTGTGCACGGTGCGGCCATCCGCGAGGACGGCGGACACGCCGACCACGGCCTCCTCGAAGAAGCCGTGGCGCGCGCTCGATTTGCCGGGCGTGCGCACGGCGATCAAGCCGCCGAGCGACGACGTCAGGACCACGGGTGGGTAGTCGCCGATCGAGAGGTTGCGCGGTGACAGGATGCGCTCGAGCTCGAGACCGGTGAGGCCGGCCTCGGCGTGGATCAAGAGCGAGGTCTCGTCGAGCTGGAGCACCTGATCGAGGCGGCGCGTGGAGATGAACACGCGCGCGCGATCGAGCTCCTCGCCAGCGCGCTTGCCACCGGGCCGGCCGCTCTGGGCCTGCCAGCGGCGCGGTCGCCCACCGGCGCCGACCGGATGGACCGCGGCCTTGTGAGCTCCGGCGCGACGGATCACCTCGGCGACCTCGGCCGTCGAGCCGGGAGACACGCGCCAGTTGCCGGCATCGAGCTCCTCGACGTGCTCGCTGCCGACGGCGGTCACCAGATCGCGCGGGAGGCTCGTTGTGGTGGTCACCGCGGCGTTTCCCGGCCGCGCTCGCGCAGACCCATCTTGCCCGGGTTGAAGATCCCATCGGGATCGAAGCTCGCCTTCGCGGCCTCGAAGATCGCCATCGCCTCGCGATGCTCGCCCGCCATGTAGGGTGCCTTGAGCAGGCCGACGCCGTGGTGGTGGCTGATCGTCGCACCGACGCGCGTGGTGGCCTCCATGCCCTCGCGCCAGATCGTGTCGTACAGCCGCTCGGCGGACGCGGCATCCGGTGCGGTGCCGGCGAACGTGAAGTAGATCGAGCAGCCATCGGCGTACGCGTGGGAGAAGTGCGCCATCACCACGGCGTGGCGACCGATCGCCGTGCGGACCGAGTGGTAGAGGTCCATCAGCCGCTCCCAGCTCGACGCGACCTCCATCGTATCGACGAACGCGCCGTCGCGGAACATCGGGCTCATCCGGTAGCTGACGTGGTAGCGGTGCTTGAGCCACGCCCAGCCCGGATCTTCACCCTTGTCGCGCGCGCCGAGGGTCTCCAGCTCGTGGAAGATCAGCGCGGCCTCGACCTCGGTGCGGATCCGCGCGCCCTCGAGGCCGATGATCAGGCGACAGCCGCGCCGCGCGATCTTCTCGGCCACCGTGCCGAACACCTTGTTGACGATCGACGATCGCCCGAGCGCCGCGTTCATCGCGGTCTGGCGCGTGCCCTTGCCCCGGGCGAAGTCGAGCAGCCGTGCGACCACGCCATCGTCCTTCGGCGCCTCCGGCTCCGGCCAGGCGGGCAGGGCGCCGGTGGTCACGGGGGGCAGCGGACCGCGGACCTCCTTCGCGGGGCCCTCCTCGTGGTGGCCGAACGAGTTGATCAGCGTGTCGAGCTCGTCGTAGAGGCGGACCACCGCGGGGCGCAGCCCCTTCTGCAGGATGCGGCGGATCGCTTCGACACCGGCGGCGACGTCGTCGACCTCGAAGCCCCGGAACACGCGGAGCTGCGGCGCCGGCGAGACGCGGAGGCGCGCCGAGGTGATGAGGCCGAGCGTGCCCTCGCTGCCGACCAGGAGCTGATTCCAGCTCGGACCGCGGAGCGCGCGATTGGGACCATCGGTCTCGATCAGCTCACCACGTCCGGTCACCACCGAGAGGCCGGCGACGCGATCCTCGACCTTGCCGTACTTCGTGGACAGCTGCCCGGCGGCGCGGGTCGCGAGCCAGCCGCCGACGGTCGAGCAATAGATCGACGAGGGGAAGTGTCCGAACGTGTAGCCACGGCGCGCGAGCTCCCGCTCGAACCGTTCGCCCGAGAGGCCGGCCTCGACGTCGCACACCAGCTCGTCCGAGTGGACCGAGCGGAACGCCTGCATCCGCTTGGTGTCGATCGTGATCCCGCCGCGCAGCGGGACGGCGCCGCCGCACACGCCCGAGCCGCCCCCGTACGGCACGATCGGGATGCGGTGCTGGCGCGCGAGCTTGACGATGCTGACCACCTCGCGCACGTGCTCGGGCCAGACGATCGCGTGCGGGCGCGGGCCGTCGTTCCTGCCCTCGCGATACGCGAGCAGGAGCCGCGGCCACATGTCGCGCGCGTAGGTGTCGAGATCGACCGGGCGGACCGAGACGCGTCGCGGTCCGACGATCACCTCGAGGTCGCGCTGCAGGCGATCGACATCGACAGGCGCGGACATCGCGCGAACGCTACCAGAGGACGTGATCGATGGGTTAGCTTCGGCGCGTGAACGCCTCCGACCTTCGCATCATCACCGTGATCGGCGCCGGGACCATGGGCCACGGGATCGCGCACGTCGCCGCCTCGATGGGCGCGACGGTCCAGCTCTTCGATGCGGTGGCGGGTGGTGCGGCGTCCGGTCGAGAGAAGGTCGGCAAGAACCTCGCGAAGGGGGTGGAGCTCGGCAAGGTCAGCCCCGCCGATCGCGAGGCGGCGCTCGCGCGGATCCGTCCGTTCGACGACCTCGCTGGTGCGTGTGCCAATGCCGACGCGGTGATCGAGGCCGTGCCCGAGCGGCTCGATCTCAAGCGCGAGATCTTCCGCGAGCTCGAGCGCCTGACGCCGCCGCACGCGCTGCTCGCCACCAACACCTCGTCGCTGCCGATCGCTCAGATCGCCGCGAGCATCACCGCGCCGGGCCGGGTGGTCGGGATGCACTTCTTCAACCCGGTCCACGTCATGAAGCTCGTCGAGATCGTCCGCCATGACGCCGCGGATCCGGCGATGGTCGCGCTCGCCGTCGCGCTCGTCGAGCGGATGGGCAAGACCCCGATCACGGTCGCGGACAGCCCCGGGTTTGCGTCGAGCCGGCTCGGCCTGGTGATCGGCCTCGAGGCGATGCGCATGGTCGAACAGGGCGTCGCGTCGCCAGCCGATATCGATACGGCCATGAAGCTCGGCTACGGCCATCCAATGGGGCCGCTCGAGTTGACCGATCTCGTCGGCCTCGATGTGCGGCTCGGGATCGCCGAGTACCTCGCAGAGGCGATCGGTCCGGCATTCACGCCGCCACAGTCACTGCGCGACAAGGTCGCCGCCGGCAAGCTCGGCAAGAAGTCGGGCGAGGGCTACTACCGCTGGTCGCCCGACGGCAAGCGCGTCTCGTAGGCGCGCTCGGAGCCGCGTCAGTCGTCGTCGCGGATCGTCAGCGTGCGCGTGATGTTCGCGCCGGCGCGCG
>JAYVRN010000042.1:0-8834 GCA_043776275.1 Myxococcales bacterium | reverse complement strand
CGAGGTCGCCGAGCTCCTTGGTGGCAGCCCACTGGGCGACGGCTGCGCCGACGTTTCCGCCGGCGCCAACGATGGCGATCTTGGGACGCTTGATCATGGTGGCCGCGTCATACCAACCCCGGGTGGCGGCGGGTATGGGCTGGGGCCGTGAATCGTCGTGTGGGGTGGGGTGAGTGCGCGCCCAGCTACGGCGTGACGAAGATCGGATTGGTGGCGCCGAACGGCTGCTTGCCCGGATGCACCGGATCCATGGCGCGCGTGCCGGAGGCCGCGACGAGCACGAACCCGCCTGACGCGTTGACCTGCACCGGCACCTGACCGCGCCAGCGGATCACCGGGTTGCCGGGATCCGCATCGCCGGGGAGGATCGGGATCGTGTCGGTGGTCTGGCCGTCGACGATGATCTCGAGCTCGTCGACACTGATCCAGGTCGCGGCCTGGACGACGACGTCGAGCATCATCGGCGAACCGGCGCCGGTCACCGAATCACCAGACTCCGCGGTTCCGAGCTTCGCGGTGACATAGATCCCGCCGGAGATCGTCGTGTGCCCGGCGGCGAGCTGATCGCGGACGCCGCCCGCGGTGAGCTGGCGCGGATCGTCGGTGCCAAGCCGGATGCACGTGCGCGGATACCCGACCGGGTTCACCGACATCCGGTGCGTGTCGGACGATCCGACAGCGAACACTTTGCGCCCCGCCTTGAGCAGGCCGAACCAGTCCGTGACCGTGCCGTTGCGGTTGTGCGCCCAGCTCGAGTCGTTGAACACCTCGAGCAGCGTGAACTTGGTGTCCCAGTCGGCGACCGATCTCGCCATCCCGGTCGCGGGGTCATAGCCAACGTAGCCGAAGTAGTTCGTCGAGCCGCGTGGATGGTTGATGATCACCACCGGGGCCTCCGGTCGCGCGCGCACGGTGTCGAACACGACCTTGGGCGAGAGCGTGCTCAGCTCGGTCTCGGGCGCCTGTGCGGTGGGGAACGTCTGCCACTTCGGTGCGCCCATGTTGACGTCGTCGGGGCGCGGCGTCAGCGGGAACACGCCCATGTGGCCCCAGGTCTCGAACGAGGTCAGCTCGATCGAGGCGAAGCCGGCCGCCCATCGCGTTGCGCCGAGCTCGGAGATCTCCTTCGAGAAATCCCCGACCCACTCGTGATCGGACCGCACGGGGAGCTCGAGGCCATCCGCGATCGCCTGCGCCACCTTCTCGGTCGCATCGTCCCCCGAATCGTTCGAACGCCAGGTGTGGACGTGGAAATCGCCGCACTGGATGTTCGTGGTGTCGACCGAGTGTTCGAGGATCGCATCGACATGGACGGCAGCGTTGGCCACCACATCGACGATCGAGCGCTCGATCTCGTACTCGAAGCCACGGGAGACGATGACCTCCCAGCGCCCGGGCGGGACGATCATCGTGGCGCTGCCCTCGATCGTGTAGACCACGTGCAGACGTCCCGGCGTGATCTGGGGCTCGCCGTAGTTGTCGGGAACCGAGGGCAGCGCGGTGGGATCCACCGGGAGGACCTGGATCCGCGCCGGGATCGGCGAACCGCTCTCCGCCGCGGACACGATGATCGATCCCACGGCCGGGAGATCGATCGCGGGAGCCTGCGCGATCAAACCCGCGTGGACCGTGACCACCTGATCGCCGCGGTGATACGCGACGAGGGAGACGTCCGCGGAGACCGGCACGTGCAGCGTGAAGCTGCCGTCGGGATCCGTCACCGCGCGCGTCAGATAGTTCCCGGCCGCATCGATCGCGTGGACGTGGACGTGGGGCACGGTGACCGATCCGCGGGTCACGGTCCCGGTGACCGCGCGCAACGTCTCTCCACGTGTGATCGCGGCGGCGACCACCGCTCCATCGAGCCCCGGGCCCCCGATCGCGATCTTCGCGTGCAGCCGCTCGATCCGCTGGCACGCGGGCATCGTGAACCCGGGCGAGAACGCTCCGAGGAAGCCAGACACCGAGAGCGCTGTGCCGAGCGTCCCCTGGCCCGGTAGGTAGGCCCAGCTCGTGGCCTCGTCATCGACGAGCGCGAGGTACGGCGCGTTGTCGAGCGTGGCATCGAAGCCCTTGTTCGGCTGGAACACAGGTGTGCGCTCCGTGAACATCAGTGCGTGCAGCGTGGATGGTGAGTCCTTGGCCTCGGCCCGCGACGAGGCGTACCGGAGGTAGACGTCGACGTGGTCCGAGTCGGGCGCGAGCTCGTAGTCGATCGCCGCGTCGATATCGAGCCAGGCCTCGTTGTAGACCGAGGCGATCAGGTTGTCGAAGAACGGCAGCGGGTGCAGCTTGCCGCGCGCGCGGATGATCGCGGTCCGCCCGTCGCTGCCGTCGTTCAGCACCGACACCGAATCGGTGACCAGCGTCGAGCGACCGGTGAGCAGGAACAGCTCCCCGAAATTGTTGGGCTCGATCATCGCGTGGTGGCTCATCCGCGCGAGGCCGACGGGGCGCCCGCCCCACGGGTCGTAGAGATCGCTGTCGCCGACGTCCTCGATCACGAGGGCGACGCGGCTGTTCGCCAGCACGAAGTCGCCGGGCTGCCAGGTCAGGAGCCCGGCACGCGTGACCGGGAGGTCCTGGGCCGCGAGCCGGCCGGCGCGCGCCTCGAGCTCGCCCGCGCCGAGCGGCTCGGGGTGACCGTCCAGAGCACCCGCTGGAAACGGTGCGAGCGCGCACTCGGCGTTGTCACCACAGCTCGCGAGGATCGCGAGGACGCATGCGGTCGCGAGGCCCTTCACGGCGCGAGCGTACTACTTCGTGACGACGATCGACCACAGAACGTCGCGCCCGGGGAGCGGCCCGGTGCCGGTACGGTCCCCGCGCTCGAGGCGGATCGTGTCGCCCTTGTGCAGCTCCAGGCTCGCAGCGCCGGGTGTCCGTGGCTTGCCATCGGCCACGCGCCACACCAGCGGCAGGCCATCGGCGCGGACCACGACGTTGTACATGCCGTCCTCGCCGGTCCACCGGAGCAGGTCGACGTCCTGTCGCGTGTCGAGATAGCCGCGGAGCTCCTCGGTGAGCTTGAGCGGATTCGCGTCGGCGTCGATGCTGTTGGGCTCGGTCTCGCCCGAAGCCGTGTCCTCGGTGACGAGCACCGTGTACGCATCGCTGACGTTCTCGATCGGGAACTTCTGATCCTTGTGGATCGTCTGCGCGACCGTGACCATCACGGAGCCTTCGAACACCCGGCGATGTAGCACCTCGGTCTCCCCGATCCCGCCCTCGTCCGTGGTCAGCTGATGCGCGCCGGTGGTGTCGGTCACGCCGAGGTTGATGTCGATGTTCGGGGGCGCAGTGACCGTCACCGTCACCGTGCGACGGCTCCCCGAGGGCCAGCTCACCAGGTAGAGGTCTCGATCTCCCTCGGTCGGTGACAGGCGCTTCGCGAGGTACCCGGGTACCGCCACGTTCGGCGCGATCACGGTGGCATTCGCCGGATCGTTGTTCGGCTCGTGCTCGGACGTCGAGGGCGGCGGCTTGCGGGTGATGAACCACACCACGCCGCCGGCGGCCCCGGCGAACAGCAACGTCGTGAGTGCGACCACGAGGTTCCTGCGCCGCTTGAGCCCGCGCTCGTACTGGTCGATATCCGACCGGCGCAGCCGGAGATCGCTCTCGTCACTGTCCTCGGTGGCGGGCCGCACGCCACGCAGCGCGCGCGACAGCGTGGACCGCGGCCCGGTGGCCTCGGTGACGGTCTCGGCATAGGCCTCCTCGAGCGCTGTCCCGAGCTCGGCCGCGGACTGCCACCGTAGCCCGGGCTCGCGCGCGAGCGCCTTCCGGCAGATGTGATCGACGAGCGGCGGGATCCCCATCCGCGGGTTGCGCATCGAGGGCGCATCGGGCTCGCCGGTCAGGTGCTTGGTCAGCGCGCCGACCGCCGTGGAGCTCGGATACAGATGCTCGCCGGTCAGCACCTCGAACATCATCGCGCCGAACGAGTACACGTCGGTCCGCGCATCGACCTCGTCGCCTCGGATCTGCTCGGGCGCCATGAAGTACGGCGTACCGACGATCGAGTGGCGATCGGTCTCGTTGGCATTGCGACCGTCGAGCTTCGCGAGGCCGAAATCGAGGACCTTCGCGAAGTCGCGCCCACCCGTGGTCCGCGTGATCAGCACGTTCTCGGGTTTGAGGTCCCGGTGCACGATGCCGAGCTCGTGCGCCTCCTGCAGTGCGCCGCAGATCTGGACGAACAGCGGCGCGGCGCGTGCCCACGGCATCGGACCATCGCGCGAGATCACGCGGCCGAGGTCGAGCCCGCGGACCAGCTCCATGATCAGGTACGCGCTGTTCATGAAGTTGCCGAAATCGAACACCTGCACGGTGTGCGGGTGGTTCAGCTTCGAGATCGAAGCGGCCTCGGTCTCGAACCGGCGCTGGACCTCGGGATCTCCGACGAGGTCGCGGTGCAGGACCTTCATCGCCGCGATCTTGCCCATCCGGAGGTGTTCGACCCGGTAGACCACGCCCATGCCACCACGGCCGATCACCTCGATCACGCGATAGCGGCCGTCGACCAGCTTCCCGAGCCACGCCTGATTCGAATCGGAGAGGCGGCGGTCCGCCGACGAGATCGCCTCGACCTGCGCGGTCGCGTCGAGGGATACGTTCGGCGCGGGGCTGACCCCGGGCCCAGCGCCGAGCGCGGGCTCCTGTGTCGTCCCTCGGGACATGTCCGCGCCGCACTGGCGACAGAACTGGCTGGGCTCGGCGAACGCGGTCTGGCACCGCGGACACACGAAGCTCTGCGCCGACGTCGACATGACCTGGCGGGATCATACGCCAGCGACGCGCAAAAACGAGAGGACCCCAAAGGCGCGGCGGATCAGTCGCCGTCCGTGATCGGCTTCCAGCTCCAGGTCGTGCCGTGGAGGGTGAGGAGGCCGACAGTGGGGGTGTGCGCGGGACCTGGCAACCGCGGCGTGGCATCCACCGTCCCGGGGCTGAGCGCGATCGCCTCGGCATCGCGGCCCCCGGTGCGCGCGCGGGTGGGAACGGCCTCGAGCGGCCCGTGCAGCACGAGATCGACCTCGGTGCCGGTCGAGGGTGTCAGCGCCAGCTCGCCCGCCGGATCCCCGCCGAGCCGGAGCCGCGGCGCCTCGGCCGACGCCAGGATCCGCAGGCCGACGCGGGGCGTCAGCTCGGTGAGCGCCGCGGTGACCTCGGACGGATGATAGACGCAGCCGTCGGGACCCGCCACCAGCCGGCCCGGCGCTCCTGCGCCCGCGACGACGACGATCGTGGCGCCTGAGAGCTCGATCCGCTGCGCGAGCCGGCCGTCGATCGCGATCTGACCCTTGGCCCGCATCGCCAGGATCGCGGCGGCAAGGGCACCCGCGCCCTCGAGATCGCCAGGCAGGGCCACGATCGGCGCCTTGTCGGCGAGTGCCCCGAGCGTGGCCTCGAGCTCGGTCTGCGTGGTGCCCATGCCGCCGAGCGCGAGCACGAGGTCCGCCTTCGCGAGCTTGCCGCGCAGCCGTCCGAGGGCCGCGATCGTCGCCGGCGCGGCGCCCCCCGCATCGGCGACCGTGGCGATCGTGACGTCGCCCGTGCCGTCATGATGCAGGGTGTGGCCAGCGAGCTTCCACGCGCCGATTGTCTCGGCTGCGAGCTCGGGCCCATCGGGCGCCAGGCAGCGCCACGGCGCACGCAGCTGGGTCGCAGACGCGAGCGCCGCCGTGAGGGCAGGGCCGACGCGCTCGCCGACCGGAACCGCACTGGAGCCGCCGCCGCACGCGACCGGGATGGCGAGGACGAGACCGAGGACGAGACCGAGCGGGCGTCGCGGAGACATCAGCACGGGGTCACGGAGCCGGGGCGACCGTCCCGCCGGCCTCCTTCCACACCGCCTGGATCTTCGGTGGGAAGTAGTACGGGTTCAGCTGAAACGTCGAGCGGCGCTCGAGGGCGCGCTTGAACGCCTCGAGCGCGGGCTTGGTGTCGCCGTGCGCGATGTGCATCGACCCGAGCAGCAGCCCGACCTCGATCGCCTGGTTGGTATCGAGGTAGTCGACGTCGAGCTCGACCTCGGAGAGCGCGGCCTTGAGCCCCGCGAAGTCACCCTCGTGCCACGCCTGTCGCGCGGCCGGGATCGAGCTGATCGCGCGCGCCTGCGCCTCGTGCTGTCGATCGCGGCGGGCCTTCGCTTCGGCATCGAGCGCCGGCATCTTCGAAGCCGAGAGCCGGACGTTGTTGATCGGGACGATCAGCTGCTCGCCCTTCTCGATCGCCTCCTTGTCGAGGAAGTTGTAGTGCCGGATCATCGACGCATTCTTGTTGTCGCCGAAGTACGCGCGAGCGATGTCCGCGATCGTCTCGGTGCCACCCGCGGTGTGCGTGATCGTGAACGGGATCTGGAGCGGCGTGCCACTCGCGAGATCGTCGGCCGCGAGCCCGTTGAACTCGGCGAGGAAGCCGCCGCGGCGCGGATCGCCGAGGAACGTCGACGCGATCGACTCCCAGGTGTCGCCGGGCGATGTCGTGAGCTGCCGCGTCACCGGGATGCGGAGGCGCTCGCCGGCCTTGAGCGGGCGCGGGTGCAAGATCTTGTTCGAGACCATGATGAAGATCGCCTTGTTGCGATCTCCGTAGAACTCGGCCGCGATCAGGTCGAGGTTGTCGCCCTGCTTGACCCGGTAGATCGTGACGTCGCTGGTCGCGCTCTGGGCGTGCGCGTCGTGAGCGAACCCGAGCGCGACCACGACGAGCAGCGCCGCGGCGCGACTCACTTGTCACCTCCCGGAGATTCGCCGAGGGCGGCCGGGATCGCCTGCTTGCCGACCCGCGCGGTCTTCTCCTTGGGGAAGTCCACGCGGATCTGCTGGGCGGTGTCAGGGGTGCCGCCGTTGACCTCGACTCGTCGCTCGACGGCGACGTACCAGGGGTGCTCGAACCGCACGGTGTGTGGCCCGTCGGCGAGCTCGATCGGCTTGTCGATCGGCGTCTCGCCGCCGGGCTTGCCATCGATCGAGATGTTCGCCCACGGAAACGCGTGGACGCGGATGAAGCCGCGCCCGACGGTCTGGTTGACGACGACGTGGCTCTCGGGCGTGGCACCGAGCGGCGCGACGTGGATGAGGCCGAGCATCAGCGCCAGCACACCGAACGTGACGGCGTGCGCGACCATGCCGGCGCGGACGGTGTGCCGCGCTTGCATGTTCGGTTGAGCGAAGGAGGTGGTGCCACCGGCGAGGGCGCCCGCGTTGAGATACTCGTCGGCCTCGAGCTGCGTGATCACGTTCTGCGAGCGGAGGAACAGCACGATCCGCGCGTGGTGATTCATCTCGACATGGCGCGCGAGGAAGCGCTCGAGTGCCATCACCATGTGCTGCGAGCTCGTCCACCGATCGCGCGGCTGCTTCTCGAGGCAGCGATCGATGATCCGCTCGAGCTCGCGCGGGATATCCGGGTTGAGCTTGCGCGCACCGACGTGCTTCTCGAGGCGGATCTTGTGCATCGCCGAGCGGTGCTCGTCCTCGACGAACGGCTTCTTGCCGGTGACCATCTGATAGAGCACGACACCGAGCGAGAAGATGTCGCTGCGCGCGTCGAGCTTGTCGCCGAGGACCTGCTCGGGAGACATGTACGCGGGCGTTCCGATGCCGGTGCCTGCCTCGGTGAGGTCCGTGAAGTTCGTGTCGCGCGCGATGCCGAAGTCCATGACCTTCACGCCGCCCTGGCGCGAGAGCATGACGTTCGCGGGCTTGATGTCGCGATGGACGATCGAGCGGTAGTGCACGTAGTCGAGCGCGCGGGCGACCTGCATCGCGATGATCGCGGCGACGTCGTAGGGCAGCCGGCCGCATTTCTCGAGGAGGTCGTAGAGATCGATCCCCTGGACGTACTCCATCACGATGAACAGGGCGCCGCGTTCACGATGGAAGTCGTAGACGTGGATGATGTTCTCGTGCTGCAACGTCGCGAGACTCTTGGCTTCTCGCTCGAAGCGCGTGACCACGTGCTCCTCGCTCGCCGCCGACGATTTCAGCGCCTTGATCGCGACGGTGCGACCCAAAGGCTCCTGGATCGCGCGGTAAACCACCGCCATTCCTCCAGAAGCGACCTCTTCGACGATGCGGCAATTGCCGATGCGCTCGAGCATGGTACCCAGCGAAGCGTACCGGACTGGCCGGTGCGTGGAGTGGGGTGGGATCGGATTCTATTTTGATCCGAAAACATCCGTGAGTTCGGCTGGTTGGGATAGTTCGGGTGGTGGAGATAGAAAACTTTTCGATCAGCGTTGACAGATACGAGCGATGCCCTTATAAGCAGCATCCCTCGACGGTGCTGCCGCCGAGGAAACCCGAGAGAAACCGATCACCTCCAGCCGGCAACGGCTCTGGTGAAAGGACTCGAAGGGGTCGGTCTCTGAAAACTGGATAGCAAGTCGATCGAAGAATGTGAGTTTCTGTCTGTAAGAAACCATTCCGTATCGGACGCGAGTTTCCTTCGGGAAGTTCGCTATCAGCCGATACAGAGCGGGCTTCAAATCTTTCTATGGAGAGTTTGATCCTGGCTCAGAGCGAACGTTAGCGGCGGGCTTAACACATGCAAGTCGAGCGAGAAAGTGGCTTCGGCCATCAGTAAAGCGGCGGACGGGTGAGTAACACGTAGGTAATCTTCCCTTGAGCGGGGGACAACGAGCCGAAAGGCTCGCTAATACCGCATAAGTTCCCAGGGTCCTCGGACCTTGGGAGGAAAGCTAGGTAGCAATATCCGGCACTCGAGGAGGAGCCTGCGTCGCATCAGCTAGTTGGTGGGGTAATGGCCTACCAAGGCGAAGACGCGTAGCTGGTCTGAGAGGATGATCAGCCACACTGGGACTG
>JAYVRN010000041.1:0-8870 GCA_043776275.1 Myxococcales bacterium | reverse complement strand
CGCGCTACTGGGGATCCGTCCCGGTGGAGAACATCAAGGGCAAAGCGCTGTTCATCTGGCTGTCCTACAGTCACTGGGGCATCACCGATTGGTCGGGGATCCGGTTCGACAGGGTCGGCAACTTCGTGCACTGATCGCGTCCTCGATGAACGCCCGCCGCCTCGATCGCCGGATCCGCAAGGAGGCGCGCTCGCTCCTTCGCGAGGCGAAGGGTGCGCTCCTGCGCAAGCCGGAGATCAAGGGCAGGGCAGGTGCACTCGCTCCGGTGGTCGCGGCCACCGACGCGGCGCTGACCTCCGGTGATCTCGCGGCCGTGCGCCGTCAGCTCCCGGTGCTCGATTCCCTCGTCGACGAGCTGATCGCACACCCTGCGAAGTCCGCGATCGGCGAGCGCGTGGAATCGCTGGTGGTGGCCGTGCTCCTCGCGCTCGCACTGCGTGCGTTCGTGATCGAGGCGTTCAAGATCCCGTCGAGCTCGATGTATCCGACGCTCGAGATCGGGGACCACATCTTCGTCAACAAGTTCATCTACGGGCTCCGCATCCCGTACACGAGCACCAAGTTCCTCGAGCTCCGCGGCCCGCGTCGCGGCGAGGTGATCGTGTTCATGCAGCCGTGCGATCGCGATCGCGACTACATCAAGCGCGTGGTCGCCACCGCCGGTGAGACCGTCGAGGTCCGCTGCGATGTGGTCTACATCAACGGCAAGGCGATCCCCCAGCAGCTCGCCGACGGGGAGTGCACTTACGAGGACAACGATACCGGCGAGTGGCGCGAGAAGCCGTGTAGCCGCTATCGCGAGACCGTGGGGGACGAGACCTACGAGACGTTCCAGGAGCCGTCCCGGCCGCTGCGCGCGCCGCAGCCCTCGCTGCGCACGGACTTCCCGCTCCACCACGACGGCTTCCCCGAGGAGGCTCCGAGCTGTGGCGCCTCGAGTGGCGGCGGCGTCGAGGCGGCGAATCAGGCCGTCGGGACGATCGTCGAGTCCGATCCGCATGCCGCCGCGTGTGCGCCGCGCATGCACTACGTGGTGCCCGAGGGGCACGTGTTCGTGATGGGCGACAACCGCGCGAACTCGAACGACTCGCGGTTCTGGGGCTCGGTCCCGCTCGACAACATCAAGGGCAAGGCCCTGTTCGTCTGGCTCTCGTACAAGGACTGGAGCCTCACCAACTGGACCGGCATCCGATGGAGCCGGATCGGGAACTTCGTCCAGTGAGGTGGCTGATCGCCCTCTCGCTCGTCGCCGCCTGCGAGACCACCCCGTATCAGACCACGCCGCTCGACGGCTCCACCGGGTGCGGCACGACGACGTGCGGCGCCGGCGAGGTCTGCGTCAACACCGCAGCGGGCGTCGACGCTGCGACGGGTGGCGGAGGCTCGATGACCTGCTTCGCGCCCCCCGACGGTTGCTACATCTTCGACTGCAGTGGGGTGCGCTGCGCGCCGTGCATCCAGGCGCTGTGCTCGCTCGCGCCCGTCGAGGTGGCCGTGCGCAACGTCTACTGCCCAGGGCAGTGACCGCGGCGCCTACTGCTTCTTCGGCGGCACGGCGAGCTGCTTGAACACGGTCACCATCGCGTCCGCGACGGCGGCCTCGGCGGCTTGATCCCAGGTGTACTCGCGATCGCGATCGCGGATCTTCTTGCCGACCTCGACCTTGATCGTCGCCTGACCGTCACCGGTGAAGCCCATCGTGCGGCCCGGGATGTTCTCGCCGAGCATGTGGATCGCCACGCGGACGACGAGGCGCTGCGTGTTCGCCTTGGCCTCGACGGGGACGACCTCCTCGGAGGCCTCGGTCAGCTCGACGGTGATCAGGTAGCCGCCGGCGATGCCCTTCTTCTTCAGGAACAGACGGTACGGCTCCATCTTGGTCCGCCAGTCCGGCTGGCCTTCGAGCTTCACGAGCTGTGGATGGGCATCGAACGCCTTCTTCACCTGAGCCTCGACCCGAGGCGTCGCGGCCTTGGCGACGTCCTCCTTGACCTCTGGCTTGGCGGTCACCGCGGCCAGCTCGAAGTAGTACTTCTTCTTCGGGGCGGCTTCCGCCGATGAGGTCGCACCGAGCGAGAGGGCGACCAAGGCAGCCAGGGGCAGGGTGGAGCGGAGGAGCATGGTGGGGTTCATCGATATCATCTCGGCGTCCTGGACTCCGGTTTTTCCCTTGAGACGGCGCATGCTAGCGTTGGATTCATGGTGAGGCCCCGCTGGCATGACGCGTTGATCGTCACCGCGATCGTCGGCGTGCTGGCAGTCGGTGTGTGGGCGCTGTGGTGGGACGATGTACGGGCAGCGCTCGGGATCGGGCCTGCCGAGGAGACCCCGCTGGCGGCCCCGGTGCCTGCGACGAATAGCCAGACGTAAAGGGTCCTGAACTTGACCGTGATTGCGAAGGCTTAGTAGTCTTCTAGGGGGCGCCTACTCACGTAGGCCTCAGGAGCCAATGTTCACCATCGTCCTGCAGGAAAAAGGCGGCGAGCAGCGCCGCATGGTGTTCAACAAGCCCGAGGTCACGATTGGCCGCGTGCAAGGTAACGACATCGTGCTCCCGAAGGGGAACGTGTCGAAGCGCCACGCGCGCATCGTGCTCAAGGACGGCAAGTTCATCATCGTCGATCTGAAGAGCACCAACGGCACGTACGTCAACGGCCGGAAGATCACGAGCCCGCTCGTGGTCAAGGACTCGGACAAGATCTACATCGGTGACTTCATCGTCGGTGTCGACGAAGCATCGTCGCAAGAGGGTGACGGTCCGTCGGAGACCACCACGTCTCCGCCGGGTGGTGATCGCCTCGTCAATCAGCCGCCGCCGCAAGACATGCGGCCCCCGCGTCCCACGGAAGCGCAGCCGATGGCCGCGTTGCCAATTCCGATGAACAACGATCCGGTGCCACCGCCGCCGGTCGCTGCACCTGTCCGTCCAGGGCCGCCGCGGCCCGCTCCGGCGTCACGTGATCTTGCTCCTCGCGAGGCACCCGCTCCGCGCGAGCGCGAGATGGATGCGCCGCCACCCGCAGGCCCGGGGCCAGGCCGCACGATGCCGCCGCTGGCATCGCCACCGCCGGATGGTGCGCGGACGCGTCCACCGATGGGCCGACCCGGTGGGACCATGCCGCCGCCGATGGCGCCGATCCCGCCGATGGCAGCGCCGCAGCCGCAGCCGCAGCACCTCGAGGCCGCGCCTCCGCCGCCGAGCTTCGCGGCGCCGCCCGTCGCGGCGCCGATGCCTGCACCCACGTTCGCCCCGCCGCCTCCCGTGGCCGCACCAGCGTTCGCGGCTCCCGTCGCGCCCGCACCCGCTCCCACGTTCGCGGCACCCGCCCCGATGGGGGCACCCGCGCAGGTCGTTCCACTCGCCCCGACCGCCAGCAAGTCCCGCAATCTCGTCGGTGCGGGTGCGAAGCGCGTGGTCGGTCGCTCGGTGTCGATGCCGAGCCGCCGTGGCGTGCACATCGAGCCGCTCGATCCCAAGGTCGTGAAGATGCTCGATCTGCAGTCGCAGATCCTCGAGCGCCTCCGCGTGAAGCTCGATCTGGACAAGATCCCGATCGAGCGTCTGCACGAGGAGGAGCTGTGGCAGCGCGCCGAGCGCGCCACGATCGATCTCGTCGAGACGCTGGAGACCTCCGGCGAGCTGCCGAAGTACATCGATCAGGACACGCTGATCAAGGAGACCCTGTCCGAGGCGCTCGCGCTGGGTCCCCTCGAGGACCTGCTCGCCGACGAGAAGATCGACGAGATCATCATCGATCGCCGCGATCGTGTGGTGGTCGGCAAGGATCGCGTGCTGCGGAGCTCGGGCAAGGCGTTCTCCTCGGACGAGGTGTTCGAGCGCGTCGTGAAGCGCCTCGTCGCCGAGGCGGGTGCCCGCCTCGATGACGCGAACCCGGTCGTCGATCTGCGGATGCGGGATGGCACGCGGCTCACCGCCGCGGTCGCACCCGTGGCCGCACGCGGTGCGTGCCTGGTCCTGAAGAAGGTCCCCGCGCAGATGCCGCAGCTCGCAGATCTCGGCGCGCAGGGCGCGATGAGCCCGGGCATGGCCGATTTCCTCGCGACCTGTGTGACCGCGCGCCGCAACGTGCTGGTGTGCGGTGGCCCGGCGTCGGGCAAGACCGCGGTGGTCGCGGCGATGGCCGCGGCGGCGCCCGCGGGTGAGCGCGTGATCTCGATCGAAGAGGTCGCCGAACTGTCGATCGCGCGCGATGAGTGGATCCAGCTCGAGACGCGCGTCGGCATCGGCAAGAACGCCGACGTGGATCTCGCGGCGCTGCTCGAGACGGCGATCCGCCTATCACCGGACCGGCTGGTGGTCGGCGAGGTGCGCGGTCGTGAAGCGTTGCCGCTGATCCACGCGCTCAATGCCTCGATCGACGGGGCGATCGTCGCGATGTCGGGCGAGGGTGCAAACACCGCGCTGACCCGCCTCGCCACCCTGGCCCGCGTCACCGCTCCGACGGGCGCAGACGCTCCGCTCCGCGAGCTCGTGGCGCAGGCGTTCGAGATCGTGGTGCACGTGGCGCGCTGGAGCGACGGCTCGCTCAAGGTGATGTCGATCGAAGAGGTCGTCGGTCACACCGAGAACACGTTCGACACGCACGTGCTGTTCCATCACGCGAACGGTGGGTTCGTGGCGACCGGAACCGTGCCGCGGTTCTACTCGGAGCTCGAGGCGCGCGGCATCCCGGCTGATCAAGCCGTGTTCCGCTAACGGTCTTAGCTGCCGGCGCGCTCGCCCGCGGCGCGCGGGAAGCCGGCGCGGCCGGAGCGAACGACACTCGAGCGGCCGAGCGCTTCGAGCGCCGCCTTGCAGCGTGCGAGAGGATCGGTGCCGACCGCGCTGGTGCACGACAGCATGTCGCTCGGGCCGGGCTTGGTCCCCTGCGCGCCAGGGCGACGGACCATCACGTACGTGTTCACGCTCTGCTTGTCCTGAAGGACGAACGTGAAGCCGGTCGCCGGGCCCTGGGCCGTGGCGATCGTGATCGCGACGAGGGCGGCGCCGGCCTCCTGCGCCTCGTCGTGGACGCGCTCCGCGAACTCCTTCGCGTCGAGGCGCTTGCGCTCGAACATCATGGTCTCGAATGCGCCACAGCTCGCGCCGACGGCGAACGTCTCCGGATCATCCTGCACCACCGTGAGCGGGCACTCGGCGACCCAGTCCGGCGTGTTCTCGACGATGTGGGCCATGCGCGGCTGCTCGCCACGGGCCAGGCGCGGTGGCCGGGCGTTGGCGACCATGGCCAGCGGCCCGACGAGCGTGGCGGTGACCAAGGCGATCGCGACGGGGGCGGTGCGCATCACGCAGGCGTATGCCCGCGTGACAGCGGTTACAAGATGACCGCGATCAATTCGCTACGCGGCGCGCGAGGTCGAGGACCTCGAGATCCCGCGGCCACACGGCTTTCAGCAGATCGACGAGACCCTTGGCAGACGCCGTGTCGCCCGCCTCGAGAGACTCGCGGACGCCGGCGATCTGCGCGGCCTTGAGCGAGGGCCCGAGCAGCGAGGACTTGGTCGCGGCTTGCGCGCGCAGGACGTCGTCGCCCGTCAGGCTCGCGAGGCGCGCGAGCTGCGCCCAGAAATAGCCGGCCTGCTCGTGCTGGACGCCCTCGGCGGTCTCCGCGGCCATCCGGATCTCGTCGAGTGCGTTGGTGAGGTCGCCGAGCTTCTCGGAGATCCTGCCGAGATCGAGCCACGCCCAGGCGAACGCAGGATCGTCGGCGACCGCCTGCTCGAGCTCGTTGCGGGCATCCTCGTCGATGCCCTGCGCGAGCATCGCGAGGCCCAGACGCCAACGCAGGCCCGGTGCGGCCGGATCTCGCTTGAGGTGGGCGCGGAGCTGGCGCTCGTTGACGGCTGGCAGCAGCTCGCCTTCTTCATCGAACACGCCGTCGGCGAACTCCCCATCACCGTCGTAGAGCAGCGCCGCCGCATCCACCGCACCGGCGAGCCACCGATCGATCCGGGTGCCGTCGCAGATCTCGTCGTCGAGCGATTCGTCGGTACGCCAGATCTTGCCGCGGTGATCGATCGAGACCGCATCTCCCTCGATCAGCGCGAAGCGCCAGCGCCCGGGCGTGGGCATCGTGACCTCGCGGGCCGGCGAGATCTCGATCGTATCGAGGAAGATCCGCCCGCCATCGCAGCGCGCGTAGAGCTCGATCAGCGGCTCGGGCAGGCCCTTCGGCAGCGAGGGGCCCGGCGGATCGAGATCGTGGAGGCCCGGTGGCGCCGCCTCGAGGACACCGATGATGCGATCGAGCCCGTGATCGTCGTCGCGTCGCTTCTTCGCCATGGCGGGACAGCCTCAGCGCGGGAGGGGCATCGCGCCGACGGCGACGATCGGTTCGTTCGCCGCATCGACGCCGCGATAGACCGCCACGACACGGGTCCCACTCGCGGGCGCCGGCACCTTGATCAGCTCGGCCGTTCCGGCGGCGACCTTCGAAGCGCCGAGCGACGTGCGCACGCCGCGATCGTCCTCGACGAGCACCTCGACGGTGCCGCTCCCGAGGCCGGTCCCCGAGACCACCACGCCGTCGCTGAGGTTGATCGTGAGATCACCGCGGACCAGGAAATCCAGGAGGCCTGCCTCGTAGCTCGCGACCTCGGGGAGGATCACGGCGATCTGCTCGAGCATGCAGTCGTCGTCGATCCAGAACGAGAGCACGCCGTGATCGACCTTGTACCGGGCGAGGCAGGTGCCGCTCGCGTCGCGGAGCGTGGTGCCATCGTCGCGGCTCGCCGCCATCAGGTTGAGGCGCGGCGGAAGGCTCGGCTGCGGGCGCGACAGCTTCGGGCGGGTGTCCGCGCCGACGCGCGTGGGGCTGGGCAGCGTGTTCGGCGAGAAATACGAGCGGGCGATCACGTCGGCGAGCCCGTCCCCGGCCTTGGTGACGCCCGTGAAGTATTCGCGGAGGTGATCGCGCGTGATCACCCGGCTCGGCGTGGTGACCCCGAGGCGGCCGTGCGCCAGCGCAGCGATCCGCTCGAACCGCGAACCGAGATCGTCAGGACCAGCGCCCATCGGCTCGAGGTGACTGGCCTCGTCACCGCGGACTCGGGACGGCGTTCCGAGATCGCCGAGCGTGTGCAGGATCGCACCGGCCGCGATCAGCGCCGCCGCCATGTGGCGCGAACGCTCACCCGCGGTCTTGGCGCTCACGGCCTTGGCGTACTGGCCGAGGAACGAATCGACGTTGAACGGGTTCGTGCGATCGGTGACCCAGTCCGGCGCGGGGATGCCACGGGCGGGGAGCGACGCGCGCCCGATCGCCTCGCGGATCTTGTCCGAGGCCCCGGCGAGGACGCCGCGCTCCGGCGCGATCCAGCCGCGGCGCGTGGTCGGATCGTAGAAGTGGTTCGCACCATTCGCGGCGGGGATGTCGGCGAGTGCGGCGCCCGCGGCGAGCCACGACAGCGCGACTTGGCGTCCGCGCGCATCGGGAACGGCCCCGTGCGTGGGGGACAGCAGCTTGATCGCCGCCATCAGGGCCGGCGCGTCTGC
Source organism: Myxococcales bacterium (assembly GCA_043776275.1). Lineage (GTDB taxonomy): Bacteria > Myxococcota_A > Polyangia > Haliangiales > Haliangiaceae > JABFXX01. Next base: position 1,354 of record JAYVRN010000041.1, on the reverse strand, counting down.
GGGCGGGATCGTCAGCTGCTCGAACAGGCCGCCCGTGAAGCCGAGCGTGACGAGCCGCTTGTGGAGGCGCGATGCGAGCGCGGCCTGCTCGGCGAGTCCGGCGTGCGTGGTCTCGGGCTCCCAGGCGGCGGCCGGGGAGGCCAAGGTCGCGATCAGGAGGAGAGCTGCGAGTCGCTTCACTTGGCACCGCCGGGGGTCGCGGGGAGGAGCGCCTTGACTCGCCCATAGACGATGTTCGCGAGCGCGATCGCGTCATCGGCGTTCGCGCACTGGTTGGTGCCGCAGGTCAGGAGCAACACGATGCCGCGCGGCGCATCGAGGAAGCCAACGCCGCGGATGTCGTTCTCGAGCGCCACGAACGAGCGGCTACCGATGTCATCCTTCTCGACGGTGCCGGGCAGCTGCGTGACCAGCTCGTCGTAGCGTTCCTGCGCCTTGCCGGGCTCGAGGCGCCACATGCGCATCGCGACGTCCCAGGTCTCGGGACGCCCCTTCGCCTTGAAGTGCTGCGAGGAGTACGTGGCGGTGTCGGGCTCGTCGGACAATGGTCCGGTCTCGAACCCACCGTCGTACTTGGTGCGTCCCTTGATGTCGTTCTCGGTCAGGAGCTGCGCAGCGACCACGTACTGGCCATCGCCACGGCCGGGCCGCACATCCGATCCGGACGCGCGCTTGCCGTCGAGCTCGGCGCTCGCATCGGACAGCTCCCACTGGGTGAGCGCGGCGACCGCGGTGCCGCCGCCGACGAAGCGGAGGTGGCGAGCGTGGGAGAGCTCCGTGCGCCAGCGATCGAGCAGGACCTGGTTATCGCGCTGCGAGAAGTCCATGCGGATCCCGAGATCGTTGAACCGACGATCACTGCGATACGCGACGTAGCCGCGCTTGTAGACCAGGAGGGCGAACTCGGTGACCCGGGTCCCCTTGGGGATCGCGGCCAGCTCGGGGATCTGGTAGCCGCCACCGGCGTCCGTGGATCCGACGAACTCTCGCGCGCCGGCCGGCTCGGGCAGGCCGGTGCCTCGCTCCAGCGTCCAGGCGCCGTAGACCAGCGCACCCGCGACGGGGGCGTGGGTCGTGGCGTCCACCACCCGACCGTTGAACGGCCCGGCGAGCTTGCCCGCATCGGGGGCGTCGGGCCGAACCCGAAACGGTGCCGTGCGGACCGCGGAGTCCACACACGCGGAGGCGGAGGCAGCGCCAACGAGCGCCAGCACAAGCGCGAGTCGATGAGCGGATTTGCGTGGCACGGAGCCGAGCGGTCTTAGCAACTTGCCCGCTGCGTTGCAAACCGGGCTTGTGCCATTCAAATCCCCGAGTGTTGTTGAGACACTCGTGCCGGGTTCAACCGTAGGGG
>JAYVRN010000040.1:0-8877 GCA_043776275.1 Myxococcales bacterium | reverse complement strand
GATCTGGACCGTCGGTGCGCGGTGGCGTGGTCTTGAGCCAGGGGAACGGCATGTGTCGAGTATACTGGTGCCGTGAGGGTGCTGCTCGCGTGCGCGGTGGTGATTCCTGCGCTCGCGATCTCGCGGCCGGCGGGAGCGGATGGTGCCGGCGTGATCGCGGTCAGCAGGTCCGATCGGGGCGCGGTCGCGGCCGCGATGGGGCAGGCGATGGCTGGGCGCGCTGGCCGGATCAGCCTCGACGCGGTCACCGAGGCGCGGGGGGCGATCGCCGCGGGCGCGGTGCCCACGGAGGCGCTCCAGGCATTCCGCAAGGTCCGCGATCAAGTCGACGAGGGATGGCGGGCCTACCTCCGCGTCGCCGTCGAATCGGCGGCGTCCCGCCTGGTCGCCGCACGGACCGCCGCCGAGCCGCTGGTCGGGCTGCCGGGTGGACCCGAGCTGTATGCCGATGCGGCGCTCCGGCTCGGCGTGGTGCTCGGACACCTGGGCCGCACCGCCGAGTCCCAGGCCGTGTTCTCGCTCGCGATCGCGCTCGATCCGGATCGCCCGATCACCAAGGCGGAGTTCGCCCCCGATGTGGTCAGCGCGATCGAGACCGCGCGCGCCGCACCGGTCGCGCTGCAGCGCGTGCATGTGACCAGCGTGCCCGCGGGGGCCGCGATCCAGATCGATGGCAAGACGATCGGACGTGCTCCTCTCGACGTGCAGGTCACGCGCGGCCAGCACCTGATCGTCGCGCGCGCGCCGCTGTATGCGCCCACGGTGCAGGCGGTCCCGGTCGATGCCTCCGCCGTCGAGGTGGTCCTCGATCGCGACGACGCCGCGATCCGTCTCACCGCCGGCGCCGAGCTCGGGCTCGCGGAGCGCGAGGCGCAGCAGCTGGTGGATGCGACGCTGCGGTTCGCGGATCTCGACGAGGTAGTCCTGGTGGCGGAGGCCACGCGGCGTGGCGGCCCCACGCTCCTTGTCCAGCGCTGTGCGGGGATCCCGGCGCGGTGCAGTGCGGTGGTCGAGCTCGGCTTCGGTGATCGTAGCGGCCTCGCGGCGGCGGCGCGTGCGGCGTGGGACGCGGCGAGGACCGGGGACCTGCGCTACGCACCGAGCGTGCTGTCCGAGCGCGACGGCCAGATCCACGATGGTCGCTGCAAGGTGTGCCGGAGTCCGTGGCTGTGGACCGGCGTCGGTGCCGCACTGGTGATCGGGACCGTCGTGACGATCGTCGCCCTCCAGGGCTCCGATCCTCCGCCGCTGCTCGGCGTCGACGGCGGCGGCTTCCATCAGCCGTAGCGCCAGACTACGGCTTCGAGAAATCGGCGAACGGCTTCTCGAGCGCGCCGGGTGCGAGATCGAGGTCGAAGCGCTTGGTGCGCGGCGGATCCTCCCCGCCGAAGATCACCTCGATCGTGTGCTTCCCCGCGGGGAGCGTCAGGGTCGCCGGCGTGCGCCCGCGCGGCTTGCCATCGACCACGATGTCGCCCCACGGCTCGGCGCCGATCTCGACGGTCCCGGTGCCGGACGGGGTGACCTTGGCGTCGATCTTCGCGTCGACCACGGCGTCGATCACCGCGGCACTGGACGCATCGAGCGACTTGGCGCCGGCATCCGGGAAGCGCTCGGGCGCCGCATCGCGCACCGGCGTCGTGGGGGCGTCGGGAATCGGGTTCGGCGCGGGATCGGCATCTGCATCGGTGGTCAGGGTTGCGTCGGCGTCGGTGCCATCGGCATCGCCCGTCGCATCGCCGGCCGCGTCGACCAGCATGTAGAACGGCTGGTCGAGCTTGGGGGCGGCGTCGGGCTGGAGGCCGCCGTGATCGCGCATCTGCCAGAACACGATCACCGAGACCACTGCGAGAGCGAGCCCGCCGAGCGCGAGCATCACGAGGCCCGTCTGCCCGGGGGCCGCGCCGCGATCTCGGTCGGGCGATGAGGTCCGGATCCGCATCGTCGAATCGGGACCCTCGTCGGGCGTCGACGGCGGCTTCGTCGTCGCGGCGGGCAGCGTGGGTGCGGGCGGATCGACCGCCAATAGCGGCTCCGGGGGAACCTCGATGTTGGTCGCCGGCTCGCTGTCGTCGATCGCCGGGACGCCGAACATCGGCGTCGCGCGCTCGAGCATGTCCTTCAATTCGACATGGGTCGCGAAGCTCTTCTGTTGCCGACGGACCTTGCCGCGCGCCGAAGCTCCGTCGCGCGGAATCACGGCGGTGCGTGGGCCCCCGGGCGGCGTGGGCGGCGGCGTGAGCTGGGTCTCGCCCGCGACCACCGGGGCGTCTGGCTCGTCTGGTTCGAACGGGCCGTCGGCGTGGGTCGGCATCCGCCGGGTCTCGGGCGGGCAGAACCTGGCGACCAGGGCCGCGACGTCGCGCGGACCGGGCATCTCCTCGAGCCCGTAGAGGTAGCGCTGGAGCGCAGCGAGCATCTCGCCGGCGTTGCTCCAGCGGGCTGTCTTGTCGCGCTCGAGAGCGCGCATCACGATCTCGTCGAGCTTGGCGGGGATCTCCGGGCGCGCCGACGTCGGACGAGGGATCTCCTCCTCGGTCACCGCAAACAACGTGGCATCGGGATCGTTGCGGGCGAACAGGCGGTGCCCGACCAGCATCTCCCACGCGAGCACCCCGACCGAGAACACATCGGTCTGCCCGGTCAGCTGTTCCTTGCGGACCTGCTCGGGTGACATGTACGGGAACGAGCCCGTCGGGGCAGACTGCGTCTCGTCCTCGCCCGCGTTGCCGAGCGTGACGGCGATGCCGAAGTCCACGAGCTTGACCTCGCCCTCGCGCGACAGCATCACGTTGCGGGGCGAGAGATCGCGGTGGATCACGCCCTCTCCCTTGCGGTGGGCGTAGTCCAGCCCCTCGACGATCCGCGCGGTGATCCACGCGGCCACGTCGGGCGCCATCACCGCATCGCGGCGCGCGAGCATCTCGGTGAACCGGTAGAGGGTCGGCCCGTCGATGTACTCCATCGCGATGAAGTAGGTGTCGTCGACCACGCCGAGCTCGTAGACCGGCACGATGTTGCCGTGGGTCAGGGTCACCAGCGTCTTGGCCTCGGCGACGAACAGATCGACGAAGTGACGCTGTCCCGACAGCTTCGGGTGGATCTGCTTGATCACCAGCTGCTTCTCGAACCCACCCGGGCCGACGATCTTCGCGAGGTAGATCTCGGCCATGCCCCCCGTGGCGAGCTTCTCGGTCAGGAAGTACTTGCCGAACGTCGTCGGCAACTCCGGCATCGCGACGAATGTATCATGTGGACCGTGATCGCTCGGAGGGCCCTCGTCTCGTTGCTGCCGGTCGTCGTCCTGGCGATCGGCTGCGGTGACACCCCCGCGCGCGTCACCCTCGATCCCGTCCCGCTTCCTGCCAGCTGTGGTCGGCCCAAGAATGCGACGGGGATCCGGATCACGGCATACACCGCCACGGGCGAGATCACGCGGGCCGTCGGGCTCACCGAGGTCGTGGATCTCGCGGACTTCCCGGCCTCCACCGAGCAGTTCGGCGTGGAGGTGGCCGTGGGTGGTGGCGTGATCGGCGCGATCGGCAAGACCGCCCCGCTCGCGTTCGGCGATCTCGAGGACAAGGCCGGGATCCCGATCGTCATGATCCCACCCAGCGGGTACTGCGAGACCGAGGGCTTCATGACGGTGGCGCGCCAGGCCCCGCTGGTCGCCCGGGCAGGCGCCGGTGCGTTGATCGTCGGTGGCAAGGCCGCGGATGGGAGCTGGTTGCCGAGCGCGGAGTACTACGATCCGGCGACCGCGACGTTCACCCCGGTCGCCGTGTCGAGCGTGCTCGGCGCGTCGGGCTTCGCAGGGAGCTCCCTCGTGACCTTGCCCGATGGTCGCGTCGCGATCAGCGGCGGCCCGCGCTCGGTGATCACGCTCTTCGATCCAGTGAGCAGGACGCTTGGTGAATCCGTCCTCGTCGATTCGCGCGCGTTCCACAGCTCGATCGCACTTGGTGACGATCGGCTGCTGCTCGCCGGCGGCTGCATGGAGGTCGCGAACGGGAGCTGCAACGGCTTTCTGCTCAACAGCTCGCAGGTCTACGACACGAAGCAGATCGACGCGGGGCAGGTGGGGCCGGTGCTCCGCGTGGCGCGGATCGGTGCCACGCCGTTCTCGCTCGGGATCCTCGACGACGGCAAGCCGTGGTACGTGCTCGCCGGTGGCACGTCCCCACCGACGCACGATCCCACCGGCGCGGATCGGATCTCGCCCGATGGTGATGTCGAGACGATCACCGGCATGAACGCCCAGATCGCCGCGCTCGATGGAGGCGGCCTCGTCACCGCGTTCGCGCTCGACGGCGAGCCTCCCGTGCAGCAGGCCTCGACGCTCGCACCGGGGGCCAAGACGGCGCGCCCCACCGCGCTGGCGCCGCTACTCTCCGGCGTGCGCCTCGCCACCCTCGAGGATGGGCGCGTCGCAGGCTTCGGTGGTGAGCCCACCGGCGATGTCGTGATCTACGATCCGACGATCGATCGCTGGCAGTTGCTCGCCCCCCCGGCGGACAGCAAGGGCCCCAGCGGGCTGCTCGCGCCCACGCTGCTCCGCCTGGCCGACGGATCCGTCCTCGTGTTCGATGGCGGCGCCGCGAACCAGAGTGTCCACCTCTATCGGCCTACGCTGGTCGGGCCGGCGGCAGGCTCGACCACCGTGGCTCCGGGCGGGACGCCGACCGTCCTCACCGTACCGGATCCGGACACCGTCCAGCGCGGCCTGACCTGGGATCTCGTGTCCCCCGGTGAGCTCGCGAGGGCGCTCGTCGGCGGGCCGCGGATCTCCACCGGCTCGGTGCGCGCCACCGTGCGGGTCCGGCTCGTCGGCGTGGCGCTGATCGCCGATCAGGTCGGGCCCGGAAAGTTCCTCGTCGGGGAGCTCGCCGAAGGTGCAAAGGCGAGCATCGTGCGGCACGACGGCGGCACCACGCGGATCCTGTGTAGCGGCAAGGACGTCGGTGCGTTCGATCCGAACCTCCCCGTGACGGGACGGTTCGAGCTCTCGGGCACGACCGCCCGGCTGTTCCGCGACGATGTGGAGGTCGCGAGCTGCGACGTCGGCCTGGTCGAGCGCGGCTCATGGGGCGTGGCCGCGCTCGGCCCGGGCGGGCGCATCACCGTCGATACCGTCACCGTCGCCCGGTGAGCCTCCGAGCGTGCGTGATACCGTCGCGACGATGCTCCGGCGCGCCTGCGTGACCGCGGTCGTGCTCGCGATCACCGCGGCACCTTCGCCGGCGCATGCCTACGAGTTCTGGCTGCGCGCGCAGACCATCGGTCAGGCCTATCGACTGCGGCAGTACCGCCTGATCGGCCCGGATCTGTTCCTCGGGCGCCGCCGCTACACGCAGACCCTGGCGCTGCGGATCGTGGACATCGGTGGCCTGTCCCAGGCGCGCAAGGAGGCGCGGCTCCCCGATCGCGGGTTGCGGATCTCGTGGCAGAGCTACCTCCGGGTCGATCACGATTTCGGCACGTACACGAGCGGACGGATCAAGCTGTCCGAGCGCGTGCGGCGCGATGCGATCGATGTGATCCCGGAGCTGGTGGATTCGTCGGCGAGCCTCGATCTGCTCTACGGCTTCGTCGCGATCGATGGCCTCGCGGACGACGCGCTGTCGGTCAACCTCGGCCGCGTCCTCGTCGACGACGGCTGGGGCTCGTCGGGGCTCGATGGCGGCACCGCTCGCTACGAGCTGCCATCCGTGCCGCTCGTGGTCACGGCGGCGGGCGGGCTCCGCGTCCGCGCAGCCTCGCCGCTCGGCGTCTCGGCGTACGAGCTCGATGGCACCTCAGGCGCTGGCTGTCGCGAGTACGTCGAGGGACCCACGCCAGGCGCCGGTGCGTGGCAGCTGATCGATCGCAATCGCACGGTGTCGCCGTCGAAGCTGTCGAGCGACTACGAGTTCTGCCCGCAGCGCGAGATGCGCCAGCCCTCGATCGGCGTCGCCCTCGCCACCTCGCGACTGCGGCGGTTCGGCGCCGAGATCGGGTACCGCCGCACGTGGTCCGAGACCGTGGGCCTGATCGATGACGTGGACCGCCTCAACTATCCGGACCGCGGCCTGTATCCGGACGAGCAAGGCCAGGCGCCCGCCTCGGGGATCAACGAGGAGCGGCTCTACGCGCGTGCACACGGCGAGCTGCACGCCGGGACCATCACGCTGCGCCCGTACGCCAACCTCCGCTACTCGCTCCTCCATGCGGCGATCGATCGGACGGATGCCGGCGTGCGGATCGAACGCGGCCCCCACGTGTTCGAGCCCTCGGTGGAGTACTTCCTCCCCACGTTCGATGGCGACTCGATCTTCAACGTGTTCTCGGTCGAGCCGACCACCGATGTGCGCCTCGGCTACCAGTTGGAGGGCCCGCTCCGCGTGCGTGCCAGCACCTGGCTTCGTCGCTACGCGCACGAGGACGGTACCTCTTCGGTCGCGGGTGGCGGCGAGGCGGGCCTCGAGCGCGCGTTCGGTGCGCGGCTGCGGACCCGGCTCGACGCCCTGATCGACGATGGCTACGGCGGACGCCGCGCCGGCGGCACGGGCGAGGTGGCGTGGAAGGCGCGCGATGATCTATGGCTGCGGGCGCGCACGGCTGTACTCGGTGTGCGCCGAGAGGATCGCTCACGGTTCGTCACGGCCTCCGGCGTTGTGTCGGGATCGATGAAGCTCGCGGAGTCCGTTGGGTTCCACGTCATCGCGGAGGCCGATCACGACGACCTGTACCCCTTCACCACCCGCGTGATCGGCGTCCTCGATCTCGCGTTCGCACCCGAACCATGAAGCTCCTCCGCGCGCTACCGCTCCTCGTGATCGCCTTCGGGCTGGGCCGCGCCGTGATCGCGGACGATGGCACCGGGTGGTCACCCGTGGTCTATCCCGCGCAGCGCCTGCCGCTCGTGTTCTCGCACGCCAAGCACCTCGCACGCGGCCAGACCTGCGCCACCTGCCATCCTGCGGCCACCACCTCGCGATCCGCCGTGGACAACCTGATCCCCACCGAGGCCGCGTGCCGCGCGTGTCATCCGATCGATCGCGCAGATCCGACGAAGATCGTCCCGGGCGCACCGCCCGCCGCGTGCGTCGCGTGTCACCCGGGATTCACCGATGCGCAGCCGGTGGAGCGTGTCTACCTGACGCCGACCCCGCTCAAGTTCGATCACGCCGCCCACAGCAAGACGCCGTGCCAGAGCTGTCACGGCGATCTCACGAAGGTCGACCTCGCGACCACGAAGCAGCTGCCGACGATGGCGTCCTGTTTGACCTGTCACAACCGCGGCGTCGAGGAGCGTCGCTGCGGTGACTGCCACCTCACCAAGCTCGGCGGCCTCGTCGAGACCGAGTTCGCGCACGGCTCGCTGGTCCCCGCCGCGACCGGGCTCGGTGATGCGCACGGCCCCGGGTTCGGCAAGGATCACCGCCAGGAGGCGCGGCAGGTCGGGGCGACTTGCACGGCGTGCCACGATCGTTCGGAGTGCGTGGCCTGCCACCAGGGCGTGGTCCGCCCCAGGGAGTTCCACCAGGGCAACTACCTCTCCGCGCACGGTGTGGAGGCGCGGCGCGGCACGCCCGATTGCTCAGCCTGCCACCGCGCGCAGTCGTTCTGCGTGGCGTGCCACGAGCGCACGGGCGTCGGCACGCGCGGTGAGCGAGGCTTCGATGCGACGCAGTCCGGTGGTGCGTTCCATCCCGCGGGCTGGGCGACGTCGGGCTCCGGGCCCAATCGCCACGCCGCCGAGGCGCGACGCAACATCTCGAGCTGCGCTTCGTGCCATCGCGAGGAGGACTGCCTCACCTGCCACAGCGCGGAGCCGGGAAAGCTCAACGCCTCGCCGCACCCGAAGGGCTGGCGGGGCAGTGCGCGCTGCCGCGCGCTCGACAAGGGCAACCGCCGGATGTGCCTGCGCTGCCACGTCACGCAGGACGAGCTCGGCTGCGACTGGGCCGCGAACTGACATGGTCGCCCGGAGACTCGCGTCTTCGAACGCGATCCCCCCGCTCGCCGTGGTTTCGCCGCGGCGCGAACCTGGTCAACCGTCGTTCAGGCGCGTGCGGACGTGGAGCCCGCAGTTGCGATGGCCGAGCTCGATCGCCTCGGTGTCTCCCACGACCAGCGCCTCGTCGAGGAGCCACTTCGAGATCGCATGGGACATCGAGTACTCCTGGAACTGGTTCCACAACCACGCGGCCATGTTGCTGCCGGTGGTGAACGCATGCGGGAACGCGAGGCGCCGCAGGTCGGCGCCGCCGGCGGTCACCGCGTCGCGGTAGGCGGCACGGAGTGCGATGAACTCGCGCCACTCGTCGATCGGTGAGCGCGCCGCACCGAGGTTGCGCTTGTGGGTGTGATCGTCCTTGCGCGCGGCCCACGCGTTGAAGCCGGCCTCGAGTGCATCGAGGCGGCCGTGGCGCAGGCGACGGCCGAGAGCCTCTCCGATCGGCCCGTGCGATGCCGGCGAGCCGAGGCCCGCGGCATCGGCGATCCGCGCGAGATCGTCGGTGACCACCAGCGCGATCTCGCGGAGCGCGCGATCCACCGCGCCGAGCGGTGCATCGAGCTCGAGTGCGCGGCGTGCGAGCCAGCTGTGCGTGACGCCATCTGACAGCGCCGCATCCCACGCCTGGACGGTGATGCCGAGTGCGAATGACGTGGGCTGCGAGCGCTGAGCGATCGCGAGGTGCGTCGAGATCGCGCGGGGCAGGGGCGCCTTCTCGGGCGGCTCGATCGGCTCACCCTCGGATCCGGACGAGCCCAGCGGCTCCTCGGGCGGCGGCGGCACCGCGGCCTCGCGGAGGGCTCGCGTGGCGCGGCGATGCGGCGCGAACAGCCAGCGCGTCCACAGCTCGAGCTCGCTCGGCGCGCCTGCGGCACCGA
>JAYVRN010000039.1:0-2676 GCA_043776275.1 Myxococcales bacterium | reverse complement strand
CAGCTCCGGTCGCCAGCGGAACTTGTGCGCGAGCGGGTGCGGCTCGCCGAGCGCGAGGTCCGCGATCAGGGCGCCGAGCACGGGCGCGAACTTGAAGGCGTGCCCGGAGCCTCCGGTGGCGACGGCGAGGTTCTCTCGCGTGGGGTGGCGCGCGATCCAGAAGTGTCCGTCGAGGGTGTCGCCGTACACGCACAGCCGGCGGTAGACGATCGGCGCGGTGGCGAGGGAGGGAAACGTGCTGGCGAGGAACGCGCGCAGTTCGAGCTCCTGAACGGGATCCACCACGCGATCGCGGTCGTGCGCCACGGGGAGGCCGGTGCCGTGATTCGCGATCTTGACCAGGCCGTCGGCGGTCGCGGGGAAGCCGTAGTAGCCCGTGCGCGCGATATCGGCGCCGAACACCGGGAACCTCTCGGCGGCGAACAGCGCGGGGTCGTCGGGCCGCAGGTGGAACACGGGCTGGCCGATCGGGCGCACCGAGCCCGTAAGCTCGGGGAGGAGCCCGGCGGCCCAGGCACCGGCGCACACGATCGTGAGCTCGGCGTTCAGCGTCTCGAGGTCGCGAACCGCACGGGGATCGATCACCACGCCGGCGGCCACCGCGTCCACCGCGAGCTGGCTGACCACAGCACCAGCAGCAGCCCAGCCACCCTGAGGATTCCAGTAGCCGTCGACGAGCGCACCGGGATGGTATGCGGGGAACCTCCGGGAGATCTCCGCAGCATCGAGGCGCTCGAGGGCGTGCCCGCGCGCGGTGAGGAGCGTGTACGAGGCGTGCTCGAAGCCGCTGCGATCGTGCATCGGCTCGCGGGACAGGAACGTCACCCCAGTCTCGTGGAACAGCGGTGCGGGCCACCGCGCATTCCAACGTCGCCAGCCCGCGAGGGCCGCCTCGCCGAGCGCCGTGTAGTCGGCGTCGTCCCCGTAGTCGAGGCGGACCACCTTGCTGATGTCCGTGGATTCGGCGAGCGGGTGCGGGATCGGGCCCGGCTCGTGGAGCGTCACCGCATGGCCACGCGCGCGGAGCTCGAGCGCGGCGGTCAGGCCGAAGATGCCGCCGCCGACGACGGAGATGATCACTTCTTGGTGATCCTCGCCACCGTGGCACGCATCCGGCGCTGGCCCTCGACGGAGAACCAGGTGTCGAGCCAGGCCTCTGTGTCGGCCGCATCGAACCGCGTGATCGCCTCGATCGCGGGGCGCAGCATCGCGCGCTTGATCTGCGCGTACGCGGTGCGATCGGAGGCGGCGAGGGCGGTGGCGCGCTCGAGGGCGCGGGCCTCGAACTGCTCGGCCGGCACCACCTCATCGACGAGGCCGAGCGCGAGCGCCTCGGGCGGCTCCACGAGGCGGCCCTCGAGCATGACCCGGACGTGACTCCCCGCGGGCACGCGCGCGCGCACCAGCTCGACGACCACCGCAGGCAGGCCGAGCCCGAGCTGCGCCTCGTTGAGGCCGATCCGGGGCGGCCCCTTCGGGCCCTGCGCGGTCATGATCCGCTCGTCGCACATCAACGCGAGCACGCAGCCGCCGGCGATCGCGTTGCCGTTGATCGCGGCGATCACGGGGATCGGGGCCTCCAGCACGCGGCGCATCGCGGTGGCGAACGTGGTGATCAGCCGGCGCACGCCGTCGCGGTCGAGATCGATCAGCTGGGGCAACGCGAGCCCGCCGGAGAACGTGGCGCCATCCCCCGTGATGATCAGCGCCTGGGCACCGTCGGCGACCACGGCGTCGATGGTCTGGGTGATCGCTTCGAGCAGGGTGGTGTCGAAGGCGTTCGCCTTGCCCGCCGAGAGCGTCATCACGGTGACCGGATCCACCCGGCGGAGCTCGATGATCGCGTCGGCCATGCGACATCCTCCACGGTCGCACTGGCGGATTCAATCGCTCGAGGCGAGAGTACGCGTCATGCGCTTCCGCCCGCTGCTCGCGCTCCTGACGCCCCTGCTCGTCCCCCTCCTCGCCACGTGTTGCCCGCCGGCTCCCGCGCCCAAGACGCCGATCACGCCCGTGGTCGGCGCGGGATCGGGGAGTGGTGCCGTGGTCACGCCGCCGCCCGTGACCGAGCTCTCGCTCGTCACGCTGGAGCCGGGGACCTCGGTCCACGGGTTCACCCCGGCGGCGGTGTACGTCGATGCGAATGATCAGCCGATCGGTGCGCGCCTGGTGCACGACAAGACGAAGTTCATCTTCGACTACCTGCGGATCGAGAGCGCACCGCAGGCGTTCATCTGGGTCAATTCGTTCCCCACGTCGAACAAGGGCGAGCCCCACACGCAGGAGCACCTCCTGCTCGGCAAGGGCAACCGCGGTCGCAAGATGGGCAGCTTCCAGGCGATGGCGCTCACCGAATCGAGCGCGTTCACGGATCAGTGGCGCACGGCGTATCACTTTCATACCGTCGCCGGCCGCGAGACGTTCTGGCCGGTGTTCGCCGATCAGCTCGGCGCGATGCTCGATGCGGACTACACCGACGAGGAGATCCGCCGCGAGGTCCGTAACTTCGGCGTCGACAAGGCCGATGACGGCACCTTGCGGCTCGACGAGAAGGGCACCGTCTACAACGAGATGGTCCGCACCTACGAGAACCCCGACGTCGGCATGTGGCGAGTGATGGGCCAGCTGGTCTACGGCGCGAGCCATCCGCTCGCGCTCGATTCGGGAGGACATCCC
>JAYVRN010000038.1:0-8890 GCA_043776275.1 Myxococcales bacterium | reverse complement strand
CTTCTTGCAGGTCTCGTCGGTGCCGGTCACCCACTTGCCGGCTTCCATGCGCTCGCCGAGGACGCGGTACTCGGTGTCGCCCTTCTTCGTGATCGTCGCGCGGGTCTCGGTCTTCATCAGGCCCGAGGTCGTGCCGGACCACGCGAGCTTGTCGCCCTCCCAGCCCTGCGACGTCGACATCCCGTAGGCGCCGCGGTTGCCGACGCCGATGTTGACGAACGACTTGGTCGTCCGATCGTAGGTCACACGCGCCTCACCCTTGCCCACGGTCGGCAGCGGCTGGCCGGCAACCTTCTCGCCTTCGCTGGTCCCGGCGAGGAAGAAGCCGTCGAGGGTCGGAGCCCACGTGATGTTGCCCTTGCTGTTGTACGTCTTGCCCACGCCCGGCGCGGGGGTGGTCTTGCCCTCGCAGTGCCACGTGCCGACGAAGAACTTCGTGAGGGTCGCGAGCTCCTCGGGCGGCGTCGAGGCCATCTTCTTTGCGTCGAGCTTGTCGGCGACGGGCTTCATGTCGGGCTTGGCCTCCGGCTTCGTGGCCTTCGCATCCGCCTTGGTGTCGGCGAACGCGGCGGAGGTCAGGGTCAAGGAACCGAGCAGCGTGATCAGCAGGTAGGACTTGGTCATGTTTTGGGGCACGTTACGTCAGGTCACAAACCGAAAGCAGGGGGCCCGTGCCATACAAGATCTCCATGACCAGCCCGGCGACCGCGTTCACCGGCTCGATCCCCGAGCTCTACGATCGGCACCTCGGCCCCGTGCTGTTCGAGCCCTATGCGATCGACCTCGCGCGGAGGCTCGGACCGGGGACCACGCGCGTCCTCGAGATCGCGGCGGGGACCGGCCGCGTCAGCCGCCACCTGCTCGTCGCGCTGCCACCCCAGGGGCGGCTCCTCGCCACCGATCTCAACGAGCCGATGCTGGTCCGCGCTGCACAGGCGATCGACGATCCACGCGTGACCTTCCGCGCGGCGGATGCCCAGGCGCTGCCGTTCGGTGACGGCGAGGTCGACGCCGTGGTGTGCCAGTTCGGCCTGATGTTCGTCCCCGACAAGCCGCAAGCCGTACGCGAGATGCGCCGGGTGCTGCGCCCGGGCGGGCGCTTGCTGCTGAACACCTGGGATGCCCTGGCACGCAATCCTGCGACCTTCGAGCTGCACCAGCTGGCCCTCCGCACGTTCCCCGGAGATCCACCGCTGTTCATGCTGACGCCGTTCTCGATGTCCGATCCCGCGGCCCTGCGTGCGCTGATCGCCGAAGCGGGGTTCACGAACGTCGAGGTCGAGACCGTCGAGCGCACCGGGGACGCCGTGTCGGCGGCAGACTTCGCCACGGGCCTCGTGCGCGGCAACCCGCTGTGGAACCAGCTGGTCGAGCGCGGGGTCGATGCCCCGGCGTTTCAGACCGCGGTGACGGCGGCCCTGGTCGCGCGGTTCGGCGATCTGCCGTGCCGGTCGCCGCTATCGGCGCACGTGGTGACCGCGACGGCGTGATCAGGCCGCGCGCTGGAGGACCAGAGAACCGAGCGAATAGCCGGCGCCGAACGCTGCCATCACGCCGATGCTGCCCGCAGGCAGATCGTCGTTGTGAAGGGCGAAGGCGATCAGCGAGCCTGCCGACGCGGTGTTGCCGTACTCCGCGAGCACGAGGGGCGCCTCGGCTGCGGTGGCATCGCGGCCGAGGATCCGCTTCGCGATCAGATCGTTCATGTTCTGGTTGGCCTGGTGGAGCCAATACCGCGCGATCTGATCGGGGCCGAGCCCGTGGGCTGCGATGGTCTCGTTGACGAACTTCTCCGCGAGCGGCACCACATCCTTGAACACGCGGCGACCCTGCTGGTGGAACAGCTTGTCGGCATCGTGCTGGGTGCTCGGATCGCAGCGGTTCGTGTACCCGAAGTTGTTGCGGATGTTGTTGGACCACTTCGACGCCATCCGCGTCGAACGGATCTCCCATGATCCGGGGCGCGCGCCGTCGGTGGCCTCGATGATCATCGCGACGGAGGCGTCGCCGAGGATGAAGTGCGAGTCGCGATCGCGCCAGTTGAGGTGCGGGCTCGTGAGCTCGGGCAACACCACGAGAGCGCAGCGCGCCTGGCCGAGCTGGACGGCCTGGGAGGCTACCTGCAGCGCGGCCATGCCGGTCGAACAGCCGAGCGAGACATCGAAGCCGTGGCCGTGTGCACCGAGCAGCGCCTGCACTTCGATCGCGATGGCCGGGTAGCTGCGCTGCAGACAGGAGGCACCGAGCACCACGAGATCGATGTCCTCACCCGCGCGCCCGGCGACCTCGAGCGCCTTGCGCGCCGCGTGCACGGCGTACTCGGCCTGAACGCTCGGTTGATCCTCGGGGCGGTCCGGGATGTTCGGACACATGCGCTCGGGATCGAGCAGGCCACTCTTGTCCTCGACGTAGCGCTTCACGATCCCGGATGCGCGGAGGATGAACTCCGGCGAGGATTCGCGGAGCGCCTCGCGCGTGCCGGCGGCGATCGCGTCGGCGTGCGTGGCGTTATCGCGGCGGACGTACTCGTTGAACGCGGTGCACAGCTCGACGTTGTCGAGAACGGTCGGCGGATGCCACACCCCAAACCCGGTGATCGACGTCTGTGTCGTGGCGCGCTTGAGCATGACGCGGAGCGTAACGGGCCCGCAGCAGCATGGCAGCAGCAACGTGCAATGACTCGGTCATAGCTGTAACTGCGCGTCGCCGAACGGGAAATCTCACTCGATCGGGATGTCCGTGTAGCGCGAACGTAGCTCGGGGAGGCCGGCGGCGATCACCGCGCGCGTCTGATCGCGCAGGCGTGGGACGTCTTCGACCGTCATGCCCTCCGTGGGGATGGGCGCGAGGATCTTCGCACAGGCGTGCGCCTTGCCGAACCAGCGCGAGTGCTTGGGTCGCATCGCTCGGGTCCCCGCCAGCGCGATCGGAAGGATCGGAACGCCCGCGCGGATCGCGAGATCGAACGCGCCATCCTTGAAGGGCAGGAGGTCGCCGGTCGGGGAGCGCGTGCCCTCGGGGAACATCATCACCGAGATCCCCGCCCGGATCGCCCGCTCGCACTCGAGGAGACACGCCCGCACGCTCTCGCCTTCGCCGCGCCGGAGCGGGATGTCGCCGCCGAGGCGCATCGCCCAGCCGCTCAGGGGCTGCTTGAACAGATCTTCCTTCGCGACCCACCGCATGTCCCACGGGAGGAAGGACAGGAGGAATGGATCTGCCTGCGACTCGTGGTTCGCGACGACGACGTAGCCCTTGGTGTCGATGTCGGCCGGGCGCTCACCCTCGATGTCGAACTTCCACAGCAGGGACAGCCGGGTCGCCGTGCGTCCCAGCCGGCGCATCCACTGCCCCGGGATTCGCTGCGTGGGATCCCCCCGATGGCGCCACGATGCGACGGCCATGATCGGCAGGAACGCCCCGATCACCGCGCCGAACTCGGCGTAGGCCCAGACGCCGGCGACGGGATTGGCCTTCTTCACCACCAGGGATGTACACCGAACCTGGCACCGGTGGGAGGTGCAGCTGTCGCGAGATCAGGACACACTGCCCGAAGCCTGATGGACGACCTCGAGCTGATCGACGCGGCACGAAGCGGAGACCGCGCCGCGATCGACGAGCTGCTCGCGCGCTACGAGCCGAGCATCTATCGGTTTGGTCTACGGATGTGCGGCGACGAAGATGCCGCGCGCGAGGTGCTGCAGGAGACCCTCCTCGCCGCGTTCAGGTACCTCCCCGGATTCCGGGGCGATGCGTCGCTCTCGACGTGGCTGTATCAGATCGCGCGGAGCTTCTGCATCAAGGAGCGCCGCGGGCAGCATCCCACGCGTTCTCTCGACGAGGAGGGGGCACCAGAGCTCGTCGATCCGGCGCCGTCTCCGGATGCTCGGCTGCACGCGCGTGAGATCGGCGAGCTGCTGTCGAAGGCGATCGCCACGCTCGCCCCGGAGCACCGCGAGGCGTTGATCCTGCGCGATGTCGAGGGGCTGAGCGCCGAGCAGGCCGCCGAGGTGATCGGGATCGAGGTCGGTGCGCTCAAGAGCCGGCTCCACCGGGCGCGGATGGGGCTGCGAGCCGCGCTGGCCGGGAGCCTGGGCGAGGCCGACACCGCCGAGCCCTGCCCGGAGCTGGCTGCCGAGCTCAGCGCCTATGTCGGCGCCGAGATCGATCAGGCCACGTGTGTCCAGATCGAGCAGCACCTCGCGACGTGCACTCGGTGCGCGGGCGCGTGCGATGCGCTCAAGCGCACGGTGTCGCTGTGCCGACGGATCCCGGGCGACGCCGTTCCGGCTGCGGTGAGGGCGGCCGTTCGCGGCGCGATCCTCGGCGCGATCGGGCCAGCTCGCTGACGAGTCACGCCGCCTGTTTGCGCGCGGGCACCTGGCAGGTGCTGATCCCGAGCAGCCGGTACAGCGGACAGAACCCGACGGAGCCGGTGAGCAGAGGAACCAGGCCGATCAAGCCCCAGAGCGTCCTCGGGCCGACGACCACGAGTGAGAGCAGGACGATGCCGAGGACGACGCGCACGGCGCGATCGATGGACGATTCATTGTGGGTGAACATGACGGGCTCCTTGAACCGGGAGAGCCTCCCGGCGAGGAAACGGTTCCGGCTCCGGAGCGCTGGCATCGCCGCGCATTCCTGTCACCCTGCCGCCCATGCAAACCCGCGTCTACGCAGCCGCTTCCGCCGGCGCACCGCTTGCGCCCTCGACCGTCGATCGTCGTGCCGTCGGTCCGCGCGATGTTCAGATGGAGATCCTGTTCAGCGGGATCTGCCACAGCGACATTCACCAGGCTCGAGGCGAGTGGGGCAAGGCGGCGTTCCCGATGGTCCCGGGCCACGAGATCGTCGGCCGCGTCACCGCGATCGGCGCCGAGGTCACGCGGTTCGCGATCGGTGATCTGGGTGGCGTCGGTTGCCTCGTCGATTCGTGTCGGACGTGCACGCACTGCGGGGAGGACCACGAGCAGTTCTGCGAGCGCGGCGCCGCACCCACGTACAACGGCACCGAGATGGATCGCGTCACGCCGACCTATGGCGGCTATGCGCAGAGCGTCGTCGTCACCGAGCACTTCGTGCTCAAGGTCCCCAACAACCTCGAGCTCGCCGGCGTTGCTCCGCTGCTCTGCGCGGGCGTCACCACGTACTCGCCGCTCCGCCAGTACGGATGCAAGGCCGGGATGCGCGTCGGGGTGGTGGGGCTCGGCGGCCTGGGCCACATGGCAGTCAAGCTCGCCGCCGCGATGGGCGCCGAGGTCACGATGCTCAGCACCTCCCCCTCGAAGCAGGCCGATGCCGCGCGCCTCGGCGCGACGGAGTTCGGACTCACGAGCGACGCCACCACGTTCAAGCGGCTCGGTGGACGGTTCGATCTCCTGATCGACACGGTCTCGGCCAAGCACGACTACAACGCGTACCTGCGCCTCCTGCGCCCGTTCGGCACCATGGTCTGTGTCGGCGCACCGCCGGAGCCGTCGCCGATGGCGGCGTTCTCACTGATCGGCGGCAACAAGCGGATCGCTGGATCGGCGATCGGTGGCATCCGCGAGACCCAGGAGGTCCTCGATTTCTGCGGCGAGCGCGGCATCGTGGCCGACGTCGAGGTGATCTCGGCGAACCAGATCAACCTTGCCTACGAGCGGACGATCAAGGGCGACGTGCGCTACCGGTTCTCGATCGACGCAAGCACGTTTGCGAGCTGAACGATCGGCATCCTCATCCGAGGCCGAACAGCCGGCGGATCGATCCCATGAAGCCACCGGTGGATCCGCTGGCGGCCGCCGTGTCGCGGCACGAGCACCGCTGCGACTCGGGGACGTGGCCGAGGACCTGATCGATATGGGCCCCGCATCCGGCCCAGGTCGGCTTACTGCACTTCTTGCACGTCACCATTCGACACATGAACTTGCTCCTTGCGTACCCAGAGCCGTGCGGCCGGCAAAGGGTTCGCGAAATTGTCGGCGATCGCCGATCTGCGGGCGAGGGCCGGCGGCGCTACAGTGCGCCGGTGACCCGCACGATCCCGCGCGCCTGGACCCTCGTCGCCTTCGTCCTGAGCTGCGGCCAGCCCGCACCGCACGCTCCGCACGCTTCGGCACCGTTACCTGCGGGAGCCGAGCACCATCACCCGGCGGCGATGGTCCACCGGTTCGAGAACGCCGAGACCTGGGCCAAGGTGTTCGACGATCCCGCACGCGATGCCTGGCAGCATCCCGATGATGTCGTCGCGGCCCTCGGGCTGACAGCGTCGATGACCGTGGCCGACGTCGGGGCAGGCACCGGGTACTTCACGGTGCGCCTCGCGCACGCCGTGCCAACCGGGCAGGTGATCGCCACCGACATCGAGCCCGACATGGTCCGCTACCTCACCGAGCGGGCCAGCCGCGAGAGCCTCCCGAACGTCCGAGCGGTGCTCTCCACCGGAGACGATCCGCGCCTCGCACCGGGCTCTGTGGATCGCGTGCTCGTCGTCGACGTCTGGCACCACATCAGCGATCGCGCCCGCTATGCGAAGGGGCTCGCTGCCGCCCTCCGCCCGGGTGGACAGATCGCGATCGTCGATTTTACCAGCGCGGCCAGCCATGGTCCGCCTCGCAAGCATCGGTTGCCGCCCGAGACCATCATCGCCGATCTCAAGGCCGCAGGGCTCGACCCAATCGTCTCGCCGATCCAGCTCCCCGATCAGTTCATCGTCATCGGCACGCGACCCTGACCGCTCGCTCGCGAGGTGGCCCGAACCCTTTTCATGAGGGGCGGCTCTCACCGGTGAGCGAGCAAGATGGTCATCCTCGGCGCGTGCGCAGCGGTGCTGATCGGGCTCTCCCTGGGCCTGTTCGGCGGTGGCGGCTCGATCCTGACGGTCCCCACACTCCACTACCTGTTCGGTGTGGAGACCCACGCCGCGATCACGAGCTCGCTCCTGATCGTGGGTGTGACGAGCGCGTTCACGCTGATTCCTCACCTGCGCGCACGGCGGGTTCGCCTGCGCATCGGTCTGGTGTTCGGGGTGGCCTCGATGGCGAGCGCCTATGCCGCGGGGAGCCTCGCGCGCCATATCGCACCGGCGGTGTTGCTGATCGCGTTCGGCGGGATGATGGTGGTCGCCGCTCTCGCGATGCTCCGCCCACGTCGCGCGCCCGCCGCGTCGCGGGCCTCGCTCCGGTGGTTGATCGTGCAGGGGCTGATCGTCGGAGCGATCACCGGCTTCGTCGGGGCGGGAGGTGGGTTCGTGATCGTCCCTGCGCTCGTGGTCCTCGTCGGGCTGTCGATGCAGGAGGCGGTCGCGACGTCGTTGCTCGTGATCGCGATGAACTCGTTCGTCGCGTTCGGGGCGACCGTCAGCGCCGTCACGCTCGATGCGCGCGTCGTGTTGGTGGTGCTCGCAGGCGCGCTCCTCGGGAGCCTGATCGGGGGAGGGCTCGCGAAGCGGGTCCCGGGCCCGCGGCTGCGCTGCTGGTTCGGCTGGTTCGTGCTCGCGATGGCGGTCGTGATCCTTGCGGTCGAGCTAACACGCATGACGTAGCTACGACCGGTACGTAGATCGCTGCCTGAAACCGGGTGATCTTGGGCACTTGAAGGAAATCGTGGGGGGCGATGCATCCAGTCCATTGACGTGAACGAATTAAACGTCATGATGGACGAAATGAACGATTTGAACGAAAAAACGTCCACCTCGACCCGTGACGAGGTGACGTTCGCTCCTGAGGATCGTGGTTTTGTGTTCGCCGTCGCCCGCCGGATCGTCGGAAGTCTCGAGGATGCGGATGACGTCACGCAGGAGGCGCTGCTGCTCGCGTACCGCTACCGGGACCGGTTCCGCGGGGACTCGAAGTACCGGACATGGCTGTACCGGATCGCTTCGACGACCGCGCTGGGTCACCTCCGCCGCCGCCGCCGATCACGGGAGGAGCTCGGCGCCACCGACGAGTCGCTCGGCAAGCAGATCATGGACGAGTCCAAGAACCCGGAGGATGCGCTCGCCGAGGCCGAGGGCATCGATCTGATCCAGCGTGCACTCGAGCGGCTCGCCCCGAAGTACCGCGAGGTGATGCTCGAGCGCGCGGTGTCGAGCGAGAACGAGACCGCCGAGAAGCTCGGGATCAGCGTCGCCAACGTGAAGGTCCGTGCCCATCGCGCGCGCAAGGCGCTCCGCACGATGCTCGAGGCCGACGAGCCGCTCGCGAAGGCGGGCTGACGCCGCCACGCCACGAGCCCGAAGCGCGTACACGCGGTCCTCCATGATCGTGCGGCGGATAGGTAACCCCCGACCGGGGACCACCCTCACAGGGAAGCGCAGTTGACCGAGATCCTCCTGACCGGTGCGACGGGGTTCATCGGGAGCCGGCTGTTCGTGGCACTCGAGGCGGCGGGATACCACGTGCGCTGTGGCACGCGAGATCCGGTCGGCGCTCGCTTGCGCGAACCGACCCGGCACTGGGTGGCCCTCGATCTCGAGCAGCCCGAAACCCTCGGGCCCGCGCTCGCCGGAGTCGATGCCGCCTTCTTCCTGATCCATGGGATGGGGCCTGGCCACGCGCCCGACTACCCCGCGCGCGAGGCCGCGGGTGCGATCGCGTTTGCGGCGGCGGCCGCGGTGGCCGGGGTCCAGAGGATCGTCTATCTAGGCGGAGTCATCCCAGCCTCCGGAACCTCTCGCCACCTGGCGAGCCGCCAGCGAACCGGCGAGTTGCTCCGTGCAGGTGCGGGTGCGCTTCTCGATGTGATCGAGCTGCGAGCCGCGATGATCATCGGTGCCGGAAGCGCGAGCTGGACGATGGTTCGCGATCTGGCCCGCAGGCTCCCCGCCATGCTGCTCCCGCGCTGGCTGCTCAACTCCTCCTACCCGATCGCGGTGGAGGACGTCGTGGTCGGCCTGCTCGCCGCGCTC
>JAYVRN010000037.1:0-8899 GCA_043776275.1 Myxococcales bacterium | reverse complement strand
GCTTGGCGGAGCCGAACAGGCCGCGCGCGGACATCATCGATTCGAGCGCGTGGATCACATCGTCGGCGGACTGGTAACGCGCGGCGGGATCGCGCGCGAGCAGCTTCATCACGATCGCCTCGAGGTCCATCGGATAGCTCGCCGCGAACGAGGTCGGCGGTGGCGCAGCGCCATGGACGATCTGCTCCATGATCGCGCACGAATGTACGCCACCCATCCCGAGGCCCACCGCATCGCTGACCGGAGCGTTCGTCATGTCGCGGACCTGGACCGGCGTCGCCGTCGGGATCGCCGAGGTACCGCCGTTACCGAGCTGCCCGGCGTTGTTCTCGCCGGAGCACCAGATCGTGTGGTCGGCTTTCAGGTATCAGTTGTGCCGCAGCCCGGTCGCCACATCGGTGACGCACTGGGCGCAGGTGCCGCTCGAGCAGAACCCGTTGTCGAGACACGGCGTGCTGGCCTCGCTCGCCGCGCAGCACGCCTGGCCCACGGCACCACACGTGGTGGTCTCGCCGCCGTCGGGCGTGTTGCCCTCGGGGACACACGTTCCACCGAGGCTGTCACCGGCGTTGCTCTCGAACCGCGAGCCGCTCGGGCACTCGGTGTCTGGAAAGCTGCAGAAGCCCTGGGCTTCGCAGGTGCCCTTCACGGACTCGAGCACGCACTACGTGGACGACGAACAGGTGTACGAACCGTGGTTGCCGCAACCGAGCGCAACCACGACCAGCCCGAGGAGGGCGAGTCTTCCCATCGAAATATCGTATCACCCGGAGGGCGAGTCTGCCCGGTGGGGAGGTGTCGCCGCCTCCACCACATCGTCCCAAGGTGAGCTAGCCGCTCGGACAACTCCGCGCGAAGCTACGCGCGATGAAAGTCGACATGGTCAACGCACGGTGCCCGGCGTGCAAGGCGTCGCTTCGATTCCTCGTTGCCTCGTCGGGGAATGACATGGGCAGCACGCAGTGGTCGGACGGGAAGGTTCACGGTCCGATGATGCCGTCGTTTCTCGGGATCCAGATCTGTCCCGTGTGTGACGCATGCTTTCGCGCACAACAGGCGCTCGATTGTCATGCGCCCGAGCCCGAGGGCGGTTGCGACGTCTATCTCGAGGAGCTCGGGAGCGATCCGACGCAGGTGATCGAAGCGATCCTGCTTCGCGCGGGCAAGGACGGCTACCGCGAGCCGCTGCTCGCCGCCGTCGCGACCCTACCTGTGTTGGTCGCCACGTTCGCGAACGACCGAGCCGCGACGGGCCGCGCGCGGGCGGCCCCGCTCGTCGCCGCGGTGCACGCAGCGGGCGGCCGGGCGGAGCCGCGCGATGCCCCACCGTCGGCCGGACCGTACCCTCGCGCCGCGGAACCGGACGCCCTCCGTCTCGCCGCCGCAATCTCCGACGGGATCGCGACCTCGCGCGAGGACGAGCGCGGGCTGCGGGTGTTGTGCTGGTGGCGGTTCAACGATCCCTTGCGAGGCGCAGAAGCGCTCCCGGTGGACGCGGAACCGTGGCAGCCGTGCCCGGAGCTGCGCGCCAATCTCGTCAGCTTGCGCGAGTTGCTCGACGTCGACGTTCTCGACGATCGCCTCGTGCTTGCCGAGATCGCGCGCGAGCTTGGAGAGTTCGATCGCGCGGCGACGCTGCTCGCCGGTCAGCACGAGGAGTCGACGCGGCAACTGCGCGCGCTCGTCGAGAAGCGGATCCAGCGCCCGATGCCGATCCCGGCCGGCTGACGCCTGATCGACCAAGGTCCGATCGGCCGCTCGCCCGCAGACAGCTGGCGAACAGGTGAGAAGCAGAGATCGAGAGAAGTGGTGGCGCGAGGCAGAGTTGAACTGCCGACCAAGGGCTTATGAGACCCCTGCTCTACCACTGAGCTACCGCGCCGAGTGGGGCGAGAACCTAATGGGTTCGCACCGAGCAGGCAAGGGTGGTCGTGCGTGTTCTGGCACGGCGTTCAGGCGTCGAAGTAGCCAACCTCCCAAGGAAATCAGTAACATGGGTGGCGATGCCGAGGAGGATGGGCTATCGTGCCGCATGCTCGGGGATCGTCTAATGGCAGGACAGGAGCCTTTGAAGCTCCCCATCAAGGTTCGAATCCTTGTCCCCGAACGAATGGGACGGGACAACCATGAAGCTTGATAAGACCTGCTCGCTGTTCTTCGCCACCAAGATCGACAGCAAGCTCCGCGAGGGGCTCGCGCTGTCCAAGCCAGGTGACAAGAAGTACTTCGACGGCAGCTCGGAGGACTTTCTCCGCGTGCTCGAGATCGGGGACGAGAAGGACAAGGAGCGCTGGATCGGGAAGGTGATCAAGCCGGGTCCGGCGGTCACCGAGATCGATGACATCCAGCGCAACATCCTCTCGATCCTGCGGCGCGTCGCGCCCAATGCGCGGATCCCGCAATCCGCGGTGAAGATCTTCGTGCTGCAAGGCGCGAACGTCGCCGCCGGGGTGATCGACGACGAGCCCGAGGGCGAGGACGAGGAAGTCGCGGGCAGCGGCCCGTACATCACGTACTGACGATCACGCGGGCTCGAGCGCGAGTAGCGTGACGATCACGCAGGCTCGAGCGCGAGCAGCGGATCGCCGGCAGTGACGTCGGCACCATCAGCGACCAGGAGCTCGCGTACGCGGGCTCGCTCGGGGAGATTCGCACCGCCATAGGTCACGCGGTGGAACGTCTTCATCACCTCGAGGAGGCACACCGTGGCCCCGGGGACGAGCTCGTCGCCCACGGTCACGAACACCGGCTTGTCGGGGGAGGACCTGCCGTAGAACCTGCCGCTGGTCGGGGCGCGGAACACCAGGCCCAGCGCGTGCGACGCGGCCGCGGTGGTCACGGCTGCAGCGGTGCTCGCCGAGGCGCGAGGATCGAGGGTCAGGATCACCGCGCCGTGCTCGACGGCGGTGCGCGCCAGGTGCGGCTCGCGGACGGCGACCACGGCACCTCCGACCTGCGGCGCCACCAGCTCGATCACCTGACCGAGCACCTCGAGCGCGCCGAGGATCTCGCCGGGCCGGACCACGTCGCCGAGCTGGACCGCGGTGCGGAACAGGCCGGGCGCCGGAGCCAGGAGCTCGATGCGGTCGGGCTGGTCGGGCTGGTCGGGTTGGCCGGTAGCGGGGCGCGAGGTCACGACGAGCGAGCGCGCATGCATGCGGCCGCTGCTCATCGCACGCCTCCCACCAGCTCGCGGAGATCGTGCATCGACCAGATCCGCGGGTTCTTGACGCGCCGGTAGCCGGTGTTCTGGTAGGTCATCTCCACCAGCGCGGCGAGGTACGAGCGCAGCTCGCCGAGCTCGACGATCTCGTCGGTGTCGAGCTGACGCGCGGACACGAACGGATCCATGTCGCCTTCGATCCGCGCCTCGGTCTCGCGCATGCCGGCCTCGATCTTCGCGCGCTCCGCGGGATCGGTGGCCATGATCTGAAAATCGTCGTCGAGCTTGGTGTTGTACGCGGCGATCGCGAGCGTGCGGCCTTCCATCACGGACAGCCGCGCGAGGCTCGTGGAGAGCTGCACGATCGGATCGTAGGGCAGGCCGCTCATCGCGTAGTAGCCGGCGCCGGAGGCCTTGCGCAGGAGCACGGTGAACATCGGCGTGGTGTTCGTGGAGTTCGTGTAGATCAGCGAGCTGCCGTACGCGAGGAGGCCGTGGGCCTCGGCCTCGAGGCCGATGTCGAAGCCCGAGATGTCCTGCAGCCAGATCAGCGGGATGCCATCGTCGTTGCACGCGCGCGAGAACGCGCTGATCTTCGCGATGCCGCCGCGGTAGAGGATGCCGGCCGGGCGCTGGCGGCCCGGGTGCTCAGGATCGCCGACCAGGCCCTGGCGGTTGATCACGAAGCCCGCGTACAGACCGCCGATCCGCCCGATGCCGCAGATCATCTCCTCGCCGACCTCGGGCATGACCTCCCAGAACAGCGACTGATCGACGAGGCGCGCGAGCACCTGGTTCGCGTCGTAGGCCTCGCGGTGATCGACGGGCAACAGGCCGGTGAGCTCGGCCGCGGCGAACCGCGGATCCATTCCGCCGGCCGACTCCGCGCTGGGTCCGCCAGTCGACTCCCTGCCAGGGCTCGCGAGATCGCCGCGGTAGAAGTCCGCGCCGCTCGACGGCAGGCGGGCGATGTCGCGGCGAATGCACGCGAGGAGCGTGACGTCATCGGGCACGCGGACGTCGGCGCAGCCGGACTGGTGGACGTGGACCTCGGGGCCGCCGATGTCGAGCGAGGTGAT
Organism: Myxococcales bacterium; assembly: GCA_043776275.1. Taxonomy (GTDB): domain Bacteria; phylum Myxococcota_A; class Polyangia; order Haliangiales; family Haliangiaceae; genus JABFXX01. The sequence continues at coordinate 4,657 of JAYVRN010000037.1, read as the reverse complement.
CTTCTGGCTCTTCGCGCCTTTGATCAGCGCGGCACCGGCGATCACCATGTACGCCTGCTCGGTCATGTACACGCGATCGGAGATCATCGGCATGTAGCCGCCGCCCGCGATGCAATCGCCGAACACGCCCGCGATCTGCGGCACGCCGTGCGCCGAGAGCAGCGAGTTCATCTTGAAGATGTGGCCCGCGCCGCGCGCGCCCGGGAAGCTCTTGCTCTGCTCGGGCAGGAACAGGCCGCTGCAATCGACGAGGTAGACCGTGGGGAGGCGCAGGCGCAGCGCCATCATCTGCGCGCGCTGGATCTTCTCGGGGGTGCGCGGCCACCAGGCACCCGAGGCCACGGTGTTGTCATTCGCGATCACCATCACCCAGCGTCCCTCGACGCGGGCGAACGCCGTGACCACGCCGGCGGCGGGGGACTTCTGGTCGCCCGGAAACACCTCGCCGTAGTTGACGAACGTGCCCACCTCGAACGCGCGGGTGCCCGGATCCTTGAGGCGCTCGAGCCGCTCCCTGGCGGTCAGCTTGCCCTTCTTGTGCACCCGCTCGACATAGGACGGGCCCCAGCCCCCTTCGACCTCGAGCCGCCGGGCGCGGAGGCGGTCCTCGAGTACGCCAAGGGCCGCGCGCTGGTCCGCCGCGGTGCGCTCGTCGACGAGCTTGGAGAGCGGATCGCCGATCGGAACGAGCGGGACGAACGCCATGGGGAGGCGACGCTACACCATCGGTGGATCCGCGGGGCAGGTGCCCGAGGCGGATCCGCGGGGCAGGTGCCCGAGGCGGATCCGCGGGGCAGGAGCACGAGGCTCCGTGGCCACACCAGCCTCGTCCCGGTGCGTCACGGCGAGACCACCGACGATGGCGTCCCGGGGCGCCCGCCGTCGTGCTATCGGAGGTGGATGCACCCGGCGAGCGCTCGACTGATCGAGACGATCCGTACCTCGATCATCGGCGACGACTGCGCCCTCGAGGGCCCGTACGGGGTCCGGCGCGTGACCTACGCCGACTACACCGCCTCGGGGCGCTCCCTCTCGTTCATCGAGGACTTCATCCGTGACGAGGTGATGCCGCTCTACGCGAACACGCACACCGAGAGCTCGGGCACCGGCCGGCAGACCACGCAGTTCCGTGATGATGCGCGGCAGGTCATCCACCGGGCGGTGGGCGGCGGCGCGGACGATCTGGTGATCTTCACGGGCTCGGGCGCCACCGGTGCGATCAACAAGCTGATCGATTGCATGAACCTGCGGGTCCCGGCGGATCTCGATGCGCGCTACGGGTTCTCCGACAAGATCCCCGAGGCCGAGCGTCCGGTCGTGTTCATCGGGCCGTTCGAGCATCACTCCAACGAGCTGCCGTGGCGCGAATCGATCGCGGATGTGGTGGTGATCCAGGAGGACGCCGATGGGCACGTGGATCTCGCGCACCTCGAGCAGGAGCTCGTGCGGTTCGCGGCGCGGCCGCTCAAGATCGGCAGCTTCTCCGCGGCGTCGAACGTCACGGGGATCGCCTCGGACACCAACGCGATCTCGCGGCTCTTGCACCAGCACGGTGCGCACTCGTTCTGGGACTACGCGGCCGCCGGCCCGTACGTCCAGATCGTGATGAACCCCGAGGGCGATCCGCTCGCGGCCAAGGATGCCGTGTTCATCTCGCCGCACAAGTTCATCGGCGGTCCGCAGACGCCCGGCGTGCTGGTGGTCAAGCGTCACGAGCTGCGCAACACGGTGCCGGCGTGCCCGGGTGGCGGCACGGTCGCCTACGTCAACATGAGCGAGCACCTGTACGTCACCGATCCGGTGCACCGGGAGGAGGGCGGGACCCCGGCGATCATCGAATCGATCCGGGCCGGGCTCGTGTTCCAGCTCAAGGAGGCCGTGGGCGCCGAGGCGATCCGCGAGCGCGAGGTAGACTTCATCGATCGCGCGATCGCCTCGTGGTCGGCCAACCCGAACCTGTACATCCTCGGGAACCAGTCCGCGTGGCGGCTCTCGATCGTCTCGTTCGTGGTCCGGCACAGCAAGGGCTACCTCCACCACAACTTCATCGTCGCGCTGCTGAACGATCTGTTCGGCATCCAATCGCGGGGTGGCTGCGGCTGCGCGGGACCGTACGGGCACCGGCTGCTCGGGATCGATCTCGAGACCAGCAAGGAGTTCGAGCGCGAGATCGTGCGCGGCTGCGAGGGCATCAAGCCGGGCTGGATCCGCGTCAACTTTAACTACTTCCTCTCGGACACCCAGTTCCAGTTCCTGATCGATGCGATCCACCTGATCGCGAACGATGGCTGGCGGCTGCTCCCGGACTACACGTTCGATCCGGATACCGGGTCGTGGACCCATCGCAACGCGATCGCCACGCCGGTGATGCGGCTGAGCGAGCTGTCATATCGCACGGGCGATCTGGCGTACCGCTCACGCCACGCGAGCGAGCCCGAGTGGGTGCTGCCGAGCTACATCGAGGACGCGCGCCGCATCATCGCCGCGAGCGCGGAGAAGTTCGGTACGTTGCAGCTGCCCGAGCCGCCCCACAACGCAGACTTCGAGCAGCTGCGCTGGTTCCCGCTCCCGAGCGAGGCGCTGGGCGAGCTGCGGGGCGACAAGCCACACCAGCCCACCCGCGCCATGGGCCGCTGACCACTCCGGCTGCAGTTCTCCGGTCGCCCGCGCGCGAGCCGGGCCGGCTGCCGGGTACACTAGATCCGATGTGCGAACGCAGGCACGGGGTCGGTCCGAGCGTCGAGATTCGTGGGTGTGAGCCGGAGGGGGGCGCGTGAAGTACCTCTACGGCGATTCGACCCCCTCTCCACTGCAATCGAACTTCCTCGCGTACCTGCGCGATGCGCTCGAGTTCTGCGTGCACCTGCTCCTCGCGCAGGAGCGGATCAACGCGCTCCGGCGCGACCACAAGGCGGTCATCGAGCACGCCGAGACCGAGCGGGTCAGGATCGGCGGGCTCAAGGCGCTCGTGATCGACGCCGCCGAGGGCGCAAACACCGACGGCCAGGACTCGATCTCGATGCGCGCGGTGAAGCGCGTGATGTCGGCGGCCGAGCAGGCGATCTCCACCACGCTCGCCGAGCTCGAGGCCAAGCTGTCGGCGGATGGCGCCGCGATGGCCGCCCGGGACCGCGAGGAGCGGGATGGCTGCCTCGAGTCGTTCGCGAAGTGGGTGTCGATCCATGGCGTGCACGAGGGCACCTGGGGCCTCAGCGCGCACCTCGACAGCTCCGGGCGCTACACCGGCGAGATCACCGGCAGCGCGCCGTTCGGGCTGGCCTGGAAGTGTGCGATCGAGCTGCAGGCCACCCATCCGGCGGCCAACGGGCTGAAGGTCGGCGATCTGGTGACCCAGATCGAGCTCGCGATCCCCGAGGCCAGCGGCTGGCTGAAGAAGGCCACCAAGACGCGTCCGCAACGGATCGATAGCTATAGCGTCGATGCGTTCTCCACGAACGCGAACGGCTATCACATCGCGATCCGCACCACGCCGCACGCGGCCACGGGGCTCGATGTGGAGATCCGCGACAACGAGGTCAACGTGACGCTCGTCGGTGGCCGTGAGACCAGCACCGTCGATGTGGGCGAGGATGATCGGCAGCGCCTGCTGACCCTGAAGGACCGCGCGCTCGATCTGCTCACCACGCATGCGAGCGTCACCCGTCGCGTGGTGATCGCAACACTCGACAACGCACCGATGGCGGATGGCGAGGATCTCGGTGCGGTGGCGAAGCGCGTGATCGACGCCGCGGCGCCGATCGTGCAGCAGATCCGCAACCACTCGCTGTCACCGAGCGAGCTCGTGATCCGGCGGCTCCTCGGCAACGATCGGCGCGAGGAGATCTTCGTCTCCACCACATCGCTGCTCGAGAAGGTTGGCCGCCTGCCGCGCCACCTGCGTCCGCGGTTCGAGCCCCTCGGCCTCGAGTGGCAGCGCGCGCGCACCCCGGTCCCCGGCGAGATCTATGTCGAGCCGAACCTCTACCGCAAGGATCCCGCGGCGCCGGAGGCGGTCCCCGAGGCCGTGCCGGTCGTCGTCGCGCGGCCGGCCCCCGAGGAGGCATCCGTTCCTGCGCCCGCGGCCCCGAGCGTCAGCGTGGCAGCAACCTCATCGATCGAGGATGCGCTCGCCGCCGCGATGTCCGCGTCGTCGTCGTCGTCACTATCGGCGTCGTCGTCGTCGTCGTCGTCACTATCGGCGTCGTCCTCGTCGAACGTGATCGTGGACTCCTCGCCCGCGCCCGCGACCACATCGCAGCCGATCCCGATTCCGATCCCGATCGATGCGAGCAGCAAGGAGACCATGGCCACCACCGTGAAGCGGATCGTGGGTGTGGCCCGCGAGGGCAAGACCGCGGACGCCTACGCCGCGTATGCCGGGCTGTTCGATGACAGCGGGTTCGCGCAGCAACGTCCCCAGGATCAGCGTCAGGTCGTGAAGCTGATGGTCAACTCGAAGAACCCGCCCCCCGCGAGCGAGCCCGTCCTCCACGCCTACCGTCGCGCGAGCGCGCGGCTGCAGGCGCTGATCGCCGAGACCAACGATCCCGCGGACACCGAACTGCTGGCGCTCTGCGCCAAGTACCTGTCCGAGCACTGATCAGGGGACGGTTTCAACTTGAGCAACTTGCGGCGCGCAAGTCACTGATTTGCCGAG
>JAYVRN010000036.1:0-8906 GCA_043776275.1 Myxococcales bacterium | reverse complement strand
TCGAGGTGATCGAGCAGGGTGCCGACCTGGAGCCAGATCACCGCCGCGAGGGCGTGCTCGCGGTGATCGATGACGAGGTAGACCACGCCGACGATCTTCGCCGCCGTGGCCGCCGTGGTGACGCGGTTCGGGGTCAGCCACTTCCAGTCCGCGACCACGAGCATGATCAGGACGGACAGCGGCCGCATCACGAGCCGCGAGTAGAACTCGGTGCTCTGGAAGTTGCGGATCCGCGCCAGCCGGGCGCGATCGAAGAAGCTCCTAGCCGGCACGACGCCTCGGCTCGTGGGCCGTGACGACGTGCGAGGGGACGGTCTCGAGGGCAGCGAGGCGGAGACGGGCGATCTCTTCACCGAGGATGGCGAGGAAGCCGTCGAGGGTGGCATCCGAGAGCTCGCCCATGTTGGCGATCTGCAGGTAGCGATCCGCGAGGATGCCCTTGCATGCGTAGATGATGATCCCACGCTCCTTCATGGCGTCGTGGAGCGTCTCGTACGCGATCGTCTCGGGCAGGCGCGCGGTCACGATCGAGCTCGACTCGTGGCCGGTGTCGGTGAACGCGTGCATGCCGAGGGCAGCGAGGCCCTGGCGCAGCCGGCGATTGCGGGACTTGTAGAGCTCGAACCGCGCCGCGTGGCCGTCCGCGAGGAACTCGGAGCACGCCGCGTCGAGCGCGAAGTACGTGGAGACCGCGGGGGTGAACGGGGTCTGCGCCAGCTCGTCCATGTACCGGCGGTAGCGACGCAGATCGAGGTAGTACGAGCGCGGCCGAAGCTTCTCGATCCGCTCCCAGACGCGGGGGGCGATGCAGACGAACGAGGCGCCGCTGACCGCGTGGAGGCACTTGTTCGCGCTGCCGTAGCAGACGTCGATGTTGTCGCGGACGACATCGAGCTCCTCGGCGCCGAGCGAGGACACGGCGTCGACGACGAGCAGGGCATCGTGGGCTCGGCACAGGGCGCCGATCTCGCGGATTGGGTTCAGGAGGCCGACCGAGGTCTCGTGGTGGATCATCGCGACCACGGCGATGTCGGGGTGCGCCTCGAGGGCGCGCGCGACATCGGCCGGATCGACCAGCTCGCCCCAGTTGTAGCGGAGGTGGACGATGTCCATCTCGTGGACCGTGGCGACCTCGACGAGCCGGGCGCCGAACGCACCGTTGTCGATGATGAGGAGCTTCTTGTCGGGCGGCACCGTGGAGACCAGCGAGGCCTCCATCGCCGACGTGCCGCTACCCGTGATCGCGACCACCGTGTGATGGGCGGTCCCGCGATAGATCCGGCGGAGCTTGTTGGTCAACGAGACCATCAGCTCGGAGAACGTCGAATCCCGGTGGCAGACGTCGTGGTGGACGAGGGCGCTCTTGACGGTGGCCGTGGTGTTGACCGGGCCGGGGTTGAGCAGCGTGTAGTGCGTGTGGCGCTTGGCGTTGAGGAGCGCAGTGACCTTGTCGTCGACGTCGATCGGCCGGCGCGCGCCCCAGGCCCACGAGGTGGTGAGCGCGACGACGTTGCCATGGAGGACGAGCTCCAGCAGCCCGTCCTCGAGGGTCGGGTTCGGGAGGTTCGCGAGCTTCTCGAGGATCTGGCGGTTGACCAGCGCGTGGCCGGTGAACACCCCATTGGCGTCGGAGATGTCCTGGCCGAGGTCCTGGACCGTCATGAGGTCGGTGTCTGCCTCGCGGGCGAACTTGACGCGGACCTCGGTGCCGGGATCGATCTCGGGGCCGGTGGCGACGACGATCGCGGCATCGCGCTCGGACGTCACGTTGATCTGAGTGAGGAGTCGGAGGGTGTCCTCGTCGAGAGGGCGGTCACCGCGGACCACGAGGCAGCGCTCGGTGGTCTCGACCCACGCCCGGGCGGCCAGGAGGGCGGCGCCGCTGAGGTTCTTCCAGCTGAGGTTCGAGAGCACCCGGACCGTCAGCTCCGGCAACTCGTGTAGCCGGAGCTGGTCGCGGAGCGTCTCCGCGTGCCGCCCATCGACCACAGCGATCTCACGCACCCCCACGCCCGCGAGCCGCTCCAGCGATTGCCGGATGTTCGCGACTGCCTTGGCCGAAAGCTCGCTGCCGGATTCGAGCACCAGGCGGTTGGCGAGTACGACGGCGTGGATCACGGGCATAGCCTTACGGCCCTCGTGCAAACAGCGCACCGACCACGATCCCAAGGACTTGCCCCCAAAAGCGTCAGCTTTTCACCGGAACATGACGGCAGTTTGACATTCGGAGGGCGCGGAGGTGTCTCAACTGCTCGGTTTCGCCCACGGTTTGACATGAGTTTGCCTTCGCGTATCGTGCCTCCCCGGTAGCACGATGTTTGCGACGTTGGAGTGTCCATGAAGACGGTGATCCTCGCGGCTGGCGTTGGTTCTCGCCTCGCCCCCCTGACCAATGACCGCCCCAAGGTCCTGGTTCCCATCGACGGCCGGCCAATCCTGTTCCGACAGCTCGACCTCCTGGCGGCGGCCGGCATCCCCTCCGACCAGGTCGTGGTGGTGGGTGGCTACCGGATCGACATGTTGCGGAGCGAGCTGACCAGGGCGGGCTTTGCCTGCAAGGTCGTGATGAACGAGAAGTACGAGCCCTGGGGGAACTTCTTCTCGCTGCTGGTGGCCGAGCCCGAGCTGCGGGGGCACGACTTCCTGCAGTTCGATGGGGACGTGATCCTCGATGACAAGATCCTGCCCCGGATGATCGCCGCGCCCGGCGAGGCGTTGCTGGCCACCGATCCCGAGGCCGAGCTCGATGACGATGCGATGAAGGTCGAGCTGGATCCCACCGACCGCGTGATCGGGCTCGACAAGAAGCTGGATGCGACCCGCTGCATGGGGGAGTACATCGGCATCACCAAGCTGTCGGCGCGGGCCGGCGCCGCGGTGTTCAAGGAGCTCGCGAAGTTCCCCGGCGAGGGCATCACGCACGAGTACTACGACCACGCGTACCATCGCCTGTCGTCGCGCAACGAGATCCCGTTCGGGATCGTCGACGTCCATGACTGCAAGGTCCTCGAGGTCGACGACCTCACCGATCTCGCCCGCGCGGAGGACATCCTCCGCCGGCGCGCGGCCACCGCCTGACCGAGAGCCTCTGTGTTCGACGCCATCGTCCTCGCGGACAGCGCAGCTGCACGCATCAAGCTCCTCGGCCTGACGATCGCGGAGCGCGGTCGCCGGGTCGCCGGGCGGATGGGGGCTCGCCGTGTGCTCTTGCTCGACGCCGGCACCGACGCCCTCGCCTCCTGGGCCGCAGAGCTCGGGGACGCCGAGCTGCTGGTGATCCGTGTGACCGATCAGCTGGTCCACCTCCCGCTCGTGCGCCCGCTGTGCGCCGCGGCGGGTGCGCGCCGGATCGCCGTCGGCCCCGATGGCGCATATGCCGGCGCGTTGTGGGCCGGCCCCGAACACACTGCCGGTGTGATCGCGGCGATCACCGCGAACCCGACGTCGGGAGACGTCGAGGTCGCCGCGAGCTGGGCCGACGCCGCCAAGGTCGAACACGGCGACATCGCCCGGCATCCGGCGACGACGCCCGCCGAGCGCAAGGCCGCGACCAAGATGCTGCTGCGGATCTTGGTCAAGCCGGCCGAGGACAGCCCGGTCAGCAAGTACATCTACCGGCCGCTATCGAGGCCGTTGACCCAGCTGCTGCTGCACACGCCGATCACCGCGAATCAGATCTCGTACTTCGTCGGAGTGCTCGGGTTGTTCGGCTGCTACCTGACCACCCGCGGGAGCCAGGCCTCGCTGATCTGGGGCGCCGCACTCGTGTTCGTGTCCGGCGTGATCGACGGCTGCGACGGCGAGGTCTCCCGGCTCCGGCTGACCAGCTCGACGTTCGGCGCGTGGCTCGACACCGTGATCGACGAGCTGACCACGTTCACGTACTTGCTCTCGATCGGCTACCACACCTACGTCCATCACCCCGAGAGCTGGGTCGGTGCGTCGATCGTGGTCGGCGGCGTCTGCTACGTGATCTCGATCTACTCGATCTATTACTTCTGCATCGTCGTGCTCAAGGCCGGCGGCAGCCAGTACTACCAGGGCGACCTCGAGATCATCGAGGTCCCCGAGGGCCTGGCGTTGCGACCGCGGCACAAGCCACCCTCGACGCTCCCGCCGGCCGTGCAGAAGCTGGGGTTGTTCGCGCTGTACATGATCCGCCGCGACTTCATCAACCTCGCCGCGCTCGGGCTGACGTTCTTCGATCTGTATGTCGTCATCTACGGCGGGATCTGGGTCGGAGCCGTGGTCGCGGCGTTGATCGTGATCCCCGAGCACCTGAAGCTCCGCGGCCAGCTCCGCGAGCTCGGGCGGCGAGGCGCCACACCGCGCTACGTCGCGACCTGACGGGGTGCGAGGCCCCCCGAGTCGCTGTAGGCTGAGCGCTCGCGATGTCGGAGCAGAAGCGGATCGCCGCGAACGTCAACCGCGGGCTCGCGTGGATCGGCGTCGCCAGCTCGCTGGTCGGGATCCTCGATCTGCTCGCGCTGTTGATCATCACGCGGTTCTTCATCTCGACCGAGGAGTACGGGCTGTCGCGGCTCGGGATCTGGATCTACCCGATCCTCGATCAGGCGACGGATCTCGGGCTCTCGGCCGCCGTGATCCAGCGCGACGACCACGACGACGCGACGATCTCGACGGTGTTCTGGATCAACCTGATGATGGCCGCTGCGCTGTTCGCGCTCCTGGCACTGACCGCCCCGTTCGCTGCGAACGCGTTGTTTGGCGAGCCGATCATCGGTTACATGATGGTCGCCTACGGCTCGAAGCTGCTGTGGCAGAACGTCTACTTCATCCCCGTCGCGATGATGAAGCGCGAGCTCCGGTTCAAGGAGCTCTCGATCATCCGGATCTTCGCCAACGTGGCCGAGTTCGGCGGCAAGGTCGGGTTCGCCTGGGCGGGGTTCGGGATCTGGTGTTTCGTCCTCGGACCGCTCCTGCGCGTGCTGGTCACGGGCATCGGCGCGCAGCTCCGCCACCCATGGCGGCCGAAGTTCGTGTTCCGGCCACGGGATGCACGCTCGTACGTGACGTTCGGACTCAACACGTCGGCGAGCCAGATCCTGTTCTACTTCTACACGAACGTTCACATCCCGATCGTCGGGTACTTCTTCGGTCCGGCCGCCGCCGGCCTGTACGGCATCGCGAACGAGATCGTCCTCGAGCCGATCCGGATCATCTCGGCCGTGATCGTCGATGTGGCGTTCCCGACGTTCGCGCGGCTGCGACACGAGCGCGAGCGGCTGATCGGCCAGCTGGTCTCGTTCACCCGCCTCAACTTGATCACGGTCATGCTGTACAGCGCGATCGTGTTCGTGGCCGCGCCGGACGTGATCGCCGTGCTGTTCCCGAACTATCACGGCGCCGAGGACGCGGTCCGGATCCTCGGTGCGGTGGCGATCCTGCGTTCGGTGAGCCTCATGATCCCACCGCTCCTCGACGGTATCGGGCACCCGAACCGCACGCTGGTCTACACGGCGACCGCCGCGGTCGTGCTGCCGATCGTCTGGGTGATCAGCGCGATCGTGCTCCGCCACCTCGGCTTTCTGTCGGTCGCGATCGGTTGGGGCATCGGCTATCCGATCGCGTTCGCCGTGCTGATCTGGCTCGCGATGACCTCGCTCGGCTGGTCCTGGGTCGCCTACTTCCGGGTGGTCGGCGGCGTGGCGGCCTGCCTGATCGGTGCCGGGATCGCAGCCGCGGGCGTGCACCTGCTCCTCGGCGGCGTGCCGCCATGGGTCCGGCTCCTCGCGACCACGATCACGGTGATCGGGGTCGCCGGGGTGCTCCTCGCGTACACCCAGGGCCTGAGCTTGCGCACCGCCCGACGTGCGCTGCGCGGGGAAGCGGTGCCAGAGCTCGCACCCGAGGTCGCGCCGACCGCCGAGGACATCGGCGGCGCGCAGCCCTAGCTAGTCGCGGCGGCTCTCGAAACGGATCAAACCCACCAGCGCTCGCGCGCGAGAACAACGTCGGCCGCGGCGCGCTCGTGCGGCTCGTCGATCTCGAGCCAGCCGTGACCGGAGATGTCGGCGATGATCGGCGGCTGGCCCTGCTTCGCGAGATGTACGAGGATCGATTCGACGTGGGTTGCTTCGCCCAGCTCCTCGCGCGTGCGGTGCGCGGCGGCCAGGTAGTCGGCGCGGCGTGCGGCCGGAACGAACGTCATCCCGACGTAGCCGCAATCCCACGTGGGGAGCGTCTTCGCCATCGCGGCGACGCGCTTGTCGCCATCGAGGCCGACCTTCATGTCATCGGCGCCGAGCGTGCGATCGTAGTCGCAGAACGCGGTGATCTCCGTGCCGGAGCAGGCGCGCTTGACCACGTCCGCGATCGAGGGCCGGTAGATGTGGTCCGTGTTCATCAGCAAGAAGTCCCCCGGCTCGAGTGCCGCCTGGCCGGCGAGCATCGAGAGCAGGTTGCCCTTCTTGAACTCCGTGTTCTCGGCGATCACCGCATCGGGCGCGAGCTTGGCCACCCGGGCCGCGACGTCGGCGTGGCAGAACCCGCTCACCACGATCTGCCGCCCGGCTCCCGCCGCACGCGAGAATGCGAGGGCGTAGTCGATCAGCGGTCGGTCGCCCGCGATGATCAGCGCCTTCGGGGTGACGGTGGTGAGATCCTTGAGCCGGCTACCGAGGCCGGCCGCCATGATGATCACCTGCAGCTCGGACACGTTCGACAGGTTCGACATTCAGGCCGCCGCCTTTGCGCGCAGGAGCTCCGCGAGCTCGGTGATCGTCTCGACCGCGGATCCCGCCGGATCGCGTGAGAGGAAGTCGGCGTGGCTGAACGTCCCGGTGCGCCCGACGAACGGGATGCCGCACTGATCGGCGAGCTCGCCATCCTTGAGCGAGTCTCCGCAGAACACCAGCTCGGGCACCGCGAGGCCCAGGGCCCGACAGGTGTGGTCGACGTGCGGCGGCCCCTTGGCGAGCCCGCGTGCGGCATCGAAGCCGAGCACGAGATCGAACTGGAAGGCCTCGCGGCGCGCGAAGTCATCGACGAAGTGCTGCGCGCCGTTCGACGAGACGACGAGCTTCAGGCCGAGCGCCCGAAGGTGCTCGAGCCCACGGATCGTGGCCTCGTCCATCGAGGTGGCGTCACAGACGGCGCGCTTGCGCTCCTCGAACTCGTCCGACGAGGCCTGGTTCTCGTGGTGCGCCGGCGCGATCACCTCGAGCTGCTGCCGGAACGGGATCCCCGACGTCTCCATGTACAGGCGGCGCGCCGCGGCCTGCTCGAGACCGAGGCGCTTCGCCATGACCTCGGCGGCGAGATCAGCGAATCCGCCCATCGTGTCGATCAGCGTGCCGTCGAGATCGAACATCACGGCGCGCACAGCCGGCGACAGCGACGGGCGTTGCAACATGGGGGACGAGTTATCATGCGATCTGGGGCTAGTAAAGCCGAGCGGTTGCGGCTGCCCGGCTTTGCCCGGGTGGTCCGGATCGCTCACAACGGACGCTCCGCGAGGACCCGGAGCTCGCTGCCCATGCCAAAGAACCTGACCACCGAGCCGAACACGGTGGCAGGGTGCAGGAGGTTCACGGCGAGCGACGAGTCACGAGACCAACGGGTCCTGAACACGTCGTTCAGGAAGTGGCGCGCGGCGCGCTGGAGGCTCGTCGGCCCGCTGCGCGTGGTGATCTTCACGTTGCGAAAGCCCGCCTCCTCGAGGTACCGGCCGAGGGTTCGGCGCGTGAACTGGAACAGGTGGCGTGGCGCATCGCAGCTCCACCAGTACCGGCGGAACAGCTTGGACTGCAGCCCGGCATAGTTGGGCACGCACAGCGACAGCTGCCCACCCGGACGCAGCGTGCGGAAGCACGCCTCGAGAGCGCGCTGTGGCGAGTGGGTGTGCTCGAGGACGTGCCAGATCGTGACCACGTCCATGCTGCGGTCGCCGAACAGCTGCTCCTCGGCAGTGCCCACCTGCGCGACGTGCCCTTTCTCCGTCGCTCCTGCCACCGCCGCATCCGAGGGATCGAGGCCGTGGGTCGTCCATCCGAGGGCCTTCAGGATGTCGAGGTAGCGACCGCCGCTGCCGCAGCCGACGTCGAGGACGTCGCCACGACCGCGCCAGCGAGGGAAGTAGTACCAGGACAGATCCTGCCGGATCTGGATCAGCGCACGACCCAGGAGACCAAGCGCCGGCTGGTCGGGCGACGAGATTCTCCGGTGCCAGGGCTTCGGCTGCGTCATCGGTGCGTGATGCGCCGGATAGTCGTCGGGATAGAAGCCACCGATCGCCTCGCGCGTCGGACGCGGGTGGATGAAGCCGAGCGCGCAGTCATCACACGTGACGAGGTCCCAGCGCTCCGGCCCGAACAGGAGCAGGTCCTTCCACTCGTGCCGCTTTCGATAGCTCTGCCCGCCACACAGATCGCAGGCCACGACCCGCTCCAGCGGGCAGCTGGATGCGGCTGGTGAGGACGATGGCGACGACGAGGGTTGGGTGGTCATTCGGGCGGTCGAGTCTCATCTCTAACAGGACGGCCGCCCGCGAAGAACCGTCACGGCACGGCAAACTCGGGTGGAGGGGTCACATCCGGGACTGCGTGCATTAGGATGCCGCCGTCCATGGAGCCCACGCGCCTGCAGCGGATCCGGAACTTCCAGAGCGAGGACTGGTATCCCGCGCTGATCGTCCGCCCGCTCACGATCCTCGTGATGCTGGTGATCGCGGACTGGAAGTTCCTGACGCCGAACCGGCTGACCACCCTCGCCAACGTCCTGAAGTTCATCGGGGCGTACCTGATCCTCGATCCTTCGCACTGGATCCTCGCCGTGGTGTTCCTCCAGCTCGGCATCCTGTTCGATCACCTCGACGGCACGATGGCGCGGTACCGCGGGACGTTCACGAAGTTCGGATCGTTCTACGACAAGGTCTCGGACATGGT
>JAYVRN010000035.1:0-2685 GCA_043776275.1 Myxococcales bacterium | reverse complement strand
GGCGGTCAGGACCGGTGGAAGGGTGAGGACACGCAGGCGAGTGATCCCAGTACACCCGGGCCCGCCGCGAGCTCGGACGAGCCTGACGACACGGTCGTCGATCATGGCGCGCCCGCCGCGCCACGCGTGACACCCGCAACTCCACCCGTCGGTCCACCCGCGGCTCCACGCCCGGCGCCACCGCAGGCCGCCGGGCTGTCCGCCGAGGCGCAGCAGTTCCTCGCGGCGCACAACAAGGTCCGGGCCCAGCATTGCGCGGCACCGCTCGAGTGGTCTCCCAAGCTCACGCAGGTCGCCCAGCAATGGGCCAACTCGCTGCGCGATCAGGGCTGCAAGTTCGGCCACAGCGGCGGGCAGTACGGCGAGAACCTGGCCGCCGGGACCACGGGCGCGCTGCCGCCCGAGGCGGTGGTCGCCATGTGGTACGACGAGGTCAAGGGCTACTCGTGGAAGCAGCCCGGCTTCTCGATGCAGACCGGCCACTTCACGCAGGTGGTGTGGCGCGGGACGACCAAGGTCGGTTGCGGCCTCGCTCAGTGCGGCGGTAACGACATCTGGGTCTGCGAGTACGATGCTCCCGGAAACTGGGAAGGCCAGTACCGCGAGCAGGTGCTGCCGACGAGCTGCAAGTAGCTAGCGCGACTCGATCGCGACGTACTTGCGCAGCTTCTCGCCCGTGTAGATCTGGCGCGGACGACCGATCTTCGTCTGCGGGTCGTCGACCATCTCCTTCCAGTGGGCGATCCAGCCGGGGAGGCGACCGAGCGCGAACATCACCGTGAACATGTTCGTGGGGATGCCGAGCGCGCGGTAGATAATGCCCGAGTAGAAGTCGACGTTCGGGTACAGCTTCTTCGAGATGAAGTAGTCGTCCTTGAGGGCGACCTCTTCCATCGCCTTCGCGATGTCGAGCAACGGATCCTTGATGCCGAGGTGCGCGAGAACCTCGTCGCACATCTTCTTCAGGATCTTCGCGCGTGGATCGAAGTTCTTGTACACGCGGTGGCCGAAGCCCATGAGGCGGCGGTTGTCGCGCTTGTTCTTGACGTCGTCGATGAACTTCTTGCCATCGCCGCCGTTGGCCTTGACGTCCTCGAGCATCTCGATGACGGCCTCGTTCGCGCCGCCATGGAGCGGTCCCCACAGCGCGAGTATGCCGGCGGCGATCGATGCATAGAGGTTGGCGCCCGAGCTGCCGACCATGCGCACCGTGGAGGTCGAGCAGTTCTGCTCGTGATCCGCGTGGAGGATCAGCAGCTGGTTGACGGCCTTCTCGAGGACCGGGCTGACCTCGTAGTCCTCGCTCGGAACCGCGAACATCATGTGCAGGAAGTTCGCGCAGTACTTGAGCGAGTTCTTCGGATACATCAGCGGCTGGCCGATGCTCTTCTTGTACGCGAACGCTGCGATCGTGCGGACCTTCGAGAGCAGACGCGTGATGTGCAGATCGATCGCGGAGTTGCGGTCCAGGCTATCGGGGTAGTACGCCGACATCGACGTCACCATCGCCGACAGCACGGCCATCGGGTGGCTGGTCGGCGGGTAGCCCGCGAAGAACTGGTGCATGTCCTCGTGGATCAAGCTGTGCCGCGTGAGCGCCGTCGAGAACGCCTTGCGCTCGGCGACGTTGGGCAGCTTGCCGTTGATGAGGAGGTAGCTGACCTCGACGAAGTCGCTCTTGTCGGCGAGCTCCTCGATGGCGTAGCCACGGTACCGGAGGATCCCTTCCTCGCCATCGAGGTACGTGATCCCGCTCGTGGTGGAGCCGGTGTTCATGAACCCGCTGTCGAGCGTGATGAACCCGGACTCGGCGCGCAGCGACTTGATGTCGACGGCGTGCTCGTCTTCCGAGCCCATGATCACAGGCAGGGTGATTTCCTTGCCCGCGGGCAGGACGAGCTTGGCGGTCTGTTTCGTATCGGCAGACATGACGATCTCCCTCGTCGCACTGCAAAATTGCAGTGGAGAGACCTTAGCCGATCGCCGCGAGGAAATGACGCTCCGCGGCAGCAAAACGCCGAGCGGTTCGCGCTACTCGAGCGTGACGAACGGAGAGTTCCCCAGCGGCGTATTGAACCGGTAGGTGTACCCGACGCTCAGGTAGCCAAACGCGCCGCCCTTGTCGAGGCCGACCTCCTGTGCGGTGTACAGGGCGTCCATCGACTCCGAGAACACGGCCGAGTACATGTTGAGGCCGAGCCCCGCGCTGAGCACGTGCTCGCCGCGCGATCCGAGGCCGTACTGGAGGCTCGCTTCGACGCGCGCGCCGAGCGCGGTGTAGTTGAACACCTGCCCGCCGTAGCCATCGTCTTCGCCCGCGGGCGACATCAGCGCGAGCTGGATGCCGGCGAGCGGGGTGATGCACAGGCGCGAGGTCGGGGCGCACAGGTGCTTGTACGCGGCCAGGCCGATGTCGAACACATCGAGCGTGAAGTTGCCGCCGTTCTGCATCTCGCCCTGACCGAAGTGCGTGTTGCCGAAGTAGCCCTGCACGCCGATCCGGCTCGCGGCATTGAGCAGGTAGTCGCCCTTGATCCGGAAGCCGGCCGCGGCGGAGCCATAGATCTCGGTGCCGTCGGCGAACTTGTTCCCGATCCGGCCACCGCCACCGTAGAGATCGATCCCGAGCGTCCAGGTGTACTTGTTCTCGGGCGCGGTGGCGCGGAACAGGCCCTGCGTGGGCGG
>JAYVRN010000034.1:0-8925 GCA_043776275.1 Myxococcales bacterium | reverse complement strand
ACCTGACGATCCAGAAGGATGGCGTGGGCCGGCTGTACTACCGCGTCGGCATGACCTACGCGCCGGCGTCGCTGAAGCTCGCGCCCGCGGACTACGGCTTCGTGGTGCAGCGGCGCTACGTCGGTGCCGATGACCCGAAGGACGTCACCCACGCGGCGGACGGCACGTGGCACATCAAGGCCGGCGCGCGCGTGCGCGTCAAGCTCACGATGATCAACGAGAACCGCCGGTACCACGTGGCGCTGGTGGATCCGTTGCCCGCGGGGCTCGAGGCGATGAACGCCGCGCTCGCGGTGACCGGCCCGATCCCGCAGGATCCCAACGAGCAGAAGTCCCGAGGTGCGTACTGGTGGTGGTACGGCCCCTGGTACGACCACCAGAACCTGCGGGACGAGCGCACCGAGGCGTTCTCGCCGCTCCTGTGGGAAGGCGTGCACAGCTACGACTACGTCGCGCGTGCGACGACGCCGGGGAACTTCGTAGTTCCGCCGACCAAGGCCGAGGAGATGTACATGCCCGAGACGTTCGGGCGTGCAGCGAGCGATCGCGTCATCGTCGAGTAAGGAGACTGCCGTGAAATCACGATCGATTCTGGTCCGGAGCATCGCACTGGCGACGCTCGTCCCGTTTGTCCTCACCGCGTGCGGTAGCCGCGGCGCGAAGCAAGGCAGTGGTGATGGGAGTGGCGCCCAGGGGAGCTCCGCGACCAATCGCCCGGTCAAGGTGGTGCCGCTGGCCGACGCACCGCCCGGGCTCGATCTCACCGTCTCGAGCGGCAAGCAGGGTCCACCGGCGTTCGATCGCGCGAAGCTCGCCCCGGCCACCAAGCTCACCGAGCCAGACGCGCAGGGGCTGCTGTCCCGGGCGAAGCCGCTCGCGGCGGATCCGGTGGACAAGCAGGCGTTCGCGCTGCGCGCGAAGTCGCAGCCGCCCCCGCGGACCGGTCAGACGATCACGGGTGCCTTCCCACCGCCCGCGTCGTCGCTGCTGCCGCCCGCCAGCAACGATGCGGGCAAGGATCTCCAGGTGCTCCGCTGGATGCCGGAGGGCGCCGTGCCGCTCGCCCCCGAGCTCTCGATCACGTTCAGCCAACCGATGGTCGCGGTGACCTCGCAGGGCGACGCGGCAGCGACCACGCCCGTGAAGCTGACCCCGCAGTCCAAGGGCGCGTGGCGGTGGATCGGGACGCGGACGATCTTGTTCGATCCGGACAGCCGGTTCCCGCAGGCGACGACGTATCAGATCGAGGTGCCGGCGGGCGCCAAGAGTGCCAACGGCGGCGTGCTCAAGACGGCGAAGAAGTTCTCGTTCGAGACGCCGACCGCGACGGTGGTGTCGGAGTACCCGTCGACCGGGCCGACCCAGCTCGACGTACCGATGTTCCTCCTGTTCGATCAGAAGATCGATCAGGCCAAGATCCTCGCGAAGGTCCGGGTCTCGACGGGCGCGCGGGTCTATCCGCTGAGGCTGCTCGATGCCGCGGAGATCGAGAAGGACAAGACGATCAAGAGCTTCGTCGATGCCGCGAAGCAGAACGATCAAGACGGCCGCTGGCTCGCGTTCCGCTCGACCACGAAGTTCGCACCGGCCACCACGATCTCACTCGACGTGCTCGCGGGCACGCCCTCGGCCGAGGGACCGAACCTGACCAAGGGCATCCAGAGCTATGCGTTCTCGACCTATCCACCGCTGTTGATCGAGGAGGCCACCTGCGGCTGGGGCAGCGAGTGCCACCCGGGCATGCCGTTCGTGATCCGGTTCAACAACCCGCTCGACGCAACCGTGTTCGACGCGGACCAGCTCACGGTGACGCCGGCGATCCCGGGCGTCCACATCGTCCAGTCGGGGACGCAGCTCGTGGTCCAGGGGATGACCGCGGCGCGCACGATGTACAAGGTCGAGATCGCGGGCAAGGTGCGCGACGAGTTCGGCCAGACGCTCGGCAAGGCCGAGACCCGGACGTTCAAGGTGGGCGATGCGCAGCCGACGTTCTTCGGCCCCGACGGGCTCGTGGTCCTCGATCCGGCGGCGAAGCAGCCGACGCTCGATTTCTTCAGCATCAACTACGAGCAGCTGAAGGTCCGGCTCTATCAGGTGACGCCCGCGGACTTCGACGCGTACCAGCTGTACATGCGCGACCGGTGGAACCACGACAAGCCGCCGCGCATGCCGGGCCGCCTGGTGTTCGACAAGCTGGTGAAGACGACGATCGGTAAGAACGATCTGGTCGAGACGCACGTCGATCTGTCCCCGGCGCTGAAGAACGGGCTCGGGCACGTGATCGCGCTCGTCGAGCCGCACCCGTGGAAGGAGAGCTACGAGCCGCCGGCGATGATCAGCTGGGTCCAGGCGACCAAGCTCGGGATCGATGCTTCGGTGGACGGCTCGGACCTCCATGCGTTCGCGACCGAGCTCGCCACCGGCAAGCCGAAGCGCGGCGTGGCGCTCGAGCTCGCGCCGTTCGGCCAGAAAGCCACGACCGATGACCAGGGCACGGCGACGATCGCGCTCGGTGCGGGTGGCGCGAAGGGCTCGCACCTCTTGCTGGCCACCGACGGTGAGGACGTCGCGTTCGTGGCCGAGTACGCCAACTGGTACAACGAGTCCGGCAGCTGGGTGAAGCACGCCGCCGGCACGCAGATCGCCTGGTACGTGATCGACGACCGCAAGATGTACAAGCCGAGTGAGGAGGTCACGCTCAAGGGCTGGCTCCGGACGATCGACTACGGCAAGGGCGGCGACGTCTCGGGGATCAAGGGCGCGGTCACCTCGGTGACGTACAAGGTGACCGATTCGCAGGGCAACCAGATCGGCACCGGCACGGCGCCGGTCAACAGCGTCGGTGGCTTCGACACCAAGTTCACGCTGCCCAAGACGCCGAACCTCGGCTACGCGACGATCTCGTTCGAGACGCAGGGCACGACCAAGGCCTACTACGGGCACAACTTCCAGATCGAGGAGTTCCGCCGCCCCGAGTTCGAGGTCACCGCACAGGCGAGCCAGGGTCCGTTCCTCGTCGGTGCAGGCGGCGATGTCACGGTCAACGCGAAGTACTACTCCGGTGGTCCACTCGCGGGCGCTCCGGCCACCTGGTACGTCAGTGCGAGCCAGACCTCGTTCACGCCGCCGAACCGCGACGAGTACATCTTCGGCTCGTGGGAGCCGTGGTGGGGCTATCGCGAGATCGACTACGGCGACGAGGGCGGGGGCCGCTACGGCGGCGGCAACGACAAGCCGGCGAAGACGTGGAGCCTCGAGGGCAAGACCGACGCCACCGGCGCACACACGCTGCACTTCGATTTCCTCTCGGCGAACCCGGCGGTGCCGATGAGCGTCACCGCGAACGCCACGGTGACCGACGTCAATCGTCAGGCGTGGACCGCCTCGGCGGCGCTGATCGTCCACCCGTCGTCGTACTACGTCGGACTCAAGACCAAGAAGTCGTTCGTCGAGAAGGGCACGCCGTTCGATCTCGACGTGATCGGCGTGGACCTCGACGGCAAGGCCGTGACCGGCGCCAAGATCGACATCAAGGCCGTGCGCCTCGACTGGGAGTACAAGCAGGGCCGCTATCGAACCAAGGAGGTCGATCCGCAGACCTGCGACATCAAGGCGTGCTCGTTCGCGACCAAGGAGGGCGGCAGCTATCAGGTGACCGCGACGATCGTCGACCCGCAGGGCCGGCCGAACACCACGAAGCTGACGTTCTGGGTCACGGGTGGTGATCAACCGCCGCAGCGCGAGGTCCAGCAGGAGCTCGTACAGCTGATCCCCGACAAGAAAGAGTACGCGGCGGGCAACACGGCGGAGCTGCTCGTGCAGGCGCCGTTCTATCCGGCCGAGGGCATCGTCAGCTGGCGCCGCAGCGGCATCGTCAAGACCGAGCGGATCACCATGACTGGACCGACCACGGTGTTGAAGGTCCCGATCACCGATGCGATGACGCCCAACCTGTATGTGCAGGTCGACCTCGTCGGCGCGGCGGCGCGCATGGACGACAAGGGCGTGGCCGATCCGTCGCTGCCGAAGCGGCCGGCCTATGCCGTGGGGACGATCGATCTCCCGGTGCCGCCAAAGCAGCGCACGCTCGCCGTCGTCGTCGAGCCGAACGCGGCGAAGCTCGCGCCCGGAGAGCAGGTGACGCTCGCGATCGAGGTCCGTGATGCCGCGGGCCAGCCGGTGGCCGATGCGGAGACCGCGGTGCTCGTCGTCGACGAGGCGATCCTCGCGCTCACCGGCTACAAGTTCCCGAACCCGGTGGACGTGTTCTATGCGCAGCGCGGCGCCGACGTGCGCGATGTCTACTCGCGCGCGTACGTGAAGCTCGCGAAGCCCGACGCGAGCCGGCTCGCGCAGAATGCGCCGGGCGGTGGTGCGGCGATGGCGGACGCGACCACGATCGCGGCGCCGTCGGCCACGGCCCCGATGGCCAAGGAGGAGGCCCAGGCCGAGAAGAAGCCCGAGAGCATGCGGAGGGAGCGGTCGAAGGACAAGGCGGGGGGCGACGAGGACGAGCGAGGCAGCGCGGGGAAGGCGATCGCCATACGCTCCAACTTCAACCCGCTCGCGGCGTTCTCACCGGCCGTGCACACCGATGCCAGCGGCAAGGCCAAGGTCGCGATCAAGATGCCCGATAACCTCACGCGCTACCGCATCATCGCGGTGGCGACCGCCGGCGAGCGCCAGTTCGGCAAGGGCGAGAGCTCGGTGACCGCACGCCTGCCGCTGATGGTGCGGCCGAGCCCGCCGCGGTTCTTGAACTTCGGCGATACGTTCGAGCTGCCCGTCGTGGTGCAGAACCAGACCGATGCGCCGATGACGGTGAAGCTCGCCGTGCGGACCACCAACGCGGCGATCACCGATGGCGCCGGCCGCGAGGTCAGCGTGCCGGCGAACGATCGCGTGGAGGTCCGGTTCCCCGCGGCGGCCGAGATGGCGGGCACCGCGCGGTTCCAGATCGTCGGCTCGGCCGGCTCGGCCAACGATGCCGCCGAGGTCGCGCTCCCCGTGTGGACCCCGGCGACCACCGAGGGCTTCGCCACGTACGGCGTGATCGATGACGGCGCCATGAAGCAGCCGATCGCGCTGCCCGGGAAGGTCGTCACGCAGTTCGGCGGCCTCGAGGTCACCACCGCGTCCACCAACCTCCAGGCGCTGACCGATGCGATGCTCTACCTCGTCCACTATCCGTTCGAGTGCGCGGAGCAGCGGTCGTCGCGGATCCTCGCGATCGCGGCGCTGAAGGACGTGCTCGCGGCGTTCAAGACCAAGGACATGCCCTCGGCCTCGTCGATGCAAGCGAGCGTGCAGGCCGACATCGAGCACCTCTCGCAGATGCAGAACTACGACGGAGGCTTCGCGTACTGGGATCGCGGACATCCGAGCGAGCCGTACCTCACCGTCTACGTGGCGAGCGCCCTGGGGCACGCGCGGGACAAGGGGTTCAGCGTCCCGGCGAACATCCTCGAGCAGGCCAAGCAGTACCTGCGCGTGATCGAGACGCACTACCCCTGGTACTACGGCCCCGACATCCGCCACTCGATCTCGGCGTACGCGCTGTACACGCGCAAGCAGCTCGGCGATCTCGACGTGGCCAAGGGCCAGAAGCTGATCTCCGAGGCCGGCGGCGTGGAGAAGCTCTCGATGGAGGCCAATGGCTGGCTGCTCGGGATGTTCGCCGGGCAGGCGTCCGCCAAGGCCCAGCGCGACGCGATCGTGCGCCACGCGATGAACAAGGTCAGCGAGACGGCGGGCGCGGCGAACTTCACCACGGCCTACGGCGATGGTGCGTACCTGCTGCTCGCGAGCGATCGTCGCGTCGATGCGGTGATGCTCGAGTCGCTGATCCAGGAGCAGCCGGCGCTCGATCTGATCCCGAAGATCGTCACGGGGCTGCTCGCGCATCGCAAGGCGGGGCGGTGGCTGAACACGCAGGAGAACACGTTCGCGCTGCTCGCCCTCGACAAGTACTTCCAGACTTACGAGAAGACCACGCCCGACTTCGTGGCCCGCGTGTGGCTCGGGGACGACTACGCAGGCGACCTCGCGTTCAAGGGGCGCACCACGGACTACTTCCAGATCAACATCCCGATGAAGGATGTGGCGAGCCACGATCAGCAGGCGCTCACGATCCAGAAGGACGGGGCGGGCCGGCTGTACTACCGGATCGGCATGACCTATGCGCCGGCCTCGCTCCAGCTCGATCCCGCCGACTATGGCTTCGTCGTCGAGCGGAAGTACGAGGGCGCCGACGATCCGAAGGACGTCACGCGCGATGCCAAGGGCGTGTGGCACATCAAGGCCGGCGCGCGCGTACGCGTGAAGCTCACGATGATCAACGAGAACCGCCGGTACCACGTGGCGCTGGTGGATCCGCTCCCCGCGGGACTCGAGGCGATGAACGCCGCGCTCGCGGTGACCGGCCCGATCCCGCAGGATCCGAACGAGCAGAAGTCTCGCGGTGCGTACTGGTGGTGGTACGGCCCCTGGTACGAGCACCAGAACCTGCGCGACGAGCGCACCGAGGCATTCGCGGCGCTGCTGTGGGAGGGCGTGCACCAGTACGACTACCTGGCGAGGGCGACGACGCCGGGCAACTTCGTGGTGCCGCCGACCAAGGCCGAGGAGATGTACATGCCCGAGACGTTCGGGCGCTCGGCGAGCGATCGCGTGATCGTGGAGTAGCGGCGCTCAGCGCTGCGGTAGCAGCTGCTTGAAGTGCCAGGCCGTGATCGCGGCCTGGCGCTGGGCGTTGCGCCGTGAGGTGGCGAGTGCGCTCGCGAACAGGCCGATCACGATGATCGTCACCAGGTTCGAGCCGATCAGGATCGCCATCGTGTGCGTGCCCTCGATCGACATCACGTGCGAGGTCAGCTCGACGACATGGTCGCGGAGGCCGAAGGTGCTGGCCAGCACCCCCGTCAGCTCGAGGACGACGGGGACCAGCCAGCTCGCGGCGAGCAGCGAGATCACGATCCCGCGGCGATCGATCAGCAACGGGTACGCGGTGAGCGACACCGCCATGATGCAGGTCACCGCCGGGACGATGATCATCGAGCCATAGGTCCGCGACAGGAGGGCGGCCAGCGTGCAGTTGGCGGTGGCGATCACGATCATCTGCCAGCGACGCGCACGCCGCTGGGTGACGCGCCACACATAGGTCGCGAGCACGACCGTGTAAGCCGCGGTGCCGAGCACGAGCAGCAGGTTGGACACACCGTTCATGCACGCGATCGCGAGGTACGCGAGCACCACGACGAACGACAGCATCGCCACCTTGCCCTGGCGCCGCTGGACGAGGACCTCGGCGGCGCCGAGCTCGTCCACGAGCTCGGCGGGATAGACCGTGGTCTGCTCGAACATCAGGGCCTGGACGATCGCGGCGGCCTCGGTCGATTCGGGATCGAGAGCGAGCGCGCGTCCCGCGGCCTGGATCGCCTCCGCGCGCCGCGTGACGTCGCCCGACCTGGCCGCGTTCTCGGCGCGCTGGACGAAGGTCTTCGCGAGATCGCGGCGTTGTTCGAGATCTCGATCACCATCGAGGTAGCGCTGGAGGCGCTCGGCCATCGCCTTCGCGCTCGGGCGGTCGGTCGCGCGGGTCTCGATCGCCTCGATGCACAGGCGATCGAGCTCGGGCGCGATCGGTCGCTCGGGCCGGCGTCGCGCGGGGCCACCCTCGATGCCCTGCAGGGTGCTGGTCAGTGCGCCGACGCCCTTGGGATGGAGCGCCTCGCCAGCGAGGATCTCGAACAGGATCGCGCCGAGGGCGTAGATGTCCGCGGCGGGCCCGACGTGAGCGGCGCCCTCGATCTGCTCCGGTGCCATGTACCCGGGGGTCCCGAGCAGCGCACCGGCCTGGGTCTGCCCGTCGAGGCTGACCACGCCGTCGCCCATCGAGCCTCCGTCCTCTCGCTCGGAGAGGACCCGCGCGAGCCCCCAATCGAGCACGTAGACCTCGCCGAAGTCTCCGATCATGATGTTCGCGGGCTTGAGGTCGCGGTGGACCACGGCGTGCGAGTGCGCGAACTCGACCGCGACACAGACGTCCGCGAACATGCGGAGCAGGCGCTGCTGGGACGGCGGAGACGGCGCGACCAGGAGCTCCGCGAGCGTGGTACCCGTCAGCCGCTTCATCGTGAAGTACGGGAGGTCGGCCTCGTCCCGACCGAGGGAGTGAACCGGAACGATCGAGGGGTGCTCGAGCCGCGCCTGGATCTTCGCTTCGCGCAGGAACCGCGCGATCTCGTCCTTGTTCGGAGCGTGCCCGCGCATCTGCTTGATGGCGACGTCCCGGCCGATCGTCTGATCACGACACAGGAGCACGTCCCCCATCCCGCCGCGACCGAGCAGCGGCCCGACCTCGTAGTTCGGGAGTGACAACCGTGCGGAGGCGCCGGTCGCTGCGATCGGCTGGCTCGGCACCGTCGACGGGCGCGGGTGAGGGGTGGCCGTGGCGTCGGTGGCGAAGGCAGCCACGGGAGCTTGCGTCGCACCCAGTGCCGGATCGCTCGAGTCAGGAGCCATGACGGCATGGTACGTCGAGATTTCCCCGCGCGCGCATAGTAGGGTCCTGCGCGTGGCGGTCATCTTCATCGACGGCAACGACCTGCGCGCGGCGGAGATCGGTCAGATCGCACCGAACCTGACGCTGACCGTCGAGGCGCTGCAATCCGGGTTCTCCACCAGCGCGCCGGAGCCCGGTCAGCGAGCGCGCGACAAGGTGCTCGCGCATCCGGTGACCACCGGCTGTTTCGCGGAGGCCGTCGATCTGACGACGATGGCGGGCAAGAGCCTGCGGCTCGAGCTCGATTCGGAGAACGAGAACCGGTTCTGCAAGTGGTGGCGCGAGACGCCGGCGAAGATGCAGCTGGTGATCGCGCTGCGCCGCGCACCCGATGCGGCGATCGAGATCTTCACCGCCGTGTG
>JAYVRN010000033.1:0-8926 GCA_043776275.1 Myxococcales bacterium | reverse complement strand
GCCAAGGCCGCGGGCACCGAGGGCTTCAGTGCTCGTGGTATGGCGACCGCGGGTGGCAGCGCCACGCGAAACACGGCGCCCTGCCCCGGAGTGCTGGTGAAGCCGACCTCGCCGCCGATCGAACGAACGATGCCGTGGCAGATCGAGAGGCCGAGGCCCGTGCCCTTGCCCACGGGCTTGGTCGTGAAGAATGGATCGAACAGCCGGCCCTGGATCTCGCGCGGGATCCCGCGGCCCGTGTCGCGGATCTCGATGATCGCCCACCCCGCGTCATCCGCGCGCGTGGAGATCTCGATCTGATGACGCTCGGTCTGGCCCTCGGGGATCGCCTCGGCGGCGTTGACCAGGAGGTTCAGGAACGCCTGCCCGAGCGTCGCCTGATTCGCCATCACCGTGGGCAACGGGCTGAAGGAGCGGACGAGCTGTGCGCGGTGTCGGATCTCGTTGCTCGCCATCAGGATCGCGAGCTCGAGCACGCGCTCCACGTCGAGCGGCGTACGCTGATCGTCGTCGGTGCGCGCGAACGCCATCAGGCCGCGCACGATGTTGCGAATCCGCTCCACGCCGTGGCGGGTCTCGCCGAGCATGAGCCCGATCTCGCCAGGGAGCGGCTCGCCCAGCTCCTCGGTGATCAGCTCGAGGTGGGCGGAGATGAAGGCGAGCGGATTGTTGATCTCGTGCGCCACCCCGGCGGCGAGCGTGCCGACCGACGCCATGCGATCGGTGAGCACGATCCGGGCAGCGGTCTCCTCGTGCTCGGTGATGTCCGTGGTGGTGGTGAGCATGTGGAGCGGAGCGCCGCGCTCGTCGACCAGCACCTTCGTGCGTGCCTGCAGGGTGCACGGCACACCATCGGGGCGAACGATCCGGTACTCGATCGCCGAGGCCGTGTGTCCGCGGCGCGCTCGCTCGAAGCCCTGGCGCACCCGCGCGACATCCGCTGGATCGACCCGCCGGAGCAGGGCCTCGAGCCCCGGCGTCACCGCGCCCGGCTCCCATCCGTGGATCCGGAACTGCTCGTCGGACCAGAGGACCGCGCCGGTGGCGAGGTCCCACTGCGTGATCCCGAACCGGGCCAGCTCTTGAACGTCGCGGATCAGATCGCCCGGATACGACACGAGATCGCAAGCGTACCCCAGATCAACTCCGCTCCCAGGATCGATGTTATGTGAGGAGGGCATGGGCAAGGATCTCGACCGGCCGGTATGGCGCGGCCAACGTCCGTGGTTCGAGATCTGGTTCGCGGTGGTGCTCGACGAGAGCAAGCGCCGCGCGCTGTGGATCCGGCAGACGATGTTCGTCCCACGCACGGGAGCGGCACGCGCGACCGTGTGGGGGGCGTGGTTCGATGCCGACGCGAACCCACCGAGCGTCGCCGCCAAGCGCTTCGCGCCTCTCGACGCGGCGATCGTCGACGAGGGGGAGACCCTGATCCGTACGTTCGATAGCCGGCTCTCACGCACCGCCGCGGTCGGCGCCGTCGACGGGATCGCCTGGGACGTGGCGTGGACCGGCGGCCGCGAGACCCACGCCGATCTGCCGGCGTGGCTCCCGGCGCCCACGCATTCCCGGCCGATCGTCCACGACGCCGAGGCCACCGGCAAGGTGACGATCGGTGGCCGCGTGATCGACATCAAGGGGCGCGCACTCGCGATGCACCTGTGGGGCAAGCGCCGCGTCCCCACGCTCCACTGGATCTGGGCGCCGTGGACGGGCGATGGCTCGCTCGAGGTCACCGCCGTCTCGCTCCGCGACACGTTCTCCCTCGGGCTCGCGAGCCTGCGCCTCGATGGCCCGACGGAGATCAAGGGCCGCCCCGCGACCGCCGCTCACGCCAACAACCTGATCACCGCCACCGTCGCCGGCCCGCGCCGCCTGATCCACGCGCGCGCGTGGGCCGAGCCCGCGGCCACGGTGGGCTATGCGTATCGCGACACCGACGATCGGGACCTGATGGTGGCGCAGAGCGACATCGGCTCGGCGTTCTTCGAGGTCTATGCGCGCACCGCGCCCGGCGCACCGTGGCGCCCCACCGACGAGCGCCGCGTCGACGGCGGCGTGGCCGTGGAGATCCATCAGCGCACCCCGCTCCCGGGCGTCGAGTACATCGCGTGGGATGCCACCACGCGTCCCGAGATCGCGCCGGTCCCGATGCCACATCGCGCGGACACCGTGGCGTGGCCCGAGGTCACCGCGATCGTCGCGCTCGGCCTGACCTATGGAGATCACGTGCGCGAGACCGGGCAGAAGCTCGATCCGAGCGCGCCGCCCACGTCGTTCACCAAGCACGTGCGCGCGCTCGCGCCCGGCCACGGCCCGGTGCGCGTCCCCACGGGGGCCGAGCTGTTGGCGGCGCTCGAACAGGTCGAGGCCGGGCTCGAAGCGCAGCTCGCCGAGCGCCTCCCCGTGATCCCCGCGGTGATGGACTATGAAGGCGAGCTCGCGCTCGTGGCCCTCGGCGCGATCGACGAGGACGCGCTCGCCGCTGGCGCGCCGCAGCCGTTCGGCCTCGCGGCCGCCAACGATCTGACCGCGCGCCTGGTCCAGGCGCTCGGCGAGACCACGGAGCATCCGCTCGCATACTGGGCCGCGGCGAAGTCGTTCCCGAACTTCCTCCCCGTCGCAGCGGAGGTGTGGGCCCCTGCCGGCGGCATCGCGAAGATCCCCGAGCTCTCCCTCGAGACCCGGGTCAACGGTGATCTCCGCCAGGCCGCGTCGACGAAGCTCCTGATCTATGACCTCGCCGCGATCGTCCGGGCCGCGCGAACCCACCTCGGCCGTCCGCTCGTGCGAGGCGACGTGATCTTGACCGGCACGCCCTCGGGTGTGGGCCTCCGCCTGTCGCCGATCACGCGTCAGGTCGCCGCACTCGTGAAGGATCGGTTCCGCAAGGCCGAGCTCCTGGTCTCGACGTACGCCACCTCGACCGCGTTGCTCCGCCCCGGCGATGTGATCGAGGTCGATGCCGGCCCCGCGGGCCGGGTGCGCACGCGCCTCGTCGTCTGAGCTCGCCGGCCTACAGGCAGGACGTCAGCGGCGGGCACGCGATGTTGCAGGACCAGAAGCACTCTGGATCGGCGCAATCGATCTCGCCGTCGCCGTCGTCATCTCCACCGCGACAGGCATCGAGCGGTGCCTCCCCGACCCATCGCCGGTGCGCGATCACGCGTGCGTATCGACCGAGCATGCCGATCACACCGACCTCGCCGGTGTCGGCAGCGTAGTACGCGCGTCCATCGACCGAGACCGGGAGCTTGCCACCCTCGTACCAGACCCCATCGATCCGCTCGTACGAGCTCCGCGTGGCGGACACCACCTCGACGGTGCCGCGGCGCTGATCCGCGAAGATGGTGTAGCTGGTCCCAGGCGACACGGTGGCGGCCCACGCCTGACCGTCGTAGCGCGTGATGCCCACGAACGAACACATCACCATCTCGCCGGTGCGCGCATCGAAGGCGGAGGTCCCGAGTGAATTGAGCAGGGGGGTGCCGGGGATCATCGTCCAGTGATCGGTGTCGCTCCGCAGCTCGTAAGTGCCGCCCCCGCCCCCAGGGGCGATCACACCGATCACGCGCCCGTGCCGCGGATCGAAGGCCATCGCGCGGGCACCGGCGACCAGGCTCGTCCCCGGCGCTTCGAGCATCTCCCAGGCGTCGCCGCGCAACAGCCACGTACTCTTGTCGGGACCGCTCATCACGACGGCATCGCGGATCGGATCGTAGGCGAGAGGCGTCGGCGCCGGATTCATCTGCGAGTTGATCGGTGATGGCGCGAGACGATGCCACGTGCCGTCATACGAGAACGTCGTCGTCGCGAACGTCGCCCCGAGCACCGTGCGTCCACCGTAGTGGACCAGGCGCCGGCGCCTGGTGTCATACACGAGCTCGAAGTCCTCGTACGGCGAGGGCAAGTCGCCGCGCAACGACCACTGCGCACCATCCCACTCGTAGACATCGTCGAGCCGCGATCCGCCGATCAGCCCGGCGAACACGATGCGACGCTGTCGCTCCGTGTCATAGGCGACCTCGGGCCGCGACCGAACGCTCGGCAAGGTCTCCGCCGGGAGCACCGTCCACGTGGTGCCCGTCCACTTCGCAACGTCGCTGCCCACCGCGATCAGCGCGCCGAGCTGGCCATCGTAGATCACGGTGCGCGGGTTGTACGAGAGCGGTGCGGTCTGCGGGGCCGACCAGGCGGTGCCGTTCCACTCGTACGTCGTGACGGTGGTCTCCTGCCTCATCAGCACCGTCCGCGCACGCGCCTGGTCGTAGCCGGCGGCGTCGTAGCCGTTGCCGAACGAGCCGACCAGGATCGAGGGCTGCTGGGTCCAGGCGCCGGTCGCCAGATCGAGGGCCCACATCAAGTAGCCGGACTGCGCTCCGACGGCCCCTACCTGGATCAGCAACAGCACGTGGTGAGCGCGGTCATGGACCACGTGCGAGGCGGCCCCGAACACGGGGGCCGCGGCGGTGGGGATCGGGGTCCAGGTGGTCCCATCCCAGTCCCAGACCTGATTCACGGTGGACGGGATCACGGTCGATCCGACGAGCACGACCTTGCCTCGATCGGCATCGAACACGAGCCGTGACCACTGCCAATCGATCTGCGGGAGATCACTCGTGGAGAGCAGCGACCAGCGGGTCCCGTCCCAGTTCCAGGTGATGCCGTCCGCCACGTAGAGGAGCTGTCGCCGAGCGGGATCGAAGGCCATGTGCCCGCTCGTCGTCTGGTACAGCGGACCCACGCCCTCGAGCGTCCAGCGGAGCTGCTCGGGACGGCATCGCGAATCGCAGCCGTCGCCCGAGATCTGGTTCGCATCGTCGCAGCTCTCACCGCGGGCGAGATCGACGGTGCCGTTGCCGCAGACCTCCGTCGACGTGCAGCTCGCATTGCACCCATCGCCGTTGACGAGGTTCCCGTCGTCGCAGGCCTCGCCCGGCTCGACGAAGTGATCGCCGCACACCGCGAACAAGCACACCTGGTCGCGACACTCGCCGACGCTGCCACCGGCATTGCATGCCGCGCCGTCGGGCATCCCTGCGCAGCTCTCGAGCTGACTCGGGTCGACGCAGATCGAGTGCGCGAGATCGCAGACCTTGGTGGCCGGGCACAGCAGATCGCTGCCACAAGGAACGAGCTGGGCCTCGAGGCACCCTGCGAACAGGACGAAGGGCACGAGCAGCGCGAGGGCGCGGCTCACGGGCAACTCGCGCGGGGTGGACACGTGGGCGTGCAGGACCACCAGCAATCTGGATCGGCACAGTCGATCAGCTGATCACCATCCTCGTCGGCGCCGGTGCAGGCCTCGCGCGGCGCGCTGCCCACGAACGTACGCTCGAACAACAGCCGTGCATTGCGGACCGTCCCGATCAGCAGCAACGTGCCTTCGATCGGCGCGAAGCTGACGCTGCCGTTCGTCCCGATCGGGAGGGCCGGGTGCTCGAACCACGCGCCTGCGACGCGCTCCCACAGCGAACCCGTGCCGCGCACGAAGTTGACCGTGCCACGACGTGGATCCTCGACGACCCGGTAGTACGACCCCGGCGACAGCGTCGGGCTCCACGCCGTATCCGCGAGCTCGTACACATCCATGTTCGCCGCGGCCACCAGGCGGCCGGCACGCGCGTCGAAGGCGAGGGTCAGGTACACCGTCGGAGCGGGCCACACCGCGAGCATGTGCCAGCGATCATCGGCGCCGAGAGACCACGTCATGAGGCCGTCGAGCCCCACCATCGCGCGGCGGATCGGATCGTAGGCCATCGCCACCATGCCCTGCGCGTCGCTGGTGCCGGCGGCCTCGAGGTTCCGCCACTGCTCGCCGTCGAGGAGCCACGTGCTGGCGTCTCCCGCGTTGACCACGATGCCACCTCGCACCGGATCGTACGCCGCGGCCAGCGCGCTGTTCTGGTACGGGATCGGTGACGGTGCCTGGTGGTGCCAGCGGTCGTCGGTGCGCGTCCAGACGTCGAGCCAGCCGGAGGTCGCGCCGCCCACACCGCCGAACTGGACCAGGGTGCGGCGCGCCGGATCGTAGGTGTAGCTGAGGCGGCCGAAGTCGTCGAACTCCGGCGGCGCATCGCTGTCGAGGTGTTGCCACGCCGTGCCGTCGAACTCGAACACGTCGCCGAGCAGCGGATAGCTGGCGTTCTGAGGGCTGCCCCCGAACACGATCCGACGATTGCGATCGGGATCGAAGGCGACCTCCGGAATGTTGCGGGGGCTCGGCAAGGTGTCGGCGAGCGTGACCCACGCGGCGCCCGTCCACTTCGCGATCTTGTTCGAAGGTGTGGCACCGCCGACGACGATCACGGCACCGACGCGCGGGTCGAAGCTCACGCCCCACCCCGTCGCGACGGGCGGCGCGGCGACGATCGTCGTCCACGCGATCCCGTTCCATTCGAAGACCTTGCCGTCTTCGCTCACGAGGACGGCGACGCCGCGCACCACATCGAATGCGAAGCCGCCCCGGTACGAGAAGATCTGGCCAATCGAGGGCTTCGCCACCCAGGTCCCGGTCGCGAGGTCGAGCGTCCACAGCGGCGTGATCGTGCTCCCGAGCTGAGCCACCAGCAGGAGGTGCCGCACCGGATCATAGGTGACGACCGGCTGCGACAGGTTCGGCGACGAGGTGGTGACCACGCGCGTCCAGCTGGTGCCGCCCCACTCGTAGACCTCTTCGCGGCCGACACCTGCGGTCTGCGTGTGACCGATGAACACCACCGTCTGGCGATCGGCGTTGTACACGACGAAGCTCCACGCCCAGTCGTAGGGCAACCCGGGCGCGGTGATCATCGCCCAGCGCGTGCCATCCCAGCGCCAGGTCGTGCCGTCGGTCACGTAGAGCATCTGGTGCCGGGCGACGTCGTAGACCAGCTGGCCGGGGGTGGAGTTGGAGTGCAGCGCCGCCCCTTTGATCGTCCAGGTCTCCTGCTCGGGTCTGCACCGCGAATCGCAGCCATCCCCATCCAGGCGATTGGCGTCGTCACACAGCTCGCCCGTGATCGGATCGATGACGCCGTTGCCGCAGGTCTCGTTCGAGCTGCAGGTGGCGTTGCAGCCGTCGTTCGAGACGAGGTTGCCGTCGTCGCAGACCTCGGCGCGATCGAGCGTGCCATTGCCGCAGACGATCGGCAGGCAGACGGCGTCGGCGCAATAGCCGAGCGAGCCGCCCACCAGGCACGTCATCCCGTCGGTCAGCCCGACGCAGCTCTCCAGCTGCTCGTCGGTGACGCAGGTGTGATGAACCTCGTCGCACGCGAGCCCGACCGGGCAGAGGAGGTCACTCCCCGGGCACGACACGAGCGATGGCTCGACGCAGGCCACCACCCCGAGCAAGACCACTGCTCGCCACATCCTTGGAGTTTACGTGGGATCGGGGCCCGGGTGCGGATGTGACCGAACATCCTCCGCGGCCTGTCACATCTGGTCGCGAGCCTGCACTAGGCGGATATGCGCTTGTCTGTTCTGGCCCTGCTTGCCGCCCTCCTTGCCGTACCTCTCGCGTCGCGCCCCGCCCGCGCGGACTACTGGACCGACCAGCAGAACGACAAGCTGCGGGAGATCGAGTACGCGTTCGATCACTACACCAGGCCGACCTGGTGGGATGGCAAGCAGATCGCACCTGGGACCACCGCGCGGACCGTCGAAGGCGGGCCCGTCTCGTGCGGCCACCCGCTCGAACGGTTCACCGCGATCTTCCCCCGCGTGGACGCCAAGATCCGGCAGACCGAGCGCGCCCAGAAGCTGCAGCGCGCGTACGACGAGCTGGTGCCGTTCTGTCGCGACCTGACCGCCGCGGCCACCGCGTTCCTCAAGGGGGCCGCCGAGGCCGAGGCCGGCAAGGCCAAGGCCGAGCAGGCGGAGCGCGCGTGGGATCAGAAGCGGCGAGCGTTCATCGCCGAGATCCCGCAGGTCGGCCTCAACTTCATCCACGACTTCGCACAGATCTATGACCCCTCGCTCAACGGCGGCGCCGGGACCGGGGTCTCCGATAGCCCGGCGGCACGGCGCGCCGCGAAGGAGGGCTACGAGGCGGTCCGCGTGGTTTGCAAGAAGCACGGCCCGCTCTCCGATCCGGTGAAGCCGTTCAACAAGGGCTTCATCAACGAGTATCCGGTGGCGATCTGCGCCATGGCGGAGATGGGCGACAAGCTGATCCAGAAGGCCCGGCTCGGCATGATCATGAACGGCGTCGGGCTCTACATCGACGACATGCTGGTGACCGCGCAGAAGATCGCCGATGGCGCGCAGAAGGACTTCGACGAGCTCACCCAGCAGCGGCTGTTCGAGACCGCGAAGTGGGTTGCGGTCGCCAACAAGAACTGGGGGCCGCGGCTCGCCGAGATCGGGGAGGCGATGCCCGCCAATGCGTGGGAGCGGATCTTCGCGAAGAGCGCAGAGCTCAAGGCCAAGATCGACAAGGACGGCACGACGAATTCGTTCGAGGCGCCGCCGTTCAAGGACGGCGCGGCCGAGGCCGTCGCGAAGGCCGCGTGGGCCAAGGAGATCAAGGGCGTCAAGATCCGCAAGATCGGCACGTCGTACAACGCCTGGAACGTGTTCGACGAGAAGACCTGGGTGAAGCGCGACTCGAACTACGACTACTATCGAGTCAACAAGGGGAAGAACAAGTACAAGCGCGGCTGGGCGCTGCTCGAGATCCCCGGCCGGCCGTACTGCCAGGCGCGCGAGTGGATCGTCAAGCGTGTCTCGAACGGGCCGATCCAGCTCGATGCGCTCGGGGGCGACGGCACCTTCATGAAGTGCCCGTGATCCGGCTACGATAGGGACCGGTGAGCGCGTCGGAAGATCCTGACCTCGGGTGGATGCTGCGCGATCTCGCGCGCGCCCCCGATGCCGCGCTCCGCAGCGTGCCGCGCGTCGAGTTCTCGGCGAACGGGGTCGAGATCAGCCCGCCGCCTCCGTT